>DYPP01000003.1:0-31284 GCA_020719845.1 Treponema denticola | reverse complement strand
TGCACCTGGTGCACGAAGTAACCTCGCCCCAGGCCTTCGCCATGGTCAAGGAACGCGGGCTGGGGGTGGCGCATGCGGAGCGCACGGTGGCGACGGTGGTCAAGCATTCGTACCTGATCAAGAACACGAACCATATTCCCCGGATCATGAAGGAAGCTTTCTACCTGGCGTCCACGGGAAGGCCGGGAACGGTCCTGATCGACGTGCCTAAAGACGTTTCATCGGCGCTTTTTGATCCCGACTTTGTGGAAGAAATGGATCCGGCTACCGGGTGGTCGATTCGTACGATGAGTCCGCCGTCGAATGCGCCGCCGCCCAGCTTTCCGCGGCCCGTCGGCCGATCCTGCTGGTCGGCCACGGCGCGATACCGTCCGGGGCGCAGGAGGAAGTCCGGCGCCTGGCCGAAAAGATGCGGATCCCCGTCGTTTCCACCCTGCTCGGCAAGGGCTGTTTCCCCGAAACCCACGAATTGTCCCTGGGCATGCTGGGCATGCACGGGACGGCGTACGCCAACAAAGCCGTCAAGGACTGCGACCTGATTCTTTCCATCGGATCCCGATTCGACGACCGGATCACGGGCAACGTAAAGACCTTCTGCCAGGACGCCAAACGAATCCACATCGACATCGACGAATCCGAGCACGACCGGCAGGTCAAGGTGGACTGCTTTATCCACGCGGACGCCAAGGAAGCGGTGGCCGCCCTGATGGCGTTGGCCCATCCCGGCGATGTGTCGGACTGGCTGGCGCAGACGGCCCGGTGGAAAAAGGAATTTCCCCTGGCCTACGACCGGAAGGCCATGTCCGCCCAGTTGGTCATCGATACGCTGTACCAGCTGACCGGCGGCAAGGCGGTGGTGGTTACCGACGTGGGCCAGCACCAGATGTGGGCGGCCCAGTTCTGCAAGACCGACGGGCCCCGGGACTGGTTGTCCTCCGGCGGCGCGGGCACCATGGGCTACGGGTTTCCTGCGGCCATCGGCGCCCAGCTGGCCCGCCCGGGCGAGTTGGTGGTCGTCGGCGACGGCGGCTTCCAGATGACCCAGGCGGAACTTTCTACCATGACCCTGCAAGATGCGCCGGTCAAGATTCTGCTGATCGACAACAAATTCCTGGGCATGGTCCGCCAGTGGCAGGATATTTTCTTCAACAACCGGCTATCCGGCGTGGCCATGGAAAACAATCCCGACTTCGTCAAACTGGCCGATGCCTACGGCGTCCGGGGGTTCCATGTGGACAAACCCGAAGCGGTCCAAGACGTGCTGAAACAGGCTTTGGCGTATGACGGTCCCTGCCTGATCCACGCCGAGGTCGAGCGGGAAGACAACGTGTTTCCCATGATTCCCGCGGGCGCCGACTACAGCGCCATGTTGTTGGAGCGTCCTACGGGACCGGTGGAAAAACCCAAGGGAAGTACCTGATGAGCCAGCAGACCGAACAACACACCATTAGCCTTCTTGTCGCCAACAAACCCGGCGTGCTGATCCGCATCGCCCTGGTTTTTTCCCGCCGGGGCTACAACCTGGACAGCGTGGTCGTGTCGCCCACGCACCAGCAACAATTTTCGCGCATGAACATCGTGGCTTCCGGGGATCGGGAAACGCTGACCCAGATCATCAAGCAGCTGGACAAACTGGTGGACGTGGTGCACGTGGCCGACCATACGGGGGAAGAAATCATCGAAGGCGAAATCGCCTTCATGAAGGTCGCCTGTCCGGTGGAAAAACGTACCGAGCTACTGCAGCTGGCCGATCATTTCCGGGCCCGCAGCGTGGATCTGACCGAAGATACGATCACCTTCGAGGCGACGGGCAAGACGGCCAAGCTGAACGCCTTTCAGATGATGCTGGAAAAGTATGGTATTCTGGAAAGCGTGCGCAGCGGCAAATTGGTCATGGCCCGGGGGCGCCTGAATACCTAATCCCGGTCCAGCGCGCGCAGTTGGTCCCGCAGGTCCTCCGTTTCCTTGATCCAGAACGACCGGGTGCCCCAGTCGGGAAAGGCGCGGTTGAACTGGGCGTCGAACCGCTGGCGGGATTGCCAGACCAGAAAGTGCACCATCCTCAAAAAACGCAAGGGCTCGATCAAGGCCAGTTCGTTCCGGTCGAAGTCGGCAAAGTCCGCGTACCCTTCCAGCAACAGGTTCGTTTCGCGGCTACAGTCCTGCAACCGACCGGGCAGCAGCAGCCAAAGGTCCTGTACCGCAGGGCCGGAGGCCATGTCGTCGAAGTCGATCAGCAGGAGCCCCTCGTCGGTCCGGTCCAGGATGTTGCCCCGGTGGAAGTCCCCGTGCAGGCGGATGGCCTGAGTCCGGGCCAGCAGGGGGTCCAGGATCAAGGCGGCCCCGGCGCAGGCGTCCATGAATTCCGCGGTGCATTCCGGATGGATCAAGCCGGCGTCCAGTAGCTCCCGCGCGTGCTGGTCCAGCAGTCCGGGTAGAAAGCCGGATCTGTGCCGCGCCGTCTGACGCCGGCCGACGGCGTGCACCCGGCCGGCCAGAGCGCCCAGCCGCAGCCAGTCGGTATCCGATTCGGCGTCGAAGCTGCGGCCGCCCCGTTTGGGAAAAAGGGAAAAGGGAAAGGTCAAGACTTCATTTTCCGTGGTCTCCAGAACCAGTTGCTGCAGCGTCTCGCCGGTCGAATCCTCAAGGGGCCGGATGACCGGACATTCGGCCTCTCCCAATTCTGCCAGAAAACCGTGCTCTTCCCGGATGGCGTCCATCTCCCAGCGACCCGGGCGATAGAACTTGACCACGTACTCGGTGCCATCTTCGGCCCGTAGTCCGTATACCCGGTTGATGTAGCTGGGATACGGAAAAAAGACGCCTTCCAGCTTTAGGCCGTAGGCTTCGGCCACGGATTCGGCGATCAAATCCGGGGAAAGAAGGTCGAAAGGCACGACGGCGGCTTTGTTCATCAGCCCAAGGTAACAGGGACCCGGTCAAAACGCAAGGCGAATAGCGGACTAGCCCTGTAATTTCTGGACGGTCGGCCAATCGGCCGCCGCCGGGCGTTCAGCTGACCCGGATCGGCTGAATGCCCCAGATGTCCCGGGCGTATTCGCCGATGGTGCGGTCCGTGGAAAACACCCCCGAACGAGCCACGTTGAGGATGGCCTTGCGGACCCAGTTTTCCTGGTCCTGATAGGCGGCCAAAGCCAGCTCGTGGGCGTTCACGTAGCTGTCGAAGTCGGCCAGCACGTAATAAGGATCCGGCCGGTTGCCGTCCACGCCGTTCAGCAGGGAATCGTATATTTCTTTGAAGGCGCCCTGAAAAACGTGGCTGAAGCTGCCGTCCACCAACTGGTGCACGACCCGGGCCAGGGCCGGGGTGCGGCCCAGGTAGATGCGGGGATCATAGGAGTGGGTGGCTTCCATGGCGGCGATCTCTTCCGCGCCGAGGCCGAAAATAAAGGCGTTCTTGCGGCTGACTTCCTGCACGATCTCCACGTTGGCTCCGTCCATGGTGCCGATGGTCAAGGCGCCGTTCATCATGAACTTCATGTTGCCCGTGCCGCTGGCCTCCTTGCCGGCGGTGGAAATCTGCTCCGACAGATCTGCGGCGGGGATGATTTTTTCCGCCAGGCTGACCCGGTAGTTCTCCGCAAAAACGATGCGCAGTCGGCCGCGGACGCGCTCGTCCGCTTGCAGCCGCGCCGCCTCGGCCCAGATCAGGGCGATGATGGACTTGGCGCGACGGTAGCCGGAGGCGGCTTTGGCGCCGAAAATGAAGGTCTGGGGCGGCATTTCCAGGGTCGGATCGTCGGTCAGGCGATTGTGCAGGTACATGATGTGCAGGATGTTGAGCAGCTGGCGCTTGTACTCGTGCAGGCGCTTTACCTGCACGTCGTATAGGGAAGCCGGATCCAGGCGGGCGTCCTGCATTTTTTGTAGATATTCCGCCAGCCGGTACTTGTTGTCCTGTTTTATCTTCATGAAGCGGGAACGGAAAGAGGCGTCCTCGGCAAAGGCTTCCAGCGCCTTGAGCTTGCCCATATCCTTCTCCCAACCCGGCCCGATGGCTTCCGTGATCAGCGTGGACAGGCCGGGATTGGCGGAAAGCAGCCAGCGGCGCTGGGTGACGCCGTTGGTCTTGTTGTTGAACTGTTCCGGCCGCCACTCGAACCAGTCGCGAAGTTCCCGCTTCTTCAGGATCTCCGTGTGCAGGCCGGCGACGCCGTTTACCGAAAATCCGCCGACGATGGCCAGGCGGGCCATGTGGATGACGCCGTCGGCGACGATGGACATGCGGTGCCGCTTTTCCCAGTCTTCGCTGTACAGCTCCTTGAGCTGGTCCTGGTGTCGCCGGTCGATCTCTTCCACGATGTTGTACAGCCGGGGCAGGATGGAGGTGAAGAGATCGATGGGCCATTTTTCCAGGGCTTCCGCCAGGATGGTATGATTGGTGTAGGCAAAAATGCGCTTGACCAGGCGCCACGATTCGTCCCATCCGAGACAGGCTTCGTCCATCAAAAGGCGCATCAGTTCCGGTATGGCCACCACCGGATGGGTGTCGTTGAGCTGGATGACCGCGAACTCGGGCAGTCTTTCAAAATCCGAGCCGAAGCGGGCCATGAACGCACGGAGGATATCCTGCAGGCTGGCGGAAACGAAAAAATACTGCTGTTTGAGCCGCAGGGCCTTGCCCGAGGGTCCGGCGTCGTTGGGGTAGAGCACCCGGGAAAGGTCTTCCGCCTGGTTGGCCCGTTCCATGGCCCGGTGGTAGTGCATTTCGTTGAAGAGCTGCAGGTCGAATCCGTCCGGGCTGAAGGCCTCCCAGAGGCGGAGCGTGTTGACCGTCTTGGTATCGAAACCGACGATGGCCATGTCGTGGGGAATAGCCTGGACGACCTCCGCGTTCCTGACGCTGACGCGTTCCCGGCCATCGGGACAGGTGTCCGTGTAGACTTCGCCGCCGAAACGGACGGTCACCGCCAGATCGCTCCGTTTGATGGCCCAGGGATCCCGGTGCTCCAGCCAGTTGTCGGGTTTTTCAACCTGTTTGCCGTTCTCGATGGCCTGCTCGAACATGCCGTAGCGGTAGCGGATGCCGTAGCCGTGGCCGGGCATGTCCATGGTGGCCAAGCTGTCCAGAAAGCAGGCCGCCAGGCGGCCCAGGCCGCCGTTGCCCAGGCCGGCGTCCGGCTCTTCCTCTTCGATTTCATCGTATTCGAACCCGATTTCGGACAGAACGTCCTGCACCGAGTCCAGAATCCCCAGGTTGATCAGATTGTTGGTCAGCGCCCGGCCCATCAGGAATTCGGCGGACAGATAAAACATCTGGCGTCCCGGCCTGGCGTCGAACGCTTTGCGGGTGGCCATCCAGTTATCCAGAATATATTCCATGGTTGCGGCGGCGGCGGCGTCGTAGATATCATGACGGCTGGCTTCGGCCAGATCTTTGCCGTAACGGCGTCGCAAGCGTAGGCGTATATGCTCTTTAAAGGCGTTGCTGTCGATATCCATCGATCCTCCCGTTGCTAAACCGGTTCAACAATCAAGCTATAAGCCTATAAGATTTTCTACCCAACTGTCAATGCAAGTCGTATTATGATTATATTGGTAGCATATCAGGAGGAAAAATGAACCGATTTTTTGCCTGCGGCGCTGACGATGCTCTGGGCGTTCCGGCTGGGAACGTATCTGTTCACCAGGATCCATAAGATCAAAGTAGACCACCGCTTTGACCAGATGCGGGATAATCCGCTCCGTTTTTTAAATTTCTGGCTGCTGCAGGCCGTGACGGTGGCGGTAGTTTTGTTGCCCGTGGCCGCTTCCGTGGCGGTGCCGGAACAAGCGCGGCGTTTCGGTGTTTTGGAGCTGGCGGCCGTCATGCTGTGGCTGGCGGGATTTGGGATCGAAGCGATCAGCGATGCCCAGAAATCGGCCTTTAAGAACTCAGGCCAACCGGGGTTCATTTCCGGCGGTTTGTGGCGCTATTCCCGGCATCCCAACTATTTCGGCGAAGCCCTGCTCTGGTGGACTCTTTTTATCTACGTCCTGCCGGTTCTGTCGGGGGCGCTCCATCTGGCCGTAATCGGACCGCTGTTCATCACCTTGCCGCTGCTTTTTGTCAGCGGTATTCCGCTGCTGGAAAAAAGCGCCGACGCCAAGTACGGTTCCGATCCGGCCTACGCGGACTACAAACGACGTACCAGCATTTTTATTCCCTTGCCGCCTAAATCAGGCGGTTCCGCCTAAGGCCTCCGACCGCGAGCCCGCCCGTCCCGGGCGGCCCGCGGTTCCCGTAGCGCCTACTCGCTCATCGTGACCACCGAAACCGCTCCCGGTCCGGAGTTCAGGGCGACGACGGCGGAAATATCGGTCACGTACAAGGGCGTAAACCCCAAGGCTTTTTGCAGTTCCGCCGCCATGGCGGCGGCTTTTTCCGGGGCGGCGGCGTGGCCGATGGCGTACCAACGCAACGGGTTCTGCCGGTGTATTTCCGTGGTCATGCGGATGATGGTCTTCTGGTTGGCGCGTTCGGAAAAGGATTTGCCGTACCGGATCGATTTTCCCGCCGCTTCCGCCGCTTCCGCGGCGCGGAGCACGACCAAAGCCAGGGAGCCCGATAGGTGGCGGGAATCGAACACCGTCGTCCGGCCGTCGGTCTTTTTGGCTTTCCGCTGGCTGGTGTCGCAGGTGCCCGACATGGCCGCCGAAAGGTGGATGGCCAGGACCTGGTCGTAGTAATCCCCCAGATAGGCGTACAGGCGGGAAAAGAAGTGGGCCGGGGGTTGGGCTGTCCGGGGAAAAGCGGTTTTGCTCTCCGCAGTGCGGCCAAGGCCGGCGGAGGACAGATCGCAGGAAGAATCGGTGACGATGGCCACACTGGCGCGGCGATCGTGGGCATCCGCGTACTGGATACGCATATCGTCCCCCTTCTGGCCGCTGATCGTACCGAACCGAAAGAGCTTGGCCATCACGTCTTCCGGATTATTCGTGGGCACGTGTACTTTGGCGTGCGCCCGGCCGACGGCCACGATCAGTCGGATTTACCGTTGACCAAAAAATCGTGTCCGCCTTCCACAAATTTGACAAAGCCCGCCGCGCTGGTGTCCACCACGCCGGCGTCCCGGAGTTGCGCCAGCCGCAGGGTCGTGGATTGGAGCGAATTGCGCAAATCCTCCCGGGTGGCGCCGATCAGGTCGGCAAAACCGGATGTATCCTTGAGGCGGCTAGTCAGGGAAGCGGCCCACTCTTCGATCACCGACAGCATGGTGCCGTCCCGGGGATCGCTGATCGCCGACCGGGCGCGGTCATAGGCAAACCGGACGGCGGCGGCAAAATCATGGGTGCGCAATTTCGGCGGTTTTGACGACTCAGCGCAAACCGGAAACGAACCGGGTAAAAATGACGCCCGAATTGCCCCGGGCGGAAATGAGCGCCGCGTCCGCCGGCGCGCCCAGGGTCGCCGACGCGGAGGCTTCCGGAACCGTCGAATCCAGGGCCCCGGCGATGGTGACCGACAGGTTGGTTCCGGTGTCGCCGTCGGGGACGGGAAACACGTTGATGCTGTCGATATAGAATCTCATCTCCAGCGCTTTTGCAGGCTAAATGTTTTTAAATATATAAAAAACAGGAACCATTCGTATATGGAAAAGGAAACCCTAACCGTTTTCCGGTTCAGCGATCGTTGCCGGGGGGAAAAATATCTTGTTTTGGGGAATGACGATTTGTATGTGATCATGTATAATGACGATATATGGAAGCTTTATATGATAACTTACTTGAATATTTTGATGATCTATTCCCGCTGAGTACGGATCGAATCAATTTTATCCAGGATCATTTAACCAAAAGCGCGCCCTTCTTCGGCAAAACCAAGCGAAGCCCCAAAATTCTGGATATCGGTTGCGCCACCGGAGCTACATCCCTGGCTTTGATGCGCCAGGGGATGGACGTTACCGGGGTGGATATAAACGCGGAAATGATCCGCAGCGCCTGCCGCCGCAATCCGGAACCCAAAACGAACGCCCGATTTCTGCGCATGGACATGCGCGAACTGGCTGACTATTTTGCGGCCCATAGTTTTGACGGCATCCTCTGTCTGGGCAATACCCTGGCGCACCTGGAAGACACGGAGGAAATCGGTGCGTTTATCCGCGACCTAAAGACTCTTTTACGGCCCGGTGGGGTCTGCGTGTTCGAATTGGTGAATTTCAAGCGGGTCCTGGCGGAAAAGATCCAGAAACTGCCGACCATCGAAACGATCCGCTGCCGATTCGTGCGCAATTATTCGGAAAGCCCGGACGGGCATATCTTTTTTGACGCTACCATTTTCTCGTCCAGCGGACAGGCGGTGTTCAAGGACCGGATAGCGTTGTACCCCCTCCGATCCGATCAACTGGAAATAATACTGACCGACAATGGGTTCAGCCGCACCGAATGGCATAACGATTTTGACTCCGGAAAACTGGACGGAACCGGTCTGGGAGTCGTCTGCGTGGCTTACGCGTAGCGGTCAAGCAGCTCCCAAAGGAGCCTGGTATATTGGGATTTGATCAACGCCCGGTAGTCCAGGTGCGCCGTCTGCGCCCGTTTGACCATGGCTATTTACCGGGGGTTTTTAAGGGTTCCAGGTTCTCGGAGGGCGTGTCGACGATGCGCCAGCGGCCGTCGACGCGCTCAAAATCGCCCCCGGGAAGGTGCAGCAAGCGGCCGTCCTCGGAGCAGACCCGGAGCTTGCCCAGGACAGGGTTGACTTCGACAACCTTCCAGGTAAGGCCCTGGAAGGGAATCTTGCATCCTTCGGGCGGCATCTGTCGCCGTTGTTCATTGTAAAAAGTATGCTCATAGGACAGGCAGCAGAGCAAGCGACCGCAGGGGCCGCTTATTTTCATGGAGTTGAGGGACAGATTCTGATCTTTGGCCATTTTTATGGAAACCGGTTTAAGCTTGTCCGACACGGTATGGCAGCAATAGCCCCGTCCGCAGACGCCGAGTCCGCCGACGACCCGGGATTCGTCCCGGACGCCGATCTGCCGCAGTTCTACCCGGGACTTGAAAATGCCCACCAGATCCTTAACCAGGTCCCGGAAATCCACCCGGTTCTCGGCGGTAAAAAAGAAAAGGATCTTTTGCTCTTCAAGCAGGTAGTGGACGGAAACAAGCTTCATATCCAGGCGATGGGCGCTGATCTTCTGTTTGCACACCCGGTACGCTTCTTCTTCGCGGATCCGGTCCTGGCGCAATTTTTCCAGGTTGGCCGCAGAAGCGGGATGCTCGATGCGCACCACCTCCGCGGGGTTCAGCGAGCCGTTGTTGGATACGGCGCCGACGATATAGGCCAGGTCGCGGCCATACCTGGTGGGAACCAGGACGATGGTGTTGGCGGGCAAGCGGTCGCCCTCGTAGGCGGCCAGGAAGGTTTCGTGGGAGTAGGAGAGCCGCAGGCGGTACACGGGAGTATCCGGCCGCAGGGGTTCAGCGCTACCCGGGGCGGTTGGTTCATCCGGGGCGTCGACCAGGCGGGCTTCTTCCACGGTATCCTCAAGATGGGATACGTCTTCGTCCATATACTGCTCGTCCATGGGGACTCCTTATCGCAACAGGTTTACCAGCAGGCCTGAAATTTCGTCCAGACGCGCCAGCAGATCCAACTGGGTGCTCTGGCCGGCCAGGATGCCGGCGGCCAACTGTTCCAGTTTCTTGTCGATCACTTGCACCAGGGTAAACTTTTTCCTTTTCAGTATATTGGTTCCGCTGGTCTGTTCTTGCACAGTATAGCCGTTTTCAACCACATAGTGAAGAAAATTGCGGACTGCGGTTTTATACCGTTTGATCTGCTCGTTCAGGGGTTTATCTTTCAGCTCTTCGCCGGCGGCGTGGATGTCGTCCAAAAGCGTGCGCAGGGTTTCTTCTGAAACCGGGAGGTCCGGAAGGGAGCCGATCTCCGAACCCGCTCCAACGCTTGCCTGATCCAGAAAGGTAGAAAACGCCGGTTTCCGGACGCCCCGGAGGGGTTTTTCCTTGGCTTTCCGGGCTTCGGTTCGGGTGCCCGTATACGCCGCGGGGTTGAAAAAGGGTGTGCTGCCTTCGGGGAAATCTACTTTGGACATCAACCCCGTTCCGTAAGAATCGTTTTGACGCCCCGGGCATCCCGGTACTGGGTCAGGGCGGCGTCCCAGTCTCCGGCGCTGCCGACGGCGATGATCAAACCATGGATCAGACTGCCTTCTTCCGCCTGGATGTGCCGGGTCACGATATCGCCCAGCACCAGGGCGGTGGAAAGCACCACCACCCGTTCGCTGGCGACGATGTTGCCGACGACGACTCCGCCGATGGTGACGAAGGTGCCGCTGATGTCGCTTTTCATCCGGGCCCGTTCGCCCACCACCACGCGACCCTTGGCGATCAGGTTGCCCTTGAGCGCGCCGTCCACACGCACAAACCCGGCGGCTTCGACGTTGCCGTCCACGGCGGTTCCGGGACCAATGATGGTGTTGATGGAGAGGTCTTCACGATTGGGTACGGTCATGCTGGCTCGGGCGTCAGGAACCGGTCCGCGCCATGCTGGAACGGATGTTGAGGTATTTCAACGGATCCACCACGTCGGAACCGATGTGGACTTCGTAATGCAGATGGGGTCCGGTGGATAAACCGGTGTTGCCGATGTAGCCGATGGCCTGGCCTTGCTGCACTTTTTGTCCCTTCTGAACCCGGAAGGATTGCAGGTGGGCGTAGCGGGTATAAAACCCGTGCTTATGCTTGATGATGACGTAATTGCCGAAACCGCCGATGTCGTAGTCCACGGTCACCACCTGACCGTCGGCGGTGGCCAGCACCGGATCGCCCTGCCGGTAGGTGGAAATATCGATTCCCTTATGGATGTACCACTGGCCGGTAAAAGGGTTTTCATTCTGTCCAAAAAACATGGATATGTGCCCGATGCCGCCCTTGATCGGCCAGAGGCTGGGAATGTCGGTCAACAAGGAGCTCTGGGAATCCAGCAGATTGCCGATTTCCTTGACCGGATCGACGGCGGAAGAAAGGTAGCCCGCCAGCCGTCGGACCTCGCTGACTTCTTTGAGCGAACCTTCCACGGATTCCTTGACGTCGAAGAAGGAAGACAGGTCGCCGGAGTCGGCGGTTGCCGCGTCCGTCCTGGACCGGTCCAGACCCAGGTTGCCGAGGGTCGAAGACAAGGCGGCTTCAAAGCCCCGGGCCGCCTTGAGCAGGTGGGCGGTTTCGTCCCGCATCTGGTCCAGGCTGGCCTGGGCGTTCTTCAGCTTGTTGTCCTTTTCGACCAGCGTCCCCTTGGCGTCGGTATAGACGGCGCCGTACCAGAAGAAGGAACCCAGGATGCCCGTCAAAACCAACCCGATGGCCGCGAGGGAAAAGACGGTGACGTGCAGGTTGTAGACCTTTTTTTCCGAATGGGGAACCAGCATGAGCGTATAGCGGCGCTTGCCGACGTGGAAGATGGTCCTGAAAACGGAGCGAACCCCACCCACGGCGGCGTTAAAAATGTTTTCAACTTTTCTGACGAGACTGTTTTCGATTCTTTTGTAGTTATGGACCGAGGCCACCGCCTGCTCCTTATCTTTCAATCAAACGACAGCTGGAGAGTCAATTATAACAGCTAAATACAGCTAATGTCAAATCACCCACGGGTCGACGGGTCGGCGTTCCGTATGCTCTATTTTCGACGCTTTTTACCCTTCGGGTGAGCATTTCATTGACGGCTTTGTCGATCTGTGCTATATTTCAGACACTTCCAGTTTGGAAGCCCTCTGATTTCGTATCTTTTGGATAAGCCATGCAGTATTTTGATACTCATGCCCACATAGGGCTCATCTATGATGACCCTATCGAGCAGCTCATCGTAACGCAGGAAGCCCGGCAGGCTTCAGTGACTCGCCTCGTTTCGATCTGCAACAGCCTGCACGACTTCGCGAAGGTATACGATAATCTAAAATCCGCCGCCAACGTGTACCATGCGGTGGGCGTGTCCCCTTCGGAAGTGCAGAATCCGGGTAAAAACTGGATTCAGACCGTAGAACAGAGCGTTCGCCTGCCCCGGGTCGTGGCCATCGGCGAAATCGGTCTGGATTATTACCGCAAATTCGGGGACAAGAAGTCCCAGATCGAACTGTTCATCACCCAGCTCGAGCTGGCGGCCAAACTTGATCTGCCGGTCATCATCCACAATCGGGATGCGGGGCACGATGTCCTGGACATTTTGCGGGACCGTTTGCCCCCCAAAGGCGGCGTCCTGCACTGCTATTCGGAAGATGCCGAGTACGCCCGGCGGGCGCTGGATCTCAACCTCTATTTTTCTTTTGCCGGCAACCTGACCTACCGCAACGCCCGCAACCTGCACGACACCATCGGCGTGCTGCCCCTGGACCGCATCCTGATCGAATCAGAAAGTCCGTTCATGGTGCCCGCCGATTTCCGGGGCAAGCGGAATATGCCCAAGTACCTGCCCGTGACCGGCCGCTTTCTGGCGGACATGCTGGAAATGGATGAAGAGGAACTATCCGCCGCGCTGTGGGAAAATTCCAACCGCTTCTTCGGGCTGCCCCTGGCTTGAGATCGGCGGCGGTGAGCCTGCATCGACCGGTACGCGTCGGTTCCCTGGTCCTTCCGGGGAACCTTTTTCTGGCGCCCGTGGCGGGCTATTCGGACCGGGCTTTCCGGTCCATCTGCCGGGACCAGGGGGCGGACTTTACCTGTACGGAACTGATTTCTACCGAAGCCCTGGTGCGGGATTCGGCCAAAACCGGACAATTGCTGCGTCGGGCGGACAACGAAAGCGCTTACGCGATTCAGTTGTTCGGGGCCGACCCGGACGTGATGGCCCGGGCCGTGGCGCTGCTGGCGCCGCATCAGCCCCAGGCGGTGGACATCAACTGCGGCTGTCCGGTCCCCAAGGTCGTTAAGACCGGGGCCGGTTCGGATCTGCTGCGCCATCCCGACCGCTTGGGCCGCATCGTGGAAGCGGTGGTCAAGGCTTCGGCCGCGCATCTGGGCGGAGTGCCGGTAACCGTAAAAATTCGCTCCGGCTGGGACGACGCGAGCCTCAATTACCGGGAAACCGCCCGGGTGGCCGTGGAAGCCGGCGCCGCGCTGGTAGCCCTGCACGCCCGGACCCGCGCCCAAGCCTACGCGGGCAAAGCCGACTGGAGCCACATTGCCGACTTGGTCTCCCGGCTGGCGGTGCCCGTCGTCGGGTCCGGGGACCTGTTTGCTCCTGAGGACGCCAAGCGGATGCTGGAACAAACCGGTTGCGCCGCGGTCATGTTTGCCCGGGGCGCCATGGGAAACCCCTTTATATTCAGCGAAACCCGGGACCTGCTGCGCCGCGGCAACTATGCATCCACCACGCCGGATTACCGTTTGCGTACCGGCTTGCGGCAACTGGAGCTCTTGATTCAAGATGTAGGCGAAGCCGTGGCCTGCCGGGAGATGCGCAAACAGTTCTGCGCCTACACCAAGGGCCTGCCCGGAGCCGCTGGTTTGCGGAACCTGCTGGTGCGGGCGACGACGTTGCAGGAATACCGGACTATCCTGAACGAATCCGGGGCGTTGGCGCCGGAAACCCCGGACTCCCGATCGGAAGCGCGGGTATGATCTTGCTTGCGCGCCGTACCTTTGAATGCTATGTTGGAACAAGGGTATAATCATGGATGAGACCAGCGAATGCGAAAAGCAGATTTTCGATCTCAAGCAGTTGTTTGAAATCTCGAAAAGTCTCAATTCCACGCTGGACTACAATATCCTCATCGATTCCATACTTTTTACGTGCATGGCCCAGATGAAGGTCATCAAAGCGGGTTTGTTTGCCCGGAAAGGGCTTGATTCGGAATGCTTTACCCTGCACCGCAATTACCAGGGTTTTGATATCGACCACACCGTGGATTATTCCCTGGCGGAGAATCACCCGCTGATCCATTTGTTCTCCGGAAAATATTCATCCTACACGCTGCAGGAGATCCACGACGAGATCGGACTTTTGGCCGACCTGGAGCATATCGAGCGGCTGGAGCCGTCCTTGTTCATTCCCCTCAAGGCCAAGGGGCGCATCAACGGAATCATCATGCTCGGTGAACGGATAGACTCAAGCGAATACGATGACTATGAGCGGGAATATATCCTCAACATCGCCATATTGGCGTCCATCGCCATCAACAACGCTTTCTTGTTCGAAATGACGACTACCGACATGATGACCAAGCTCAAGATGAAGCACTATTTTTTCAACGTGCTGAACGAGCGGCTGGATCCCACCGCGCCGGAGCGGCCGTTTTTCGGCGTCATCATGCTGGATATCGATCATTTTAAGAAATTCAACGACACCTACGGGCATTCCTGCGGCGACGTGGTGCTGAAGCAGGTGGCCAAAACGATCATCGACAACATCCGGCCCATGGACGTGGCCGCCCGGTACGGGGGTGAGGAATTCGTCGTCATGGTGGGAGAGGCGGATAAACCGCTGGCGGTGAGCATCGCCGAACGCGTGCGCGCTGCGGTGGAGGCGCTGGAAACCGAGTATGCGGGACAGCGCCTGAAGGTTACCATTTCCTGCGGGGTAGCCTGCTACGTCGGAAATATCGATTTTACCCCTAAAGCTATAGTCGATCGGGCTGATCGGGCCCTCTACCAGTCCAAGCAGGAAGGACGGAACCGGGTTTCGTTCATTTCGGGATAAGCACCGTGGCGGTGATCCGGTTGACCGGCGACGGCGTGGAACGGGAGGTGCCCTGTTCGAGTACCGTTTCGGTGCTGAACGCCCTGGTTCAGGCGGGGATTGTCCTGCACCACGACTGCGGCGGCAAGGCGCGCTGCGGAACCTGCCGGATCCGGGTGTACGCCGGGCAGGGAAGGGGCAGCGGAACCAACCCCATCAGCGCCGCCGAGGGTGAACGCCTGGCCGCAGTCGGCGCCGGACCGGAAGACCGGCTGGCCTGCCAATTGTATATCTACCGGGATATCCGCATCGAAATTCCCTTCTCCAGGCCGTAATTGACCCCGGGACTCGCAAAAGCGTATTTTAACTACATGAATTTTGTTCAAAAACCTTTTCGGTATCGCTACGACAACGCAGTTCTGATCCTGATCGGCGTGAATTTGCTGGTGTTTTTGGCCCAGAACATGTTTCCCCGCTCTACGGCTTATCTGGCCCTGAACCCGCTGGCGGTGCTGCGGGCCGGAGCGTACTGGCAGTTTTTCAGCTACATGTTCGCCCACGGGGGCATGTCCCACCTGGTGCTCAATATGTTGGGTCTGTTTTTCTTCGGCACCCCGGTGGAGCGCCACATCGGCACCAAGGAATTCCTGCTGTTCTATCTGTCCACCGGGCTGTTGGCCGGGATTGCTTCTTTCGGCATCTATCTTCTGACCGGGAGCTATGGAATTTATCTGTTGGGCGCTTCGGGCGCCATCTTTGCCGTGCAGTTGGCCTACGCCACCTTCTTTCCGGAATCATTGATCTACGTGTGGGGGATCCTGCCCCTGCGGGCGCCGATTCTGGTGCTGGGCTATACGGCGATTGAACTGTTTTCTTCGGTTTTCGGCATGAGCAGCGGCATCGCCCATCTGACCCATCTGGCGGGCTTCGTCTTTGCCTGGCTCTACTTCATGATCCGCTTCCGGGCCAATCCCTGGACCTCGCTGATAGGACGCAGATGAATTATTCCCGCAGCGCCGCGCTGCCGTTCCGGCTGGCTTCAGGGCTTATCCTGCTGAGCCTGGGGCTTTGGCGCCCGGGGCCCGTGGGCGCGGAAGAAGTGCTGCGGGGTCAGGTACGCATCGACCGGGAGCCGGTCTACGGCCGGGCGGTGGACGTTCCCTATCCGTCGGACGCGGATACGGTCCGTTCCCGGGCTCTGGAGGAATCCGCCTTTGTCTACGGCGGCATCATCTACGGCTGGTCCTTCCACTACGACATCGGCGAGGTGGCCCGGAAAATACCGGAGAAGTTCGAGCAGCAGGCGCTGGGGGCGATTCCCTTCGGCGATCCCCGGCTCAGCGCCACCGACGCGTCGGTCAGCGGGTCCTACTTCTTTTTATGGACCGAATACCGCCCCAGCGCCGAACAGCTGCGCCGGCTGGAGGCCTGGAAGGCCGGCACGATCCGGAACACCCAGGCCGTGGGCACGGGCTCCCTGGCGGGACCGATCGATCCCGGGGACTGGATGGAAGGCAAGCGGACGGCGCTGGAAGACGCAGCCCGGGCGGCGGTGCGCGCCCTGCTGCGGAGCACCGAACGGAACCGGCCCCGGCAGGCCACCGGACTGATCGCCCTGGCCGGCTTTCCCCGTTACTGGGTGGACGCCGGCCGCTGGACCGTTTCCGCCCGCTTCCGGGTGCAGGTAACGGAAGTGATCCCCTTTGCCGCCTATTAGTCCCGCTATTCCCCGATTATCTTGACCAGGACCCGCTTGCGGCGCCGGCCGTCGAATTCGCCGTAAAAGATTTGTTCCCAGGGGCCGAAGTGCAGGTCGCCCCGGGTGACGGCGACGACGACCTCCCGGCCCATGACCTGGCGCTTCAGGTGGGCGTCGGCGTTTTCTTCGCCCCGGTTGTGCTGATACGACGCAACCGGCTCGTGGGGCGCCAGCTTTTCGAGCCAGGCGTCAAAATCGCGGTGCAGCCCCGACTCGTCGTCGTTGATGAAAACGCTGGCGGTGATGTGCATGGCGTTGACCAGGCACAGGCCCTCCTGGATGCCCGATTTCCGGACCAGATCGGCCACCTGGGCGGTGATGTTGATGAACTCCCGGGGTCTTTTGGTTTCAAACCACAGTTCTTGGGTGAGCGACTTCATCGTCCCAGTATCCGACGGTTTTGCCCCGCCGTCCAGTCCCGCTCGTCTTTACATGAAGGCGGTTCTCGGGTAGTTTGGAGTACCGAAACAGGTTATCCGAGCGCGTTGTTGGAGCTTTCATGGACATTCAAAGCATAGTAAAGAATCTGCACCCCCTTGAAGTGCGCATCCTCAGAGAGTATCGCCGGGGCGATGAGCTGACGGTGGAAAAAGTGGAGGCGGATCTGGGGTTTAAAGCGGGCAACGGCAACCAGGCCCTGTCCTGGCTGGCCGGCAAGGGTCTGGTCCTGGAACTGCGCCGGGAAGCCCGGGTATTTTATGAATTGACCGAACTTGGCCGGCAGTGGCGCGAAGCAGGTACGCCGGAAGAACGCATGCTCCGTCTGCTGGCGGAAAAGCAGGGCCTGAGCATGCCCGAAATTGCCCAGGCGTTGGGCTTGGAGAACAAGGACGTGGGCAGTGCCTTCGGGTTCCTGTCCCGGTTCGGGCTTTTGGTCATGGATAGCGCCAAGCGGGTCGCCCTGGCGGCGGCGGCGGAAGTGCCGGCCAACGGGTTTCCCGCCGGCGGCGAGGCGGCGGGTAAAATGACCGTTCTGCGCAGCCTGCTGGAAAAAGCCGGTTCGGCCCCGGGGGCCATCCTGGCGGACGCGGAGCTCTCCGACGCCGAACGAGTGGCCATGGCGGGGGTCGCCAAAAAACGGGGCGCCGCGGACGCGGCGTTCCGCGTCATCGAGCGGGAGACCGTGGTCTACGCGTTTGCCCCCGAGCGGGACGCCCTGGCGGAAGCCCTGGCCGCCGCGGGTCTGACGGGGGACGAAATCGGCCCCCTGACACCGGAGATGCTGTCTTCCGGCGCCTGGAAGACCGGCACCTTCCGGGCCTACAACGTCAACGTGCCCTCGTCGCGGCTGCTGATCGGCCGCTCCAACCCCTACGCCAAATTTCTGGAAGACGTCAAGGACAAGCTGGTTTCCCTGGGCTTCGAGGAATTCGACGGTTCCCTGGTGGAGACGGAATTCTGGAACTCCGACGCCCTCTTCATGCCCCAGTTCCACTCCGCCCGGGATATCCACGACGTGTACTATACGGCGGAGCCGACCAAGGCCAAATCCATCGAGGAACCCTGGCTGTCCCGGGTTTCCGCGGCCCACGAAAACGGCGGCGATACGGGCAGCCGGGGCTGGAACTACCGCTTCGACAAAGAATTCACCAAGCGGCTGATCCTGCGCAGCCAGGGCACGGTCCTGTCCGCCCGGCAGCTGCCCAAGGCCAAAGTGCCGGGCAAGTATTTCGGCATCGCCCGCTGCTTCCGCTACGACCGGGTGGACGCCACGCATCTGTCGGACTTTTACCAGACCGAGGGCATCGTCCTGGGCGAAGAGGTGAACCTGCGCACCCTGCTGGGTTTTCTGGAAATGTTCGCCGTGGAAGTGGCGGGCGCCAAGGAAGTCAAATACGTCCCCGGGTATTTCCCCTTTACCGAACCGTCGGTGGAGGTGCACATCAAGCATCCCGTGCTCGGCTGGTTCGAGCTGGGCGGGTCGGGCATTTTCCGGCCCGAAGTGACCAAGGCGCTGGGGGTGGACGTGCCCGTGGCCGCCTGGGGCATCGGCATCGACCGGATGGCCCTGATGGCCCTGGGGCTGAACGACCTGCGGGAACTGTTCAGCAATGACATCGAGAACGTGCGCCTGCGCCGGGCCGAGGAAATGAAACATGCCTAAGATTGAAGTGAATGAACAGCTGTTTTACCAGCTGGCGGGTCGTCGCTGGCCGACCAGGGACGAGTTCGAAGCCGCCCTGACCTGCGCCAAGGCCGAGCTGGACGAAGATTCGGACCCGAGCCTGCCTGAGGCGGAACGCATCCTTAAGATCGAACTGAACGACACCAACCGGCCGGACCTGTGGTCCACCGCGGGCGTGGCCCGGCAGCTGCGCGTCCATTCCGGCGGCGAACGGCCGGAGTATCCCTTTGTGTCCCGTCCCGGCGCCGTCCTGAATGCGGGAACGTATCGGGTGGTGGTCGACGCGGCGCTGAAGGACATCCGTCCCTACATCGCCGCCTTCGTGGTCGGCGGCAAAGCCATCGACGACCTGCAGCTGAAGGACGTCATCCAGACCCAGGAAAAGCTCTGCTGGAACTTCGGCCGCAAGCGGCGTTCCATCGCCATGGGCGTGTACCGTACCGCCCTGATGCAGTGGCCGGTCCGGTACCGCGCCGCCGATCCGGACGCTACCCGCTTTGTGCCCTTGGGCATGGACTCAAGCCTGTCTTTGCGGGAGATCTGCGTACAGCATCCCAAGGGGCAGGAATACGGCCATATCGTGGCTTCCTTTCCGCTCTTTCCCTACCTGACCGATGCCTCGGGCGAGACGCTTTCGTTTCCGCCGGTCATCAACAGCGCCCGCATCGGCGCCGTCGAAGAAGGGGATACCGAGCTTTTTGTCGAAATGACCGGTACCGACCTGGAAACGCTTACCCTGGCGGTGAACATGGTGGCCTGCGACTTTGCCGACTCGGGCTATACGGTCAAGCCGGTCACGGTGGAGTATCCCTATGATACGCCCTTCGGCCGCAACGTGACCTTTCCCTATTACTACCAAAAGCCGACCTTCTGTTCTCTGGCGCGGGTCGAAAAATTCCTGGGCGAAGCTATCTCCGGCCCGGACTGCGTCGCCGCCCTCCGGCGCATGGGCTGTACCGCAGAAGAGGCGACCGCCGCCGAAGCGGCCGCCTCGGCGGGCACCGACGCCAAACTACCGGGCATTACCGTGGTGCCGCCGGAATACCGCAACGATTTTCTGCACGCCGCCGACGTGGTGGAAGACGTCATGATCGGCCGGACCCTGCCTAGTTTCAAACCCCTGCACCCCCGGGACTTCACCATCGGCCGCCTGACGCCCATCACCCTGTTCAGCCGCAAGGTCAAAGAAATCCTGATCGGACTCGGCTACCAGGAAATGATCTACAACTACCTGGGATCGGGCAAAGACTATATTGAACGCATGCGGGGGGATGGAAAACAGACCATCCGCATCAGCAACCCCATGTCGGAAAACTTTGAATACGTCCGGGATTCGGTGTTGGCTTCGTTGATGATGTCCGAGTCCGTTTCCGCCAACGCCGTGTTCCCGCACCGCATCTTTGAGGTGGGCAAGGTGGCTTACCGGGACGAAGGCGAAAACTATGGCGTCAAAACCCGACAGCACCTGGGCTTTTTGCACGCCGCCCCGGATGCCAACTTCAATACCGTCAGCGGTCAGCTGCAGGCCCTCTTTTTCTACCTTTCCCGGGACTATACGGTGGCAGAAGCGACGGATCCGCGTTTTATACCCGGCCGGGCGGCTGCGGTGCTGCACCAGGGCGCCAAAATCGGCGTGTTCGGCGAACTGCATCCGGAACTGTTGGAAAACTGGGGGGTGGCCATGCCCTGCACGGCTTGCGAGGTGGACCTGGAAGCCCTCTGAAGCCCGGCGCCGCTCTGCAGGCGGCGCAAAGCCCGGCCGGGACGGCGGCTACTCTTCCGCCCAGGCCGGTCCGGTCTCGGTTCCGGCGCGGGTAGCCGTCGGGGCGGTATCGACCGCGTCCCGGGGACCATCCGCCAAAGCCGGGCCAAGGTCGAGTTCGGCGGACAGGCCCGCGGACAAGGCGTAGGCGACCAGGCGGGGGTCGCCGGGGCGGACCGAGGCAGCCTGCCGCAATCGTTTCAGGGCTTCGGTCCGGCTTCCGGAGCGCAGGTTCAGGGTGGCCAGGTTCAGGTAGGCCGGCAGATAGTCCGGATCCCGCGCCAGAATTCCGGCCAGCACGGCTGCGGCTTGGTCATCCCGCCCGAAGCGGGTATGCAGCTGGGCCAGGCGGTTGTCGACGCGGCTTTTGACCGTACCCTTCAGTCCCGAAGCTTCCTTTTCCAGCCGCCGCAGGTTGGGAGCATACAGGGCGGCGGCGATGTCCTTGGCGCTTTGATCGATCAGCGCGGCGCGGCGCGCCGGATCGGGATGCGGCGCCGCCTGGTTGCTGGGCGGCAGCGGCAAGGGTGGATAGGTCGTGCGCAGGTCCGCGACGGGTATGAACTCGAAGGAAGCGCCGCCCTGATGCTTCTTTACCAGGTCGGACGCGGACTTCCAGGCGGCGTAGAAACCCCGGGACAGCAGGGTGGTTTCCACCGGAATCCACAGCTTGCCCCCATGCCGGATGGTCCGCAGGTCCGCCGCCGGAAATAGCCAGGCGTCCACTTCCTTTTCCCCCGAATTGAAAGCCAGAAATACGTGCCCCGGGCTGGTCAGGATAGCCGTGGGAATGCCCGCCGCCTCCAGCAGCGAAGCCAGCAGGGCGGTGGTGTCGTCGCAGTCGCCCCCCTTGTAGGCCAGGGTGGTCCGGGGAAAGCGGATGGTGTCCACGGCGCCCATCGCGCCCAGCACGGCGGAAAGGGGGGACAGGGGATCCTCCACGTAGGTCAGGGGCAGGGCGCCCAGACTGTCGCAGATCGCCAGCGCCCGGTGAAAGACCGGGGACAGAAGCGGATCTTCTTCCTTGCCGCCTAAATAGGAAAAAGAAGCCTGACCGACGGTTTCTTCGTTGGGCGTGACGAAGGCCGCCAGCTTGCCCGTATCGTCCCAGCTGATGGCGGTGCGCTTGTACAGCGTCACCTGCCGGGCAACCTCGAAGTCGGTTTCGGTCCGGCCGTCGGAGTAGTGGATGCGCACCAGCGCCTGCAGGGGCAGGTCTTCCTGGACGTCCAGGACGGCCTCGTTCAGGATCGCGTAGAGGTCCAGGGATGCGTCGCCCCCGGGTTCCAGACGGCTGATTTCGCCCCCTGCGGCGGGGTAATCCATGTACTTTTTGATGAACAGATCCGCCCGGACGTTGTAGATGGGCGCCGCCAGGGTGTTCCGGATGGTGACGTTGCCCGCAGGTTTGACCCGGTATACCTGCAAAAGTGACGGAAAAAGGGCGGCGATCTCGGTGGACAGGATTTTGGGCACCGGCTTGGCCAGATCCAGCGCCTGCTCGGCGGAGCGGAAGGCGTTCCGCAAACTGGTCATGCCCCGGCGGATTTCTTCATCGTTGCCGGACAAGGCCAGCAGGTTTTCGTAGCTGCGCATGGTTCGGCTGTAGGCCGACCGGGCGCTTTCCGGACCCAGGCGCGCCAGCAGTTCCCGGGCGTCCGTCTCGGAAGACAGCGTTTTGAGCTTCAACAGGGAGATCTGCAGCCCCAGCCGGCGGTCCTGGACGGCGGCGTCCGCGGGCCGTTCGTCCAGGTACCGTTTGAGCGCCGCGTGCGCCGATTCGGCGGCGCCCATGCCCTCGTAGGCGTCGGCCAGCTCCAGCCAGAGTTCGGGCTTGCCGCCGTCCCGGCGCTGGGCTTGGCTGATCCGCGCCACCCGGGCCAGGTCTGCCGCCAGAGGCAGGCTCCGTTCCGCAAGGCGGAATATACGTTTGCCCAGAAAGTCGTTGAAGTAGATCAATCCGTCCGGGGTAACCGCCACGTCCGTGTAGGTGGCGAACAGGATGGAAAGGCCTTCGTCCTTGCCGTCCCAGGTCCAGACCGGTTTGCCGGCGGCATCGTACCGACGCAGGTCGCCGTTGGTGACCACCAGGAAGGAGCCGTCGTCCCGCACGTGCAGGCGCATGACGATCTTGCCCGGCGGCAGTCCGGTGGGGATCGCGCGCCGGAGAATGCCGTCCGCGCCGATGACCTTGACATCCCCTGCGGCCACGTCGGCGATCCAGATGGTGTCCTCCGGGCCGGCGGCGGCGGCCAATACCGTCGCGCCCGCCGGCGAAGGCAGGCGTCGGGCCGTGGACCCGCCGCGGTACAGGCGGATCCCGTCGGCGTCGACCACAAAGGGCGAACCGTCCTGCAGGATGCCGAAAGCGTTGCCGGGTTGCCCCTCGATCGGCAAGCGGCGGTACTCGGCCACGCCGTCGGGAAAAGCATACAGGGAAGTCCCGTCGGCGCTGCGCACGTAGAGGGTTTCCGCGGGGGTCAGGTAGATGGCGTGGGCAAAGTTGTAATTGCCTTCGTCGGACAGCCTCTTGGCGGGTTGGCCGGTAATCTGCCAGCGCCGGTCCAGGGCAAAAACAAAGGAACCCCAGGCGCTGAGCAGGGTACCGTCCTGCTTGGCGGCCAGGCCGAAGGGCATCAGGCTGGAAGCGCCGTTCGGCAAATCCACGCCGACCAGATCGACCGGGGAAAAGGAGTCGATCAGCAGCGGGGTTTGCTGGTCGTCGGGGGACGCGGTCTGGGCGCCGACGGCGAGGGTGAAGCAAAGAAAAAGGAGCGCGCCGGCGCTTTTGGCCGGCACTACTGAACCAAGCATCACGCACCCCCAACCGGAAATCAGTATACCCGGCGGACGGAGGATTGATCAACGATCAGGGAAGGAAGCGCGGGACTCAAGCCCGCCTTGTAACGGCTCCCCTGCTTTGTTATTCTAGGGATCAGGAGAATTCCATGGAAGTCAGGTTCGAACTGGTATCCCTGCCCGTCCCGGAGGGACTCAACGTCATCGTGGGACAGTCCCACTTCATCAAGACCGTGGAGGACCTGGGCGAGATCATGGCTGCTTCCGTCCCGGGGGCCACCTACGGCTTGGCTTTCAACGAAGCTTCCGGCCCCTGTCTGGTGCGGACGGAGGGCAACGAAGATGCCCTGGTAAAAGCCGCGGCGGACTGCGCGCTGGCCGTCGGCGCGGGGCATACCTTCTATTTGATTTTAGGGAATATCTTTCCCATCAACGTGCTGGACCGGGTCAAAGCCTGCGCGGAAGTGACCTCGATCTACTGCGCCACCGCCAATCCGGTGCAGGTGGTGGTCGCCGTGTCCGGGGCAGGGAGGGGCATCATGGGCGTCATCGACGGAGCCGCGCCCCGGGGCGTGGAAGGTCCGGGGGAAAAAACGGACCGGAAAGAGATGCTGCGCCGCTTCGGCTACAAGTTTGCCTGAGGAGGCATATAATGGGCGATAAATTAAAGAAGATCGTGCTGGCGGCCCAAAAAAACGAAATTACCGAGTATTACGTCTACAACCGGCTGGCGGATCTGAGCAAGGATGAGAAGAACGCCCAGGTGCTGCGGTCCATCGGAGAGGCGGAAAAGGGGCACGCCGCGTTCTGGAAAACCAAGAGCGGAACCGAAATCGGTCCGGACAACTTCAAGGTGTTCCGGACGGTGCTGATGGCCCGGTTCCTGGGCCTGACCTTTGTCCTCAAACGGATGGAAAAAAACGAAGGCACGGCATCCCGCAAATACGCGGCCCTGGACCAGGCGTTTCCCGAGGCCCGCCGGCTGAGCGAGGATGAAGGGGCGCACGAAAAAGAACTGCTGGCCATGCTGGATGAGGAACTGCTGCAGTACGTGGGTTCCATCGTGCTGGGGCTCAACGACGCCCTGGTGGAACTGACCGGTGCGCTGGCGGGATTCACCCTGGCCCTGGGGGACACCAAGATCATCTCCCTGGCCGGACTGGTGACCGGTATTTCCGCAGCTTTTTCCATGGCCGCGTCGGACTACCTTTCCTCAAAGGCCGAAGGGGACAGCCGGGCGGCCAAATCGGCGCTGTACACCGGCGTGGCGTATTTCATCACCGTCGTCCTGATGATCCTGCCCTTCCTGCTCCTGGACCAGAAGTTCCTGAGTCTGGTGATTACCCTGGGCATCGTGGTGGCCATCATCTTCCTGTTCAACTACTACCTATCCGTGGCCAAAGACCTGGACTTCAAGCGGCGCTTCTTTGAGATGACCTTCATCAGCCTGGGCGTGGCCGCCTTCTCTTTCTTCATCGGCTGGATCCTCAAAGGCGTGCTGGGGGTGGAGACCTGACCGGGCACTGTCGGGGCTATCGCTTCTTGACCGGCAGGCGTATCGGGTATGGATTACTACCACAGTATACCTATATTGATAGAGTTTATACGTATAAGCTCAAAGGATCGATGCTTTGAATACGCTGGAAATTCGGAACCTCACCCTGGTCAAGGGCTACAAAGCCCTGCTGGCGGACGTTACCATGGATATATGGAAGGGCCACGTCCACGCCATCGTCGGCCCCAACGGGGCGGGCAAGTCTACCCTGGCCCAGACCATCATGGGCCTGTCGGGCTATCGGGATTTTGAAGGCGATCTGATTTTTGAAGGGCAATCGATCAAGGGCCTGACCGTCGACCAGCGCGCCCGTCTGGGACTGACCATGGTATTCCAGGAACCCGCCCGTTTTGAGGGCTTGGGGGTAGCCGACTTCATCCTGGCGGGGGCCAAAGAGAAAAAGGCGTCCCTGGTGGACGACGCCCTGAACGTGGTCGGGCTGGATCCCGCCAGGTACCGTACCCGGGCGGTGGACAAGACGCTTTCCGGCGGGGAGCGCAAGCGCATCGAACTGGCTTCGGTCTACGCCATGAAGCCCCGGCTGGTGATGATGGACGAACCCGACAGCGGGGTGGACATCGACTCGGTGCAGCACATCTTTACGGTGATCAAGGAACTGAAGCAGGCCGGCGCGACGGTCATCCTGATCACCCATAGCCCGGAGGTGCTCAAACAGGCGGACCACGCCTTTTTACTGTGCGCCGGCCGGGTGGTGGACAAGGGCACCATGGAAAAAATGTACGATTACTTCAGCGGCCGCTGCGCCCCCTGCAACCATGTGGGCAGCCCCGAGATCGACAAGGAATAGGCCATGACGGAAACCAGAATTGATTCCAAGGCCGCCGAGCGGCAGGCGCTGCTGGCGGAAATGCTGGCTTCCATCCAGCACCCCCACTACGGGCCGGATGAGGCGCACATCGAAATCCACGGCAACCAGGTTTTGGGCGTACAACTGGTGGAAGGCCTGGAAGTCAAGTCCAAAAGCATCGACGACGGGGTCGAGGTGGAAATCAGGGTCAGGAAGGGCACGCACATCAAAAAGCCGGTCAGCTTTTGTTTCGGCGTCATCCCCGACAACGGCATCCAGCATATCATTTCCCGCACGATCATCGAAGAGGGCGCCAAGGCGACCTTTGTCGCCAACTGCACCTTTCCCAACGCGGTCAACGTGCGCCACCTGATGGACGCGGTGGTGGTGATCGAAAAGAACGCGACGCTGAACTACCAGGAAAAGCACATCCACGGCCCCAAGGGCGGAGTCACCATCATCCCCCGGACGCAGGTGACGGTGATGGAGGGCGGCCGCTACCATACGGAGTTCGAGCTGATCCAGGGCGCCGCCGGATTGGTGGAGCTGGATTACGCCGCGGTGTGCGAAAAGAACGCGGTCCTGGAAATGAAAGCCAGCATCTACGGCCGGCTGGAGGACCGCATCCACATCCGGGAAGCCGCCCGGCTGTCCGGGGAAGGCGCGGTGGCGGTGCTGACCAGCCATATCGCGCTGAAAGAAAAATCCCAGGCCAACATTGAAAACGAGATCATTGCCGACGCCGCCTACGCCCGGGGCCACGTGGACTGCAAAGAAATCATCCAGGGCCTGGCTCAAGCCCGGGCGGTGCCCATCGTGCAGGTCAACAATTCCCTGGCCCACGTCACCCACGAGGCGGCCATCGGCTCGGTGGACTCCAAACAGCTGGAGACGCTGCTCAGCCGGGGCCTGACCGAGGACGACGCCACGGATCTGATCATCAAGGGGCTGCTTTCCTGATGCACCGCCTGGCGGGAGCCGCGCTGCGCGCCGCGTCGGCGCTCCTGTACGGTATTACCCTGTACCTGCTGCTCACCGGCGGTCGGGCGCTGGGCTTGGAATTGTACGTAACGGTTTTGATTTCCGGCCTCTTTGTCGGGGTTTCGCTTTTGGCCATGATTTATGCCAAGACCGGCGCCGGCCGGACCATGGCCCTGATCGGCGCCATCCTGTCCCTGGTGGTGTTCGGGTACTCGATTGAAGGCTACCTGACGGTCAAACTCTGTCTGGGCGCTTCGATTTTAATCGCTTCGTCCACGGCTTTTCCCTGGCCCGCCAACCTGGTCGCCGGCGCCGCAGTGCTGACGGTCAGCGCCTTCTTTCAGCAGCCGTCCGCCTTGCTGGGCGAATCCTTGCTGGCCCGGGACGCGCCCCGGGTCGATGCGGCGACTGCGGTAGCCCTCTTCGCCACGCTGGCCGCCATTGCCCTTTTGGCTTCCCTGGTCCGGGCCCTGTCGGACCGGCTGCGGGATGCGGAGGATACGGTCTCGCACCTGGACGTCACCATCGACCGGCTTTCGGAATTCAACCAGGACCTGCAGCGCTACGCCCGGGTGGCGGATGAAGAAGCCATCACCAAGGAACGCCAGCGCATCAGCCGGGAAATCCACGATATTTCCGGGTACATGTTCACCAACATCATCGCCCTGATGGACGCGGCGGTCAGCATGGGCGGCAGGAAGCCGGAAGCCCTGGCCGAACTGCACGCCGCCGCCCGGG
This sequence comes from Treponema denticola, assembly GCA_020719845.1. Classification (GTDB taxonomy): domain Bacteria; phylum Spirochaetota; class Spirochaetia; order Treponematales; family Breznakiellaceae; genus DYPP01. The sequence continues at coordinate 4,125 of DYPP01000003.1, read as the reverse complement.
CCCAGGCCAAGGAAGGCTTGCAGGAAACCCGCCGGGCGCTGCGGGAATTGCGCGCCTCGGATACGCACCGCGAACGGGGCCTCGCGGCGATCTATAAAATCAAGACCGTATATGAACGGGTGACGGGCATAAAGGTGGCGGTGGAGGCGGGCAACCTGCCACCCAGCTTTGGGCCCGAGATCGATATGGCCGTATACCGGGTGGTGCAGGAAGCCCTGACCAACGCCCTGCGCCACGGCCGGGCGACGGCGGTGTCCGTGCTGTTCTGGGTAACCGAAGGCTCCCTGCAGCTCAGCGTCCAGGACGACGGCGTGGGTGCCAAGGAAATCGCCAAGGGAATAGGAATTTCAGGGATGGAAGAACGGGTCGCACCCCTGGGCGGTACTGTCCAGGCGGGCAACGCCCCGGAGGGCGGGTTCCGCCTTTTGGTCCGCATTCCCCTTCCCCCGGAGGAAACGCATGGAACAACCTGAAGCGGCGCCCATCCGGGTGATGCTGGTGGACGACCAGCCCCTTTTTGCCCAGAGCCTGCGCACCTTTCTGGAAAACTACGCCGCCGACATCCAGGTGGTGGGCGTGGCGGAGAACGGGTCCAGGGCCGTGGAGCTGGCGCTGGACCTGGCCAAGACGGCGGCGCCGGATATCGTGCTCATGGACGTGCACATGCCGATCATGAACGGCGTGGAAGCGACCAAAAGGCTGCGGGCCTACCTGCCGGAGACCCGGATCATCATGCTGTCCACCTATGACGAGGACGAATACGTGCGCCAGGCCCTGAAGGAAGGCGCCGCGGGTTACCTGCTCAAGGATATTTCACCCACCGAGCTGATCGCCGCCATCCGGGCGCTGCGGGGCGGGGTGATGCAGATCTCGCCCCAGATCGCGGCCAAGCTGGTGCATCAGCTCTACGACGACACCAAACCCAAGGCGGAAGAGGTGGCCCGCAAGTTTGAATGGTTCGATACCTTGACCAAGCGGGAACGGGAAATGTTCGCCCTCATCGCCGTCGGCCGGGACAACGACGGCATCGCCCGGGAGTTGAGCATCGCCGAGCAGACGGTACGCAACCACGTCAGCATCATCTATTCCAAGCTGGGGGTCCGGGACCGCTTTGAGATCATCCAGCTGGCCAACGAGATCCGCTACCATGAGTAGGCAGCGCCGGATCTGACTATCATTTCTATGTTTTATTATCGATTCCTCATACGGGTTTAACCGTACCCGCCTGGCATGTGGCGCATCCACGATCTCAGGAGGATTTGAAATGATGAAAAGAACCCGTATCCTGAGCTTCCTGGTCGGTGTCCTGCTCGTCGCCGCGCTGCTCTTCAGCGCCCTGGCGGAAGGCGCCCGGGAAACCGGCGCTCCCGCCCTGATGGCCAAAACCGAGGCCAAGGCCAAGTACGTCTTTGTCTTCATCGGCGACGGCATGACCCAGATCAACTTGGCCGAGGCGTTCAAGCACGCCATCGCTTCCAAAGAAGTGGCCATCAAGAAACTGGGCTTTACCCGGTTCCCGGTGACCGGCATGCAGACCACCTACGACGCCAGCTCCCTGATCACCGACTCCGCTTCTGCGGCGACCGCCATCGCTTCGGGCAACAAGACCCTGAGCGGCGTCATCAAAATGGACGTGGGCAAGACCAAGTCCTTCAAGCTCATTTCCGAATACGCCCATGAGGCGGGCATGAAGGTGGGCATCGTTTCCAACGTCAGCCTGGACCACGCCACCCCGGCGGCCTTCTACGCGCTGAAGCCCGGCGCGGGCAAGGTGCTGGCGGTCAACGCGGTCCTGCAGGATTCCAACGCCATGCCCTACGACCTGGACCGGCAGGCCGGCGACCTTTCCCTGGCGGACTATACCCGCAAGGGCATCGAATTGCTTTCCGACGATCCCGACGGTTTCTTCATGATGGTGGAATCCGGCAAGATCGACTGGGCTTGCCATGCCAATGACGCCGCCAGCGCCATCCGCGACACCCTGGCTTTTGATACGGCCATCGCTGAAGCAGTGGCCTTTGCCGCGAAGCATCCTGCGGAAACCCTGATCATCGTCACCGGCGACCACGAAACCGGCGGTATGACCATGGGCTTCGCGGGCACCAAGTATTCCACTTTCTTTGACAAGGTCGGACTGCAGAAAACCTCCTACGTGGCTTTCAACGAGAAGGTATTGAAGCCCTACAAGGCGTCTACCACGAAAGATGCGGCCAAACTGGAAGACCTGGTTCTGGCCATCAAGGAATCTTTCGGCTTGGACATCGCCACCCTTTCTCCGCTGCAGAAAGAGCAGATGGAAAAAGCCTTCAAACGGTCCATGGGCAACGAAGTGGAAAGGTCCAGCAAGGAAGAAGAAGCCCTGCTCTACGGCAACTACGAACCCCTGACCGTCCAGATCACCCACACCCTCAACCAGATGGCCGGCATCGGCTGGACCAGCTATTCCCATACCGGCGTGCCGGTCCCGGTCTTTGCCCAGGGCGTCAACCAGGACATCTTCGGCGGCTACTACGACAACACGGACCTCTTCGGAAAAATGGCCGCCGCCATGGGCTTGAACGCGGCGATGTAAACCAGGGAGCAGGAATTCAGTTAAAAATTGGAGGGAAGGTTCGGGCTGGCCCGGGCCTTCCCTCCGGATTTTATTACGATAGGAGGAAGCACCTATGCGCTTGATTTCTCTTCATGCCGACCGAAGGCGGGACGTCTATTCACCTGCGTGATCGTGGCCGCCAGTATTCTTTTATGGATGTTGCCGACGGGTTTCTATTCGCCCGTCAACAAGAACGCATCCGAACGGGTCAAGGCGCGGGTAATCGCCGTGGACAACGGGTTGGTGCAGCAGATCGGCCCGGTCAAGCATGGTTCCCAGTCGCCGGAAATACGGATTCTATCAGGTTCATTCAAGGGACGGGAACTGGCTACCACCAATGACCTGATGGGTAAGCTGGAGCTGGATAAAGTTTTCAACGTCGGCGACACCGCCTTTGTCGTACTGGACTTGACCGATGATCACGGAGATATCACCTACGCCAACGTCATCGACCATTACCGGCTGGGCAACACCTGGCTGCTGCTGGCCGCGTTTTCCCTGGCTTTGCTCGCCTTTGCCGGCTGGACTGGGCTCAAGGCGCTGGTCTCTTTTCTGGGGTCCATGGGCGGCATCGCGCTGACCAGCGTCCTGGGCGTCGTATTCACCCATCTTTTCAAGATACACGGCGCGGTCCGGCCTTTTACCGAGACGCTGCTCTATTCGGGCTTTGATTTTCTGGATCTGCGCGGACTTTTCATCGCCGGTATTTTTTTGGCTTCATCCGGCGCGGTCATGGACCTTTCCATGGATATCGCTGCGGCCATGCACGAGATCGTCGAAAAGCATCCCGCCATCACCCGTACCGCGTTGATCGGGTCGGGCTTTACCGTCGGCCGCCACGTGGTCGGAACCATGACGACCACGCTCTTGCTGGCCTATTCCGGCGGCTATACCGCGCTGATGATGACCTTCATCGCCCAGGGGATTCCCTTTGAAAACATCATCAACATGATCTACGTATCCGCCGAAATGGTGCATACCAAGGTGGGCAGTTTCGGCCTTATCCTGGTGGCCCCGGTCACCGCGCTGGTGGGCGGCGTGCTGCTCAAGGGAAAGGCGGAATCGGCCGCCTCGTGACCAGCGGACTGTTCGTTTTTCGGGCAGCCGGTAGATCTTGCCGGGACGGGTCGGACTTCTTCAACCCCCCACCACGGTGACCGCCCCGGTGGGCGTCTGCACTGTTTCCCAGGTCAGCCGCTGCTCCCAGGTCAGGGCGCGGCCGGCGGGGGTGCGGTCAAAGACCACCAGGTAGCAGGCGGCGCTTTTGTCGATCGTGTCCCGGTAGCGGAGGGTCTGGGCCAGGCCTTCTTCCACGGTGATCGGCCGGCCGTCCTGGGGGTGGACCAGTTTTATCTCGATGATGTTCCAGGCGCTGCCGTAGAGGACGGCCAGGTCCATCCGTCCCCGCCCTGCGGCAAACTCCCGCTCCACCTGCCCGCCGCCGTTGACCACGCGCTGCAGAAAGGCCATCAGCAGCAGATGGGGGAAGGCTTCGGTGTAGTCCGCCTTGGCCTCCCAGAGGTCGGCGTGGC
>DYPP01000167.1 GCA_020719845.1 Treponema denticola | reverse complement strand
AAATGACAGCTTTGTCCTGCATCGGAACAGAGCCGAATTCTCTTCCACCGGAAAAAAAAGGGGTGGAACTCACCGTCCACGGCACCGTCCAGGGCGTTGGGTTCCGCCCCTTTGTCTATCGCCTGGCCAAAGAGTTCGGCATCAGCGGCACCATCGCCAATACTGCTCAGGGAGTGGTCATTCAGGCCCAGGTGACGACTGGGGATCTTGAGAGGTTTCTTCAGGCCCTGAGCCATGAGGCCCCGCCCCTCGCCCGCATCACCTCCATCAGCCAAAAAGAGATTGGCGTCATCCCGAACAGACACGAATTCACCATCCTTGAAAGCACTGCCGCCAGAGCGACCCAGACCGCCGTCATCCCCGCCGATATCGCCCTCTGCGACGCTTGCCGCCGTGAGCTGCTGGACCCGGCGGATCGCCGCTACCGCTATCCCTTTATCAACTGCACCAACTGCGGCCCGCGCTTTACCATCGTTCGCACCCTCCCCTACGACCGCCCCTGCACCTCCATGCTGCCATTTCCCATGTGCGAGGCATGTCGGGCCGAGTATGACGATCCCGACAACCGGCGCTTTCACGCCCAGCCAAACGCCTGCGCCCAATGCGGACCCCGGATCAGCTGGCATGACCGCGCCGGGAAACCCATCCCGACGGACAATCCGGTGGCTGCCGCCATTTCAGCGCTTACCAATGGCGATATCGTCGCCGTCCGGGGCTTAGGCGGTTTTCATCTGGTGGTGGATGGTGGTTCTGAAGCGGCCGTGGCCCTCCTGCGTAGGCGCAAACACCGGCAAAGTAAACCCCTGGCCGTCATGGTGGCCGATCTTGAGGCCGCAGGCCGGATATGTCATCTGTCACCTCTGGCCATCCAGACCCTCACCGGCCCGGCCCACCCCATTGTCCTGCTGCCGGGAAAAGAGACGACTGGACTTGCCGCCAATATCGCGCCGGGCATGGATGAGGTCGGGGTAATGCTGCCCTACACCCCGCTGCATCACCTCCTTTTCGCCACTCCCGGATGCCCGCAGGCCCTGGTCATGACCAGCGGCAATCGCAGCGGCGAGCCGTTGTGCATCGGCAACGACGAGGCCGTCGATCGTCTGGGCGACGACATCGCCGATTTTTTTCTCCTCCACAACCGGGAGATCGTCACCCGCATCGACGACTCGGTTATCCGCATTATGCAGGGCCGCCCCCGGCTCCTGCGCCGCGCCAGAGGCTATGTGCCGACCCCCATCGCCCTCGGCCTGTCCCTGCCGCCGCTCATTGCCTGCGGCGGTGGCCTGAAAAATACCTTCTGCCTGGCGCGCGCCGACACGGCCTTTCTCAGCCAGCATATCGGCGATCTGAGCAATCTTGAATCCCTGGATTTCTTCCGGGAAAGCGCCACGCATTTTCAGAAGCTCCTGCAGATCCAGCCCCAGGTCGCGGTCTGTGATCTCCATCCTGATTACCTGAGCAGCCGTTACGCCCGGGAATCCGGCCTGCCGCTCATCATGGTCCAACACCACCACGCCCACGCTGTAGCGGTGATGGCCGAACACGGACTGGCGGGCAAGGTTTTGGCTATTATCCTTGACGGCACAGGGCTTGGCCCCGACAACACCATCTGGGGCGGCGAGATCCTGGAGATAACCCGCACCACCTTTACCCGTCGAGCCTGTCTGGCCCCTCTCCCCCTGCCCGGTGGCGACGCGGCGGCGGAACAGCCCTGGCGCATGGGCCTTGCTGCCCTCGCCCGCCTCGGTGACGACACCTTGCTCTCTTCCCGCCTGCCGACCGCCCTGCAGGCCATTGCCGAAGAAAAAAGAACCGCAGTCCTGACCATGATCGCAAACCGGTTCAACACCCCGCTCACCTCAAGTTGCGGCCGCCTCTTTGACGCCGTCGCCGCCCTGCTCGGTATCCGCAGGCACTCCGACTTTGAAGGCCAGGCCGCCATGGAGCTGGAAGCAGCGGCAGTGAGAGGCCAAAAGGCCGAAAAAAATCAGGAAACCTGGACAGAAGAAATTACAGATCGGGATGGATGTTGTATTATTGAACACAGGCAATTCTTCCTTCGGCTTATCCGTGAACTGGAGGCGGGAACGTCGTCTGATCAACTGGCCCTGACGTTTCACCACTGGCTGGTCGCAAACCTTGCCACCGCCATCGACAGAATTGCCGCAGGCAGCACTATCCGCACCATCGTGCTTTCCGGCGGCTGTCTGCAGAACCGGATTATCATGGAAGGTCTTTTTCAGGCCCTGGAGCCCAAAGGTTTTCAGGTCTTCACCGGCGAAAACGTCCCGGTGAACGACGGGGGAATCTCGCTGGGACAGGCCGTTATAGGAGGGTTACAGTATGTGTCTGGCAATACCGATGCAGGTTATTGAAATCAGAGGAGCCGCCGACGACTTCCTCGCCGAACAGGTGGCGGTGGTGGACGCCGACGGCATCCGCCGCGAGACCCGTCTCGATATCGTTGACCGCTGGCCGCAGATTGGCGATTATCTCATCATCCACGCCGGATTCGCCATCCACACCCTCGACCCCACCGAGGCGGAGATCAACCTGAAACTGATGCGGGAGATGGCCGA
>DYPP01000166.1 GCA_020719845.1 Treponema denticola | reverse complement strand
CGTTGATGAAGTGACTCGCGAACACGGCGCACTGACCGAATCCAAGACCAGCAAGGTCTTCGACAACGCCGCCTTCGGCTACCGCCGCGTCACCATCCTGCGCCCGCTGCGCCTCAAGTTCCAGCTCACCCAGGAGGCCAAGGAACGCTACCTCGACACCTGCCCGGAACTGCTCGACGCCGTGCTGGCCATCGAAGAGGTGTTCGGCAGCGAAGCACATGACGACTGGAATCAGGTGTGGGACGAGGTGCAGAAGATTGTCAAACGGTTGCCCGATGAGGTTGAAGGCTGGGCCAAAGGGGCCAAGGGCACGGCGCAGAAAAAGGCCTTCCGCGACGCCGTCACCGAGGTCGACCCTGAGGCCGAGCCGGTTATTGCCAAAGAACACAAGAAAGTTGAACTGGATTTCGACTTGCTGTTCCCAAATCAGGATTTGGCGCACACAAAGGCACGAAGACACGAAGAAATTCAAGCGTTGCTGGGGCTGAATAAGCACCCCTCGCCCTCTGGGAGAGGGGCTGGGGGTGAGGGTAGGTACGTCGAGTACGAGGCCGACTCCAACCTCAAGGACTTTGAAAACATCCCCCTCAAGGAAGATGTGATCAGCTATGTGCTGCGCGAGGTGCGCCCCTATGTGGCGGACGCCTGGATCGACCGCGACACCCTGGACGAGCAGGACGGCGGCATCGGCAAGGTGGGCTACGAGATCAACTTCAACCGCGAATTCTTCCAATACCAGCCGCCGAGGCCGCTCTCTGAGATCGACGCCGAGCTTGCGGCGGTGGAAAAGCGGATCATGGCGCTCTTGCGGGAGGTGACGGAGTGAGCATCGACCGTCCAGAGAGTGAATTGCTCGGCATCCTGACCGAGTTGCGCAAACTGCCCCGTGAGACCGAATGGGCCGAGTTCAAGCACAACAATGCCGAGCCGGACGAGATCGGCGAATACCTTTCCGCCCTGGCCAATGCCGCCGCCCTGACCGGCAAGGTGAGCGCCTGGCTCGTCTGGGGCGTGAACAACGACACCCACCAGATTATCGGCACCACCTTCAACCCGGCATCCGCCAAAATTGGCAACGAGGAGCTGGAAAGTTGGTTGCTGCGCCTGCTCTCTCCCAAGATCAACTTCCGTTTTTGCCGTTTTCAGGCCGAGGGCAAGCCGGTCGTCCTGCTGGAAATCGGAGCGGCCTTTCGTCATCCGGTGCAGTTCAAAGGGACGGAGTTCATCCGCGTCGGCTCCTACAAGAAGAGGCTGAAAAACTTCCCGGAAAAAGAGCGTGAACTGTGGCGGGTGTTCGACCGCACGCCTTTTGAAAAGGAAATCGCTGCCGAAAACATCGCCGCCGAGGAGGTGCTGCGGCTGCTCGACTACCCCGCCTATTTCGACCTGCTCTCCCTACCCCTTCCCGAGGGTCGGGAGGGCATCCTGTCCGCCCTGGCGTCCGACGACATAATCGCCCCAAGCAAAGGCGGTAAATGGAACATCTCCAACCTCGGGGCTGTGCTGTTTGCCAAACGGCTGGGCGATTTTCGCGCCCTGACCCGCAAGGCGGTGCGCGTTGTACTCTTCAAGGGCGAAAGCCGGGTGGAAACCGTGCGCGAGCAGGAGGGCGGCAAGGGCTACGCCGCCGGATTCGAAGGGTTGATCGGCTTTGTCACCAACCTGCTGCCCAGCAACGAGGTCATCGGCCAGGCCCTGCGCAAGCAGGTGCCCATGTTCCCCGAACTGGCCATCCGCGAGCTGGTGGCCAACGCCATCATCCACCAGGACTTTCACATCACCGGCACCGGCCCCATGGTGGAGATCTTTGCGGGTCGCATGGAGATCACCAACCCCGGCCTGCCGCTGGTACAGACGGACCGCTTTCTCGACAGCCCGCCCCGCTCCCGCAACGAGGCGCTGGCCTCCTTCATGCGCCGCATTGGCGTCTGCGAGGAACGCGGCAGCGGTGTGGACAAGGTGGTCTTTCAGACGGAGCTTTATCAGCTTCCGGCACCTCTATTTGAAACCACGGACGAATACACCCGCGCCGTTCTCTTTGCCCACCGCGAACTGAAGGAGATGGACAAATCCGACCGCATTCGCGCCTGCTACCTGCACGCCTGTCTGCGCTATGTACAGCGGGATTTTCTGACCAATGCCTCGCTGCGTGAACGGTTCGGCGTGGAAGAAAAGAACAAAGCCGCTGTGTCGCGCTATATACGAGAGGCTGTGGAGGCCGGCATGATCCGACCAGTCGACGAGGATGCGGCACGCAAGATGATGAAATATAAGCCGTTTTGGGCTTAACTGGCTTAACTGGCTTAATTGATGGGTAATTGATGGAAAGCACAATATGAATCCGAACACGGAACATAACTCGCTGAAAACACTGGGAATAGAACGACGGAGTGTAATTGATGGGTATTTGATGGTTGACAGGCATGAGGCGGCAACTGTGAAGGAATTTTTGCCAGTTCAAAATGACGAAAACCGCCGTATCGCCGAGGCCAGGCAGGCCGATGCCGAGAAGATCGCGGAGCTTGCACGGGTTGAAAAGCAGCTTAAACAGAAGAAGGAAAAGCGATGAATCCGGGGGTAATGATGGCCTCACACGAAGG
>DYPP01000165.1 GCA_020719845.1 Treponema denticola | reverse complement strand
TTGGTCGCCGAAAACCGGCAGGGATTGCACCAAGGCTATTCTCATGCCTTAATTATAGACGGGTTTTTAAAAATTTCGAGACCCCCGACTAACCGGCGACACGTCTAGAGCGGTTCGGTCGTTGCGGCGCGGGACTCCCGTTTCTTGCGCGGCACCGTCGGCGCGGCTTCCGTTTCCAGCTGGACCGGAAAAGACTTGGTCGTCGTTCCGGCATGCAGCGATACCTGGGGGAAGGGTATTTCGATGCCCTCGGCGTCGAATCGCTCTTTTATGGCTTGCAGCAGCGAATTCTTGAGCTGTATGAAATTATCCTTCAGGAACCAGACGCCCAGCAGAAATTCGATCCCCGATGCGCCGAAGCTCTGGATGAGCACCAGGGGTTCGGGCTCGCTGAGGGCGTAGGGGTTTTTACCCGCCGTTTCGGCCAGCAGCGCCATGACCCTACCCAGATCTTCCTTGTAGGACACGCTGATCGGCAGGTCCAGCCGGCGAATAGGAAAGCGGGTTATGTTGACCACTTCCGTGTTCAGCACCCGCTCGTTGGGCAAGCGGATAAAAAGATTGTCGAAGGTCCGTATTTTGATGGACATCAGGTCGATGGAAATGATGATGCCCGTCTTGTCGCCCACGGTGATCAAGTCGCCCACGGCAAAGGGTTTTTCGCCCAGGATGAACAGCCCGCTGATGATGTTGGACACGCTGGTCTGGGAGGCAAAACCGATGGCGATACCGACGATGCCTGCGGCGCCCAGCAGGGTGGTCAGGTCGACGCCCATTTCGCTGAAGACGATCAGGATCAGGATGATTCCGCCGGTGTAGGCAATGATGTTGCGGCCCAGCTGACGGTTGTGGACGGTGGCCTTCTTCAAAAAAGTCTGGGTCAGGATGGACATGGCGACGCGGATGATCGCCACGCCCACCAACAAGGTGATGCCGATGACGATGCCCTTGTTGATCAACTCCGGAGGTATCTGTTGGGGCCATTCCAGGTCGAATTGCATGCATGAACTCCTTGCGCGGTGCCGGATCAGAATCCGGTAAAAGTCTTTAGAAGGTCAAACGTCCGTTTGACGTACCAGTTTTCAATTTGTTGCCGCGCTTCGGCCACCGGATGGGCCAGGCCGTCGAACTTGGGCGCCGTTTTGGCGGGCTGGATCTGGGTGTTGTGATCCGTGCCCTTGAACAGCACGTTGATCTCGTTGGTCCACAGCCGGTTTTGACCGCGATACACACCCAGAAAATTCGTATGGATGCAGATGCGGTCAAAAGAAAGCTCCTTTTCCGACTCGTTGCCGATCCACAGCGGACAGACGGCGTGCACCGGCGAGACGGGAATCTGGGTAAAATCGGGGTACAGGCGGGTAGCGACAAAATAACAGAGGTCCCCCGAAACCGGATCGCCGAACCAGGCGTTGGCCATGGGCTGAACGGGAAATTCGAACAATTTCCGGGGGGTCCCCGTATTCTGGCTTTTCTGCACGTTCAGGCGGAACCAGAGCGGCAGGGAGATGAAGAACAGCGCCCGTTCGCCGGGCAGCAGGATTAAAGACCGGTCGGGACGCACGACGATGGACCGGTCCATCATGGCCGGCTGGGGGATCGCGTACTCGTTTTCCCGCAACAGATAGTGGCGCCAGTCCGTCGCTGCCGGCTTCTCCGTCCTCTTCCGTACCGAGAACGACGCTTTGGCCCGCCCCGGGTTCTCGTCGTACCGGGGCAGCACGTGCCATTCCTGTTCGTACCGCTCCGCCCAGAGCGCCAGCGGGCCCAGCCGCCAGAGGACGCACTGGCCCACCCCCACGTTCACCGGATCCCAGATCGCAAATTCATCCATAACTCACAGTATCGGCAGAAAACACGGGGAAGAATACAGCAGCGGCGAAAACCGCCCGTTGACAGCCCTCTACCCGAGGGCTACCTTTCCTCCTGCCATTCCCGCCGCGGCGCATCCTTTTGGCGCCGCAAGGCGCAACCTTGGGGAGGACCGTACGGTGCTGATCGAAAAGGTACTGGAAGCCGCCGAACCCTTTCTCAAAGACCGGGTCATCGCCGACGCGGTGGTGGGCATCTCGCTGCTGGCGGTGCAGCTGGACGACGGCGCCGTCGGCCTGGCCTACGTGCTCCGGGACAGCCTTCCTTCGGGCTGCTCCATTTTTCCCTACGTCCAGGATCTGATCGGCCGACCGGCGCGGGAGGTGGCCGCCTGGGCGGCCACGGGGCCGGAAGACTTGGCGCGCGGCCTGGGCATCGCCGTGCTCAACGCGGCGTCCCGCGCCCAGGACCTCAAGGACGAGGACGATCCGGGGCTCAGCTTCGGTGTGCGCGCCCGGCCCGGCGATACGGTCGGCCTGGTCGGCTACATCCCGCCCATCGCAAGGGCCTTCGAGGGCCGCGCCGGCCGGGTCATCGTCTTTGACCAGGGCTTGTACGCCAAGGAGGGGGCCAGAAACGGCGTGCTTCCGACGGAAGAACAGCCCCGGCTGCTGCCCGCCTGCGACATCGTCATCCTGAGCGGCTCGACGGTGGTCAACCGGTCGATCGACGGCTTGCTGGCCCTGTGCCCTCGGGCGCGGGAAATCATCCTGGTGGGCGCTTCGACGC
>DYPP01000073.1:14124-15563 GCA_020719845.1 Treponema denticola | reverse complement strand
GGCGTGGTCTCGGAATACAACGCCCGCCAGGGACTTTCGTGGGTGGGCGGCATCGGGCTGACGGCGCGGAATAGCCAGTTCAACCATACGGGCAAGGCGCGTTTCTCGTCCGCGCCTGGGGCGGGCGTGGATATTGAGGCGGAAGATTCCGTCAACCGCAACGGCTTGTTCGAGAACTGCGAATTCGTCAACAACACAGGCGCGGGGCTGGTCGCCGACTCTGGCGACTCGGCAAACATCACCGTGCGCGACTCTTCGTTTTGGGGGATTACCAATTATTCCATCTGGTCGAAAAAACCTTACATGCGCTTCGAGTCCTGCGACTTTCACGGCACTGCCATCAGCGCGTACGGCTCCAAAACCGAGCCTGAGTCAGCCAACCAATTCATCAACAGTACCTTTGACGATTTGCCGCATCCGCTCTACGGGCAGCCCTATATCTTCGAGGCGCTGGTAGACCTGGAAGGAAGCGACAGCCCCAACGTCACCTTCGATGGCTGCGCCTTCACCGCCACCCAGTCGCAAAGTTTTATGATTCTCGCCGAAGAACTGGATAACCCCGTCATCATCAAAAACAGTTCCATCTCCCATCAATACCAAAACGACAGCCAAGCCACACTTCAAGGCGTTTTTCTGGAAAATGTGCATTTCGTCGAAAACTTTGCCTCTCCACCCGAAACGCCTTACGCCATAGATGCGCAATTGGTTCGGGTCGGCGCGGATGTCGTGGTGGACGGTCCCCATGTCACCTTTCTCTCGCTGACGGGTCTCGTCCCGCCTGGCGATTACATTCAAGAATAACCCGCGGTAGTAAAGGAAACAACAGAGTGATTAAGTCCGCTCTAAAAACAACCGGGTTTTAGAGCGGACTCAAGAATACCGCATTCAGACCGTCAACTCCAAAATGGTTTCTTTGCCGGGTTCGGTGGGTTCGGCGCTGAAGATCGGCAAGTTGACCACCTTTATCCATCCGGAAAGCCAAGACGCCTTTTATCTGCACGTCCGGATGCTCTTGAAGCAGGGATTCGCGCAGAAATGCCGGTTGCGGCAAATAGTAATCGACCTGGTCGGCAACGCGGTAAAATTCACCGGACGCGGTTCGGTCGCCCTGAGCGTGGACTACCGGCGGGATTCCGACGACCCCGGGTGGGGGTTCTTCCAATTTACGGGGCGGGATACGGGCATCGGCATCACCGAAGAGCAAAGGGAGCGCATCTTCAGGGCTTTTTCCCAGGGGGATGCTTCCATCACCCGCCGCTTCGGCGGAACCGGACTGGGTTTGGTCATTTCGGCCATGCTGACCCTGAGCCGGGAACAGTTTCCGCTCTACAGCAGGGAGTTGACCAAGGCGATTCCAGAAAACAACCGGGACCAGATCCATCGCGCATAAATTCAGGGGGTCTGCCCTGACCCTAGTCTGCAACCCTTTGGGCGCGCTC
>DYPP01000073.1:0-14024 GCA_020719845.1 Treponema denticola | reverse complement strand
GTGGCGTGGTCTTCTTCCTGGGGCAGTCCGGATACGATGGCGCAGGCGACGATGCCGACGTTTTTTACCCGGATCGGCACGGCGCCGCCGTGGGGCGAATAGTCCAGGGAGCTGACGTAGTAGCGATCCTCGATCCTTTGTCCCGCCAGGGCCAGGGCGATGCCCACGGCAAAAGAACTCTTGCCGAAACGGAATACCACCGCCGACTTGCGGCGCACCCATTCGTCGTTGTCGCTCTGGGCTCCCGGCAGGGCAGCGTGGAAGAGGATTTGGGCGGGACGGCGCACGTCCACGGCGATGGGGGCCTGGCGGCGGAGCCCCTCCTGGACCAGCAGATTGCCCAGGCGCCAGGCGTCTTCTTCGTCAAAACGGTCCAGCACCAGTTCCGCCTCTTCCGCGGCGATCTGTTCCAATAGTTCTTTGGTTGGGGTCATGGAACCAGAGTACACGCTTCGGGCGGCGAATTTCAACCGTCCCGGGAATATGACGGGTGTCACCGGTCAACACAGCCTTCTTGCGGAAGCGACGGATTCGTTCCATACTCATCCTACCATGAAACGTAGCCAAATCAACGAGATAGTCAGGGAAGCCGAGGCTTGGGTAGAAGGGATGGGCTTTATGCTGCCCCCCTGGGCGCACTGGGACATCGACCGCTGGCGGAAAACCGGTCCTGCGGCGGCGGAAATCTACGACAACATGCTGGGCTGGGACGTGACCGATTTTGACCAGGGGGACTACGGGAAATTCGGGATCACCCTGTTCACCATCCGCAACGGCAACCTCAAACGGGACAAGAAGCCCTACGCCGAAAAGATCCTGCTCATCAATGAAGGGCAGGGCAATCCCATGCACTTTCATTGGTACAAGATGGAAGACATCATCAACCGGGGCGGCGGCCGCCTGGTCGTCGAGGTGTTCGGATCCACGCCGGAAGGTGAGTTTTCCCCGGATCCGGTGGAAATCAGCGTCGACGGCATCCGGCAGAGCTACGCGCCGGGGTCGCTGGTGGCGCTGGAGCCCGGCGAAAGCATCTGCGTGGAACAGGGTCTCTACCACCGCTTTTTTGCCGAAGGCGGCCGGGTGCTGGCCGGGGAAGTGAGCATGGTGAACGACGATATTACGGACAACCGCTTCCGGGAGCCCCTGGGGCGTTACGCCGGCTTAGAAGAAGATGAAGCGCCGTATCGGCTCCTGTGCGGAGACTATCGCCGGTTTTTGGGATAAAGTCGCCCATGCAAGCACGGTTCCGTTCCTACCACCTGGCCCGCTTTGCCTTGGTGGCGGTGAATCTGGTCACCGTGGTCTTCGTGGGCTGGATCATCCTGAGCACCTCCGAACTGATCTGCCTCAACGACGATGCCCGCAACGTGCTGGAGCGCCTGCGGGCGATTCCGGTGCGGCCGCTGGATGCTTTCGGCGTTTCCACCGTGCTGTACCTGATGCTGATCATGTCCGTCCTGGTGCGGGAAGGCTACGGCGCCGGCGTGTCCCTGCCGGCCAATCTGGTATTGAGCCTGCTGGACCTGATCATCAGCGTGACCATTCTGGTAACGCTGGACTTTGGGGTCAAATATATCCTGCTGGTGCCCATCGCCAACGCGGTGGCCTACCTGCCGGACAAATCCTGGAAGTCATTTTTTACCGCCCTGGCGGTTTTGTGCTACATCCTGTTCGACTACCAGATCATTTCGGTGGGCATCCCGGTATTTTCCATCGACGATTATATTCAATACCATCCGGCCCTGGACCGGGCCAGCCTGCTGGGGATCCGCAACGTGCTGTTTTCCATCGCCGAGGTTTTCTTCATCACCTTTCTGGTGCTGGAACTGCAGAACGTACTGACCGAATCGTTGCGGATCAAGAAGCTGAACCGGGAGTTGACCGAAAGCCGGGACAAGCTGGCGGTGGCCAACGTGCAGCTGCAGATCTATTCCGAACGGGCGGAAGAGACGGCCAAAATCAAGGAACGCAACCGCCTGGCCCGGGAAATCCATGATACCGTCGGGCACTGCCTGACGGGGATATCGCTGGGGCTGGCGGCTACCCGGGAATTATTCCGAAAAAGCCCGGAAGCGGCAACGGACCAGCTGGGACGTCTGGACGATCTGTCCCGGCAGGGCTTGATCGATATCCGGCGCTCCCTGAAAGAACTCCGGCCGGACATGCTGGACCGCAAAACCCTGTCCTCGGCCTTGGGCCGGCTGGCGGATGAGATCAACGGCTGTTCCAACCGGCGGATCGACCTGCGCATTTCCGGCGAAATCGACGGTTTGAGTCCGTCCCTGGAAGAAACTGTCTACCGGGTGGTACAGGAGAGCATCACCAACGCGGTGCGCCACGGCGACGCGGCGCGCATCGCCCTGGACCTGGACTGCGGCGACGCCGCCCTGCGCATGACCATCGCCGACGACGGCAAGGGCTGCGCCCAGGTGACTGACGGCTTCGGACTGCAGTACATGCGCGAGCGGGTTCTGGAGAGCAATGGATTCATGGAGATAGAGTCGGAACCGGGGAAGGGGTTTTCCCTGTCCATCTATATTCCCCGGGCCGGGGGGCTGATCCATGATTAGGATCGCCATCGTGGACGACCAGGAAATGGTGCGGGACAGCCTGCGCATTCTATTGTCCGCGGAAAACGACTTTGAAGTAGTAGGTATCGGCAAGGACGGCTATGACGCCCTGAAGCTGGTGAACGATCTGCGTCCGGACGTGCTGCTGCTGGACATCCGTATGCCCATCATGGACGGGGTGGAAGCCACCGCCACGCTCAAGCTGCGGTCGCCGTCCACGGCGATCATCATCCTGACCACCTTCGACGACGACGAATACGTTCTGAAGGCCATCCGGAACGGGGCTTCCGGGTACCTGCTGAAGAGCGCGGAAATGGGGGCGCTGGGTGCGGCCATACGCACGGTGCACGCCGGGGGCAGCCTGATGACTCCCGAGGTGGCCACCAAGGCGTTCCGCCTGTTTTCAGAACTGGCGCGGGACGCGGGGAACGGAAAAACCGACAAGCACGGCGGACACGACGCCGAACCCATGCCGGCGGACATCAGCCGTACCGAAATCCAGATCATGACCCTGATCGGCTGCGGTCGGGCCAACAAGGAAGTAGCCAAGGAGCTGACGCTGAGCGAAGGCACCGTACGCAACTATATTTCCGGAATTTTGCAAAAGACCGGCCTGCGGGACCGGACGCAGCTGGCCATTTTTGCCGTACATCACGGACTGGCGGAATAGCATGAAGATCCGGCTGCGGTTGTTTTCCGTTCTGGCGGCGCTGGGCACGCTGGTGCTGGTATTGTTGTTGGTCTTCGGCCGGATGCTGTCCCGGGACAAACCCCGCAACAGCATCAGCTTGGGTTTATTCATCGGCAGCGCCTGGCGGGTACCCAATCCGACGGCCAACCGCCTGTACGACGGCTTGATAGCCGACTTCCGGTCCCGGCATCCGGAGTTCACCATTTCTTACCGCAGCGGCGTACGGGTACAGGATTATTCCGAATACCTGGCCCAGGACATACTGAAGGGCGATGAGCCGGATCTTCTGTTTATTCTGCCCGAAGATTTTACCACCCTGGCGTCCATCGGAGCCCTGGCCGACCTGGGCCCCTATATGAAACAGAGCGACGTGCCGCCGGATATTTTTCACGAAAATGCGCTGGCCGCGGGTCGTTTGGGCGCCGTCCAATACGCCCTGCCTTTTGAGGTGGACCCCTCGCTGATGTTCGTCAACCTGACCCTGCTGCAAGCCTTGAATTTGCCGCTGCCCGCGCCGGACTGGAAGTGGAACGATTTTTTGGAGTACGCCGCCACCGCCGGCCGGGACCGGGACAGTAACGGGATCCCCGACAGCTACGGCGTGCGGGGGTATACCTGGCTGGACGCGGCGTATTCCAACCGGGAACTGCTTTTTGACGCGGCGGGCGATTCGGCGCTGCTCGATCAGGACGGCGTCGTGGATACCGTCGATTTTTACCTGCGCCTGGCGGAACTTACCGAAGGACTGATTGTCCCGGATTTTGAGACCGGGCGGGTGCTTTTTGCGCCTTTTCCCTATTCGGCCTACCGGGCGTATAAATACTACCCCTACAGCGTGCAGCGTTTCGGCGATTTCCGGTGGCAGGCGCTGACCATGCCCCGGGGACCCAAGGGCCAGAACGCCGGCGAGCTGCGCGTCCTCTTGGTGGGCATGTCCCGGAGAGCCACGAATCGGCAAGCTTCCTGGGCGTTTTTGCGCCACATCACCACCGACGACGAAGCGGCGTACCGCATCCTGGCTTACTCCCAGGGCTTGCCGGCGCGTCGGGGCGTACTTTTTACCGAGCGGGCCGGGACGATCCTGGCGCACCACATTTCCGGATCCGAAGAAGCGCTGGATCCGAAGCTGCTGGAGACTATGGTGTCCGAATCGGTGGTGGTGCCCCGGTTCCGCAGGCATTCCGCCGCGCTGGAGTCCGCATCCCGGGCAATTATGGCGGAACGGCCCCAGTCGCCGTCCAGTCTGCGCAATTTTCTGAACAAGGTCGACCGCTCGATCGAAGCGTTTCTGAAGGAGTAGGCATGGGACGGGGACGTGCTATTCTGTTGCTGGCGATTTTAGCGACTTTGCTGCCGGCCGGGTGCGGCGGATCTGGGGACGAAAAAAAAAGAAGCCGCCGGGTCTTCGGCGCTTCCTACATGACCATGGTCAATCCCTTCTTTGTCGTTTTGGACGACGGCATCCGCGAGATCGTGGAAGCCCACGGGGACAAGCTGATTTCCTTCGATCCGGGCAACGACCAACTCAAGCAGATCAACCAGATCGAAGAGTTCATCCGGATCGGGGTGGACGCCATATTCCTCAACCCCGTGGACTGGCGCTACATCAAGCCCGCGCTGGAAGCCGCCGACCGGGCGGGCATACCCATCATCAACGTGGATACCCCGGTCTACGACCTGGACCTGGTGGCCTGCCTGGTCGCGTCGGACAACCTCAAGGCCGGGGCGCTGCTGGCGGAAGACCTGATGCGTCGGAGGCCCCAGGCGCGCATCGCGCTGATCGACCACCTGAGCGCCAAATCGGCCATCGATCGGTCCGACGGGTTCACCCGCCAGCTGAAAGGATCCGGGGCCTACAACGTAGTAGCCCGGCATTCTTCGGACGGCAATATAGAACAAGCCCTGGCGGGCATGGAGACCATCCTCCGGTCGGTAGCCCGGGTGGACGTGGTGTTTGCCACCAACGATCCTTCGGCCATGGGCGTCATCGCCGCGCTGGAAGCCGCCGGATCCGCTGCCGGGGTCATCGTCTACGGCGTCGACGGCGCGCCGTACGCCAAGAAAATGATCGCCGAGGGCAAGATGACGGCCACCGCCGCCCAGTCGCCGGTAGAAATCGGACGTACTGCGGCGGAAGTGGCTTACCAGATCCTGGCGGGAGAAGCGGTGGAACCCACCGTTTTGATCGCCCCCTTCCTGATCGACGCCGGCAACGTAGTGCGGTACGGCGTCAACGGCTGGCAATGACCCAGTCCGAGTATGACACTTGTCATGCAAGGCGCTTTTTGTTTTGACCAGACCGGAGCGGTGACCTAGGATGGGCATACCGCTTCGGAATGATAAAACCGGGGTTCCCGGAACGGAGCGGAAGATGTTCGGGAGGAATATATGAAAAGAATCGTACTCGTGCTGATCAGCGCCCTGATCGCGGTCGGCGGCGCGTTCGCGTCGGGATCCGGCGACTCCGGCAAAGCCAAAGTGCTGACCGTAGCCGCCACCTTCGGCGACCTGGGGAATCCCTTCTTCTACACCATGGGCAAGGGTGTTGAGGACGCTTCCAAAAAAATCGATCCCAACGCCAAAGTGACCGTCGTATCCTCCGGCTACGACCTCAACGCCCAGGTCGGCCAGATCGATACCTTCATCGCCGCCGGCGTGGACATGATCATCCTGAACGCCGCCGACACCGCAGGCATCGCCCCGGCGGTCAAGAAAGCCAAAGCCGCGGGCATCATCGTCGTGGCCGCGGACGTCAACGCCGACGGCGGCGTAGACGCCATGGTCACTTCCAACAACTATCAGGCCGGCCAGCAGGGCGGCGAATTCATCGCCAAGAAGCTGGGCGGCAAGGGCAACGTCGTCATCGCCAACGGCCCGCCCGTTTCCGCGGTCATCGACCGGGTCAAAGGCGCCAAGGACGTATTCGCCAAATATCCGGACATCAAGATCCTTTCGGAAAACCAGAACGCCAACGGCAACCGCGAAGGCGGACTACGGGTCATGACCGACCTGCTCACGGCCTTCCCCAAGATCGACGCGGTATTCGCCATCAACGATCCCACCGGCATCGGCTGCGAACTGGCCATGAAGCAGGCCAAGCGTGAAAAAGAAATGTTCGTCGTCGGCGTCGACGGCGCTCCGGACGCGCAGGTAGCCCTGGCCGAACCCAACGGTTCCTTCATGGCCAGCGCTTCCCAGGACCCCTACACCATGGCGATGAAAGCCGTCCAAGTAGCTTGGGACATCAAGAACGGCAAGAAGCCCGCCGACCCCATGATCCTGATTCCGACTTCCCTGATCACCCGGGACAACCTGGGCAGCTACAAGGGTTGGACCAAGCCCTGATCGACGCACAGTAGAAAATAGCGTACTATAGTCATGCAACCAGGGGTGTCCCGGGGATTGATCCTCGGGACACCCCGTATCTTTCAGGCAAGGATTCGACATGTCGAGCGAAACAAAGGACGTCATACTTTCGGTAAAGAATATCTCCAAACGCTTTCCCGGTGTGCAGGCTTTGAGTTCCGTTTCCCTGGAAATTCGACGCGGTGAAGTCCATGTGCTGATGGGGGAAAACGGCGCCGGCAAAAGCACGCTGATGAAGCTGCTGGCCGGGGTGTACGAAAACGATGAAGGCGAAATCCTGCTGGAAGGCGTTCCCGTCAAAATGGAAAATCCCCTCAAGGCCCAAAAACTGGGCATCAATCTGATCAACCAGGAATTGAACATCGCCGGCAACCTGACGGTGGCGGAAAACGTGTTCATGGGCAACGAGCCGCAACGGTTCGGCCTGGTGGACCGGACCAAAATGGAAGAACGCGCCCGGGACGCGCTGGAAAAGCTGGGTTCGTCCTTTCCGGTCAACGTGCCGGCGGGCAGCCTGAGCATCGCTGAACAGCAACAAATCGAAATTGCCCGGTCCATCGCCCACAACGGCAAAATCCTGATCATGGACGAGCCCACGGCCGCGTTGAGCGACCGGGAGACGGAACGCCTCTTCGAGCTTATCCTTTCGCTCCGCGCCAAGGGCATGGCCATCATCTATATCAGCCACCGGCTGGCCGAGGTGGGCATCATCGCCGACCAGGTATCGGTGCTGCGGGACGGGCAGTATATCGGCACATTGCGCAAACCGCACCTGGACAACGGGGAAATCGTGCGCATGATGGTCGGCCGGGAGCTGACCGATTTCTACAAGCACGAAGTATCGGCCACCCAAATTCCGGGGCGGCTGGAAATCCGGGGCGTGACCGACGGCAAGCGGGTCAAGCCCAGCGGCTTCAGCGTCGCCGGGGGCGAAATAATCGCCCTTTCCGGCCTGGTCGGGTCCGGCCGGACCGAGTTGGCCCGGCTGATATTCGGCGCGGACAAACGGAGCGGCGGCGATATTCTGATCGACGGCACGGCGATTAAGATTGAAAGCCCCGAGGACGCCATCCGCCAGGGAATCGGCTACGTGCCGGAAGACCGCAAGTCCCTCGGCCTCTTCCTGGAAATGTCGGGGCATGAAAACATCACCATGAACATAATCGACCAGACCGCCTCCGCCGGGGTGTTGGCCGGAAAGAAGAACGATTCCATCACCCGGAGCGCCATCGACCGGCTGCGGATCCGGATCGCCAGTCCGCGCACCAAGGCGGTCAGCCTGTCCGGCGGCAATCAGCAGAAGCTGCTGCTGGCCCGCTGGCTGGAAATAAAACCCAAGGCGATCATTCTGGACGAACCGACCCGCGGCGTGGACGTGGGCGCCAAGAGCGAAATCTACAAGCTGATCGGCGAAATTGCCGGGCAGGGCGTGGCGGTGGTGTTCATCTCCAGTGAACTGCCGGAAGTCGTGGGCTTGGCGCAGCGCGTGCTGGTCATGCGCAACGGCGGCATCGTGGCCGAGATTCGGGATAAAAAAGAAATCACCCAGGAAAGGATCATGGCCTACGCGACCGGCGTAGAGGCGCCCCAGGCGGCTTTTGCCGGTTAGACGGCACGGCCGTTCTGAAATGTCATTGCAGGAGTAGATGCATGGAAGCGAAAATAGGTAGCGACGCCCGTTCTGCCGTCCGGAGATGGATGAGGGACCTGGGCATCTTGCCGGTGCTGGTCATCATTGTCGTGTTGTTCTCCCTGGCGACGGATACCTTTCTGTCCACCAACAACCTGGTCAACATTCTTCGACAGGCATCCATCAACATCGTGCTGGCCGTCGGCATGACCCTGATCATCCTGACCGGCGGCATCGACCTTTCGGTCGGTTCGACCCTGGCGGTCACCGCCGTCGTCGGCGTCATGACTTCGCTCAATCCGGCGCTGCAGTGGGGGACGGTGTTGTTTCCCCTGCTGGTCGGGCTGGTGATCGGGTTGATCAACGGGGTCCTGGTGGCTTACGTGAAGCTGCCGCCCTTCATCGCCACCCTGGGCACGATGACGACCTTCCGCGGCGTTTCCTACCTGATCCCCGACGGCACCACGGTGATCAACAACGATCTCAACTTTGCCTGGATCGGCAACGACTATCTGGGGCCGATCCCCTGGCTGGTGGTCATCGCCTTCGTCATCGTGCTGCTGACCTGGTTCCTGCTGCGCAAGACCGTGCTGGGCGTGCGCATCTACGCCGTGGGCGGCAACGCCCAGGCGGCGCGGCTGACGGGGATCAAGGTCGGCTTCGTGCTCATTTTTGTCTACGGCGTGGCGGGCCTGCTCTGCGGACTGGGCGGCGTCATGACCGCCAGCCGCCTGTACAGCGCGTCCGGCCTGTTGGGCAACGGCTACGAGCTGGACGCCATCGCCGCGGTCATTCTGGGGGGCACCAGCGTCGTCGGCGGCATCGGCAGCGTGGCGGGCACCCTGGTGGGCGCCTTGATCATGGCGGTGCTCAACAACGGCCTGACCCTGATGAACGTCTCCTTCTTCTGGCAGATGGTCATCCGGGGCATCGTCATCGTGCTGGCCGTGACCATCGACAAGTTCCGGACCCGCAATACGGCTTAAAGCGGCGTAAACCGGACAGCGCGCTTGTCCTCGCGAACTTTATGCCTTAGAATAAGGATAAAGTACGCGAGGGCACGATGGTGGCAACGATTCACTTAGATCGGGAGCTACTCCGGTCCGGGACGCTCCTGTCGGAAGAAACGGATTTCAAGGCGCTCTGCTCCATCCTGGTCGAACAAGCCCAGGATGTTTCCCGGAGCGATGTGTCGGCGCTGTACCTGTACAACCAGCAGGAAACGGCGCTTCGGCTTTTTAAAAAAAGAGGGGCCGGGACGGTTCCCGATCTGTTGCGGACCGACGGCTTCTTTATCGATTTTATGACCGAGCTGGCGGAATGCCTGGTGGTGCCCGACGACGTCACCGTCCATTTCAAGGCAGCCCTGCTGGGTTCCGATATGCGTTCGGCCTTCGTTTTTCCCCTTTTTGCCCGGCAGAAAAAAATCGGTTTTCTGATTCTGAACTCCCGTCAACCCGCTCATTTTACCGGAAAGACCATCGCTTACCTGGACGCCCTGTCCCGACTGGCCGTCGGCAGCTTGAACAACGCGCGGCTGTACCAGGAGCTGAAGGAATACCTGCGCGAGATTGAAGAACTGGAAAAGTACCAGGAAAGCATCTTTGGCTCCATGACCAATCTGCTGGTAACCCTGGACGAGAGCGGCAAGATCGAATACATGAACGAACGCGCGGCGGCGCTGTTCAACTTCGACCCACCCTACGTGGGGCAGGATTTTTGCGCCCTGACGCAGGACCGTTTTTCGGAAACCGCCCGGGACGTCGTCCAGAATGCCTTGAAGAACCACGAAGAGGTGCTGGGGCTGCAGGGCATCTACCGTTCCACCCCCAACGACATGGATTTTTCATTGAACCTGTCGCCGCTGAAAGGCCGGCGGGGAAAATTCGAAGGGCTGGTGCTCTTGCTCACCGACCAGACCAGCGAGCAGGCGTTGAAGAACCAGGTGCAGTCCGCGGTGGAAGACCGCCGGGTGATCAAGGACATGTTTTCCGCCTACCTGTCCCGGGAAGTGGTGCAGGACCTGCTGGACAAGCCGGAACTGATCAAGATGGGGGGAGACGAAAAAATCGCCACCGTGTTCTTTGCCGACATCCGTGGGTATACCTCCTTTTCCGAAGGCAAGAATCCCAAATACATCGTCGACGTCCTGAACGCCTACTTCGGCGAAGCCGTCGAGATCGTCATCAAATACGGCGGGTACATCGACAAATTCATCGGTGACTGCATCATGGGCGTCTGGGGTGTTCCACTGGTGAATGAGGAAGAAGACGCCCTTAAAGCGGTTTCCTGCGCCCTGGATATCCAGAAACTGGTCGCTTCCACCAAACGGCATTTTTTCCGGGGCGAAGCGGATCATCTGCAGATCGGCATCGGGTTGCATACCGGCCCGCTGGTGGCGGGCAACCTGGGCAGCACGCGGCGGATGAACTATTCCGTCATCGGCGATACGGTCAACCTGGCGGCCCGGCTGGAGGGCGTCGCCAAGGCGGGGGAGATCATCATTACCGAAAATACGCGGCAATTCGTGGGCGATCATTTCAAGCTCGATGACCGGCAGACGGTCATGGTCAAGGGAAAGAAAGAACCGATCAAGATCTACAACGTCGTCGATCGCGCTTGACGGTAGAAGAAAGGGGTGATGCTATGGACTATTTGATTGCCGGTATCGTCGGCGGTGCGCTGGCCCTCATTGTCGTGGTTGTCCTGTTGGTCCGGGTGTTGAAAAGAACGTTCTTTACGCACGGACTGGAAAAGTACCTGAAAAAGGGACTGAGCCTGGATCGGTTCGTTTCCCGGCACACCCGGGCGAGTCTTTTGGCCTACGTAGGCCGGCTGGAAAAACCGGCCAGGAAATACTCCCGCGACCTGGTCGCCGAGCTCGGCCTGCCCGCCCTGTGGATTGAGAACCTGTACCGGAAAGAACGCGCCAAGGATCTGGCCCTGTTGATGAAATTCGCCCCCGAAGCGGGCCTTTTCCCTTTCTTCAAAACTGCCCTGGGGAATAAAAAGTTCGAGGAGCTCTTTGTAAAGAAACTAAAGGAAAGTACGGACGTGCTGACCTTCAAGCGGGTAGCCGATTCCTGCCGGGGCGCGGATTTCGACGCCGACCGGGCGTACGCCCTGCTTTCGCCCTGGGTTTCGGAATTGCGCGACCTGCTGGGCGACTCCCAGTGGCCCAGCAGGTATTTTGCCGTCAAAATCCTGACCAAGGATACGGACGAACGCAGCCGCAGGGCCCTGTGGGATTCGCTGCGCGATCCCTACCCGCTGGTGCGCGGCACGGTGGTCAGGTCGTTTGTCCCGGAAGACGCCGATGCCTTCACTGCCGTGCTCAAGGCGCTGATTCTGGACGATCCCAACGCCGAAGTCCGCCGGGCGGCCGCGGACCGGCTGCGCGGGTTGTCCCCGGATGCCTTTGATTTTCACGAACCCCTACCGGAGGTCGATCAGCTGCTGCACGTCATGGAATTGCTGGACCCCGCCTCGGACCGGGACGAATCCTTTGCCCTGCAGCTGCTCAAATCCGACGATGATGAATTAAAACTGGCCGCCGCGTACTTTCTTTCCCGTTCCGGAGGACTCGACCGGCTTTTGGCCAAGGCCGCCCTGAACGATCGGGAAGAACTGGACCGGACGGTTGCGCTCCTGTCCTACGCGGCGTCCGTGGGGGTTGCGGATTTTCTGGAACGCGCTCCGGCCGCCCAGAGTGAGGCCGTCTGGTTGGCCGCCGCGCGGATCCTGGCTACCTGGGGCGCGCCGAGCGTACTGCAGGCGTTGACGGAACGGTTGGTTTCCGCCACTGTCGGCCAGTACTGCCCGGAATTTGAAAAAGCGGTGCTGGAGGCGGTCGCCCGGCGGGGCAACGCCGCCTGCCATGT
Organism: Treponema denticola; assembly: GCA_020719845.1. Lineage (GTDB taxonomy): Bacteria > Spirochaetota > Spirochaetia > Treponematales > Breznakiellaceae > DYPP01. The sequence continues at coordinate 1,886 of DYPP01000073.1, read as the reverse complement.
CCTGGTAGCCCAGGAAATACGGCGACGTTTGCGGGAAGGCCTGCCGCTGGATGCCCTGCTGGCAAGCCTGGATCCCCGGGGCGGCGAGTGGTCGGCGCCGGTATTGATCGAGGTGCTCAAGACCGAGGGCTACGCCGATCCGGCTGGAGTGATCAAAGTGCTGGCCACCTTTCCCAAAGAATATCTGGTTGCCCCCCTGCTGGATATCGTCAAGGCGGGACGCGAAAAGTACTCTCATCAAACGCGGTTGAACGCTCTGGCGGCGCTGACCGAATTGAAGCTGCCCTATACCATGCAGATCGTGCTGGAGAACCTGGCGCTGCAGAACAAAGAAGAGCGGCGGCAGTTTACCGACTTGATCGCCTCCTACGCGGGGGACCTGTTCCGCCGCCGGGTGGAAAAAATGCTGGCCGGGTATGATGCCGGGGTACGCTCGGCAATCCTGGCCGCTTTGCCCGGCAGCGAGCGCAAAGCCTTTGCCAAGCAGATCCGCGAAGGCCTTTCCGACGCCGACCCGGACGTCCGCATCGCCGCAGTGTGGGCGCTGGCGGATTCCACCGACGCCAAAGCCCTCAGCCAGGCGCAGAAGCTGCTGTACGACCCGGTGGCCCAGGTCCGTTGCGAAAGCGCCCGGACCCTCGGCGCCGTCGCCGGTGAAGGCGCCTTGCCCAAGCTCCGGGAAATTCTCTTTGACGACCAGGAGTTTGCCGAGGTAAAGGAATCCATCATCCAGGGTCTGGGAATGGCCAAGAACACGGCTACCCTGGACTTGCTGCTGGACAAGCTTGCGGAGAACAAGGAACTGGAAAATCAATGTCTGGAAGCGCTCAAGCTCCGGACCGACAAAAAAGACTTGCTGCCCATCCTGGAACGCTTCAAAGACGAAAACGCCTTGTTCCGGGAAAAAATTACCTTGGTATTCAAGTCATACGGCGAAAGCGTGGAAAAGACGCTGGCCGAAATGCTGGAAGAAAACATCAGTTCCGTCAAACCCTACCTGGTCGAGGCTTTGGAAGCGTCGGGATACGTCGAAGACCTGATCAGGAGCCTGAAAAACCGGGATCCGAAAATTCGTCGGTCCGCTGCAGTCGGCCTGGCGCGGGTAGGGACGCTTTCCGCTTTTCGCGCCCTGGTATTGGCCGCCCGGGACCCGGACGAAAACGTGCGGGTGGAAGTGGTCAAAGCCCTGGAAAAGCTGGATTCCAAGGAGGGCAAGGAGCTGCTGGACCAACTGTCCCGGGATCCGGAAAAAAAGATCCGCGCCTACACCGAGTGGGCGCTGGCCAAAATTCACGCCCGCGAATTGGGCTGAGCGCGAATGGTGATCGGGGCGCCCACGAGCAGATCCGTGTAGGCGGGGCCGAAGGCGTCCCGGAACCGCTCTACCGCCCAGTCGGAGCTGTCGTGGGCGGACAGGGACACCAGTTTGACGTCCGCTTCCTGCATGGCCCGGATGGCCCGGTCCACGTCGGCTTCGTTGATCCCGCGCCAGGGCAGGCGATCCGTACCGACCAGGGCTTGCACGTTGACCGGACCGGCCATGATGCGCCCGCCGTGGACGGGAAAGTGCAGCCCGCCGATAATGCCGTAGATGGGCACGTCGAAGAGCTGTTTGGCCCGTTCGATGACCCGCTCCACCGTCTGATGCCCGCAGCCGATGATCAGCACCAACCCCTTGCCCGCCACGTTGACCGCCAGGGCTTGTTCTTCCACGTAACCCATCAAATACAACGCCCGGGGAATGGCGCCGACCGAATAGACTCCGGGAGCCAACCGGAAGGGGTCCGTACCCACTCGCATCATGGAGGCGGGGTTGTCGTTTTTGGGGGAAGCCCGGAGCGGCACCGGGGCGTAAACAGGGATGGGCGGAAAATCCACCCTGCCCG
>DYPP01000072.1:13617-15698 GCA_020719845.1 Treponema denticola | reverse complement strand
GGTTTCTTCTTGCCCGCCACCATCAGGATGGCGATGTCCCCCTGGCGCACGCCGGAGACCCGGGACGCCTGGCCCAGGGTCAGGGGGCGGACGACGTGGAGCTTTTGCCGGGCTTCGGTGGACAGGCCGCCCAGGGACAGGTAGTCCAGGTCCGGAGCCAGGGGCAGGTCTTCCATTTTGGCCGTCCGGCCGACGGCGCGGCGTTCCTTTTCTATATAACCGGCGTACTTGACGTCCAGGGCCACCCGTTCCCGCCATTCCTCGGGGTAGGCGTCCAGTTCCGGGGCGTAGGGCAGCAGGTCGGCGACGCGGATTTCCGAATCCCGCAGCGTCTGTTCCAGCGTATCCCCGACGTGGGGTTCCAGGGCGGCGGGCCGGGGCGTCCCGGGCGCGGCGGCGGCGCCCAGGCGGCGGGAACGGAGCAGGGCGGTGATTTCGTCCAGGGCGGCGGTCTTTTTTTGAAAGCGTTCCCAGCGGGCCGGCTGCACCAGACCTAGTTCCCGGCCCTTGGGGGTCAGCCGGGTGTCGGCGGTGTCGTGGCGGAGCATGAGCCGGTGCTCCGCCCGGCTGGTGAACATGCGGTAGGGCTCGGTGGTGCCCAGGGTGGTCAGGTCGTCGATCAGCACGCCGATGTAGGCTTCGCTGCGGTGCAGGATCAGCGGCGGCTTGCCCTGGAGCTTCAGGGCCGCGTTGACGCCCGCCATCAGCCCCTGGGCGGCGGCTTCCTCGTAGCCCGAACTGCCGTTGGTCTGGCCCGCGGCGAACAGCCCCGCCAGGCGCTTGGATTCCAGGGAGGGGAACAAGTCCAGGGGATCGATGTAGTCGTATTCCACCGCGTAGGCCGGCCGGACCACCCGGACCTGGCCCAGACCGGGCATGCTGCGCATAAAGTCCAGCTGGACTTCTTCGGGCAGCGAACTGGACGCGCCGTTCAGGTACACTTCGTTGGTTTCCAGGCTTTCGGGCTCGATGAAGATCTGGTGCCGCTGGCGGTCGGGAAAGCGGACCACCTTGTCCTCCAGGGAAGGACAGTAGCGCGGACCCACGCCGACGATCTTGCCGCCGTACAGGGGGGAGCGGTGCATGTTGGCCCGGATGGCGTCGTGGGACGCCGGGGAGGAATAGGTGATGTAGCAGGGCACCGACGGCCGGTCCAGGGTAGAACCCGGGTCGACGTCGAAGGAAAAATACTGGGCTTTTTCCCCATCCTGGCGCTCCAGCACGCTGAAGTCGAGGCTCTCCGCGGCGACCCGGGCGGGGGTGCCGGTCTTGAGCCGGCCCACGGGAAACCCCAGGCGCCGCAGGCTGGTGCCCAGGCCGATGGCCGCGGCTTCGCCCAGGCGGCCTTCGGGGGCGTCGTATTCGCCGATGAAGATGCGGCCTTCCATAAAGGTGCCGGTAGCCAGGATCACCGTCCGGGCGCCGATGCGGTGCCCCCGGGCGGTGACGACCCCCTCCACCCGCTTGCCGTCGGCGGACACCAGCAGGTCGGTGACGGTGTCCATAAAGACGTGCAGACCCGGCTGGCCTTCCACCGCTGCCCGGGCGGCGCCCTGGTAGGCCCGCTTGTCCGCCTGGGCCCGGGGCGCCTGCACCGCAGGACCCCGGGAACGGTTGAGCACCCGGTACTGGATCATGGTGGCGTCGATCAGCTTGGCCATTTCGCCGCCCAGGGCGTCCACCTCCCGGACCAGGTTGCCCTTGGACAGGCCGCCCACCGCGGGGTTGCAGGACAGGGCGCCGATGCGGTCCGGATTCTGGGTGATCAGCAGGGTGGCAAAGCCCAGCCGCGCCGGGGCCAGGGAAGCTTCTATGCCGGCGTGTCCGCCGCCGACGACGATGCAATCGTAATCCATATTTCTATTTTCCTACGCAAAAACGGCCGAACATCGTTTCCAGGATGTCCGCCGTCGAAACTTCGCCGGTGATTTCGCCCAGGGCGTCCACCGCGTCCCGCAGTTCCGGGGCCACCAGATCCAGGGGCCGGCGCTGGTCCGCCAGGTCCAGCGCCGCGCTTACCGCCGCCAGCGCCCGGTCGATCAGCGCCTTCTGCCGGTCCGAGGCGATGCCCACGGGGACCG
>DYPP01000072.1:0-13517 GCA_020719845.1 Treponema denticola | reverse complement strand
CGGCCTGCCAGCAGGGCGACGATCCGTTCGGCCAGGGCCGGGATGCCCTGGCCGGTGGCGGCGCTGACCGGCAGCGGCGCGGCGCCGGGCCATCCCGGCGGCACGGCGGGCAGCGCGGCCCGGTCGGCCTTGTTCCACACCGGGATGACCCGCCGTCCGTCGGCTTGGGCCGTCAGGAACGCCGCATCCTCGACGTGGACGCCGGCGGCGCCGTCCAGGGCGTAGACCACGCAGTCCGCGGCTTCCAGGATGGAGCGGCTGCGTTCCACCCCGATCCGTTCCACCGGATCCTCCGAAGCCCGCAGGCCCGCGGTGTCCACCAGGCGGAGGGGGATGCCGTCGACGGCGATCCAGGCTTCGATCCAGTCCCGGGTGGTGCCGGGAATGTCGGTGACGATGGACCGTTCTTCCCGCAGCAGCCGGTTGAAAAGGCTGGACTTGCCCGCGTTGGGCCGGCCGGCGATCACCACCGTGGCGCCGTCGCGGTACAATTTTTCCATTTTGTAGGATGCCGCCAACGCCCGCAGGCGGCTTTGGGCCAGTACGGCGGTTTCCCGGTCCGGCAGCCGCCCCTCGACCTCGTCGTCGTGGCCGGCGATGCCGCCGGCGATGCCGCCGACGCCGTCGTCGTCGGAATAATCCAGGAACAGTTCCGCCGCCGCCAAAACCTGGACCAACAGTTCCTTGACGGCCCTGATTTCGCCCTCCAGCTCCCCCGAAAGGCGGCCCACCGCGTGGCGCAGGCCTTCGTCGGTCTTGGCCGCCACCAGGTCCAGCACCGATTCGGCGCGGGTCAGGTCCATTTTGCCGTTGATGAAGGCCCGGAAGGTGAATTCCCCGGGCAGGGCCCGGCGGAAGCCCGCGCCTTCCAGGGCTTCCAGCACCGCCCGGGCCGCGGCCAGGCCGCCGTGGCAGGAAATATCCAGGGCGTCTTCCCCGGTATAGCTCCGGGGCGCGCGGAACACGGACACCAGCACCTCGTCCCGGCGCCCCCCCGCCGCGTCCAGCATCCAGCCGTGGACGACGGTGTTGCCCGCCGCCTGCTTCAGGCGCCCGGGCCGGGAGAATACTCGGGCGGCCAGTTCGACGGACGTCGCGCCGGACGTCCGGATGACCGCCAGGGCGCTCTCGGCCAGGGGCGTAGCCTGGGCGGCAATGGGCGCTTCGTCGCCGTAGTGGGGCTTGTTCATAGTGGAAGAAACAGCATACACGGAGCGGCGCCCCTGCCGCTAGGGGGCGGACCGCCGGGTTCCCGGAAAGGCGCCGATCGCCTTGACGTTGTCCGGCTTCGCGGTATACTTCTGATAGAAGCTGAGATACACACAGGAGGAAAAATGAATATGCGCAGAATCGCGGCCCTGGTCGCGTTGTGTTCTTTTGCCGCGGTCGGTTTGTACGCCCAGCAGGCGACGGTCAGCCAGAAGCAGGACGTGGCGGTCTTTGCCCTGGGCTATTACGGCTACAACATTCCCCAGGAAGTGATGGCCAACGTGGACGCCGAAATCCAGGGGGTCTTCGTCAACCTGGGACGCTTCAACGTGCTGGGCCAGACGGAGCGCTTTTCTTCCGCCGACGTCAAGGACTTCATCGCCGCCCTGCAGGCCGCCAAGCAGAACAACACGCCCCTGCCGGAAGAAGTGCGCTTCGGCGAAGTGCAGATGACGGAAGCGCTGATGAACAAGCTGTTCGGCGCCTTCGTGGTCGTCATCCCCACCATCGTCGATTTCAGCTCCGAGTACGTCAACAATTCGTACGAAACCAACATCAAGACGTCGGTCACCTTTTTGAACGTCGCCGAAGGGACCACCATCGGCTTGGCCAACATCGCCACCTCCGGGTCCAGCAAGGAGAGCGAGACCACCGCCATGCGCAGCGCCATCGAAGCCATCCCCTTCCAGCTGACCTACGAGGTGCGCAAGATTCCCGCCTTCACCATCAGTTCCCAGGCCCTGCAGGTTTCCCTGACGGAAGTCAAGATGCAGCTGGGCGCCGACATGGGCGTCATGGTGGGGGACGAATACGTGGTCATCGAACGGAGCGAGCTGGCGGGCCTGGTGGACGAACGGGAAGACGGCCTGATCGTGATCAAGAACGTGGGTCCCCAGATTTCCACCGGCGCCATCCGCTACTCCGGCGCCACGCTCAAGGAAGGCGCCCAGCTCAAGGAAATTCCGCGCCTGGGCCTGGAAGTGCAGCCCTACCTGATGTACCTCAAGTACTTTGAGCCCGTGGACGGCTGGACCTTCGACGGTACGCCCGACGAGCCTTCCGAAGGCACGCTGGCGGTGGGCGCCAAGGCCATCGCCGCCCGGGGCTTCTACGACCTCCGGCCCCTGGCGGGCATCCAGATGAACTTCGACACCAAGCTCTGGCTGCCGATCATCGTCTATGGCGGCGTGGAGTACAACATCTTCCTGCGCCGCCTTTCCCTGACCGGATCGGCGGCCCTGGCGGGAGCTTCCAGCGCCATCGTCAAGCTGATCGAGGCCAACATTTCGGAAAGCGATGACCCCTGGTTTACCCACTACGGCATCAAGCTGGACGCCGGGGCGGGCCTGCTGCTCAGCCGGGATATGAGCGTCTTTGGCCGGGCAAGCATGGATTACCTGCTGGGCATCGGCGACGCCGTGGGCGGACCCTTCGGAAGCTACGGTGGCTACGGCTTTGCCGCCGGGGTGGCCTTCAAATTCTGATGAAGGGGATCATCGTCGCCGCCGGCTACGGGACCCGGTTTTTGCCGGTCACCAAGACCATCCCCAAAGAGATGCTCCCGGTGGTCAACGTGCCGTCCATCGCCTTCATCGTGGACGAGTTCGTCAAAGCCGGGATCGAGGACATCATCATCATCAGTTCCCGGCGGAAGAAAGTCCTGGAGGACTACTTTGACCGGGAGATCGAGCTGGAGACGGTGCTGGAGAAGGAAGGCAAGGGGGATCGGCTGGAGCGGATCCTGCCGCCGGCCAACGTCCGCTTTGCCTTTGTGCGCCAGCAGCGGATGCTGGGCACCGGCCACGCCCTGCTGCAGGTCAAGGGGCTGGTGGGCGACGATCCCTGCGTGGTGGCCTATCCGGACGACCTGCACCTGGGCACGCCGCCCCTGGCGGCCCAGCTGATCGAAACCTGGCGCGAAACGGGCTGTTCGGTGATGGCTTCGGTGTACGAAAAGGGCGACGTCAGCCGCTACGGCGTGCTGGACATCGCCGCCGACGGCAAGCACGTGCGGGCCATCGTCGAAAAGCCGCGCCGGGGCACCGAGCCCAGCCACGAGGTTTCCATCGGCCGCTACCTGTATACCCCGGATTTCTTCAAGTACCTGCAGGAAGGCTGGGAACGCCACGAGGGCGGCGAGTACTACCATATCTACGCCCTGAACAAGCTGATGGAAGAAGGCCGGGTCGTCTACCGCCGCCTTTCCGGCCAGCGGCTGGACACGGGCGAGCCCGAAGGCTACCTGGACGCCATCCTGCGCTACGCGGACACCGTCCCTTCTTTAAAACGCGTGGTCGACGAATTTATCCTGCAGCGGTCGGTTCCGGGGGACAGGGAAAACGGACGGTAAAGGTCGTGCCCGGCCCGGTCCGCCATGAAAGATCGCCGGCCAGCTGGGAACTCAGGGCCTGCACCAGATGCAGCCCGAGGCCGCCGTGGCCCGGCCCGCTGAAAGAAGCGGGCAGGCCCGGGCCGTCATCGGCCACGGTTACGTTTACGGTGTTGCCGTCGGAAGCGATCCCCACGGTCAGCCGGCCGCCGGTCCGGCCGGCGAAGGCGTGCTTGAAGGCGTTGGTCCCCAGTTCGCTCAGGATCAGGCCGATGGGAATAGCCTTGTCCAGGCTGCAGCGGATGTCGTCCGCCGCGACGTCCACCGTCACGCCTGGGTTGGCGGAGGTGGAAAGCGTACCCAGCAGCCGCCGGGCGTAGGCGCCCAGGTCCACGACGCTGAGCCGGTCCGATTCGTAGAGCATCTCGTGGATCAGCGCCATGGCCTGGACGCGGGCGTCCATCGCCTTTTTAAAGTGGGCCACCGTATCCGATTCGTCTTCCTGCAGGTTCAGCAGGCTCAAGACCATCTGCAGGTTGTTCTTGACCCGGTGGTGGATTTCCTTGAGCAGCGTTTCCTTCTCCGTCAAATTGGCCTGCAGCGTCCGGGTGTTGTCCGCCCGTTCCCGGTCCCGCTCTTCGACGGTGGCGGTCATCCGGTCCAGGGCGTAGCCGATGCGGCCCAGGTCGGAGACCCGGTCCGCCAAGTCCACCCGGGCGGCCAGGTCGCCGTCCTGGATGCGCGTGGCGGTAGCCAGTATCCGTTTCAGTTTTCGGCCGAAGGTCCGGTCGGCGATGGCCATCAGCAGCCAGAAGGCGATGAGGGCTACGGCGGCCATGACCAGCAGGTTGCGGATCAGGATGTTTCGGCTGGTCCGGTATACCGCGCTGGTCGGTAGGGCGTACACCACGTACATGTAGGGCGCTTCGGTTTGCTGCAGCCGGAGCTTTTTATAGGCGTAGATCCGCGCTACGCCGTCGGATCCTTTCTGATCCAGGAGGCCGGTGTCATCGCCGGAGAGCATGGCTTGCCAGGAATCGCCCTGGATGCTTTCCCCGACCGGGTTGGTATCTTTGGGCGGGTAATGGAAGAGCCTCGTGCCGTTGCGGTCGACCAGTCCCAGGATGGCCTGGTCGGGCAGCCGCAATCGCTCAAAAAGGCGGGTGTAGGTATCCAGGGTAATAGTGGCGCTCAGGGCTCCGTTAAGGCGGCCGGCATGGTCAAAGACCGGTTGGCTATAGGCCAGGGTGGGCCGGGCATCGATCAGGTTGAGGATATAGTCGCCCACCGTAAACCGTCCGTGTTCCAGCGCCGCGGCCACGTGGAAACGGTCGTGCACATCGATCCCTTCGGCCAGGCGGGAAGAAGCGGCCACGATGCCCCGGGTGTCGACCAGGGTCAGGTTGAGGTAGTCCGGGCTGTCCGCCAGCACGCCGGTCAGAATTTCTTTGATGTACGGGTAATCGGCGTTCTTGAAGCCCGGCAGCAGGGACAGGGCGGACAAGAATTGGCGGGTCGACTCGGTGACGCGCTGCTGGATGCCCGCAAAGGACTCCACCTGGCGCAGGGCCTGTTCCCGTTCGTTCCGGGCGATGTGGGCGTTCAATTCCAGGGCGGTCCACAGGATGATGCCCAGGGCGGGCAGCAGGGATGAACCCAGGGCCAGCAGCAGGGCAAAGCGGATGGAAGGATGGCGCAAGCGGCGCAAACCCCGCATGGTTCAGCGGCCCGCGGCCAGCCGCAGCCGCAAGAAAGTCCAGGGCGCGCCGGCGGTCAGCGCCGGGGATTCAAAAACCTGAATCTGCCGGATGACGAGGAGACCCCAGGAAAGCAGCGCATCCATACCCATACGCTCATTATAGTAGCATTATGATTCCGGTTGCAACACGGAAGGGCGAAAACAATCGTCGCTAATCGGCTACCGGCCGCCGTCCCGGGTCCGGGTTCCGGTCGTCCCGCAACGCGGTGCGCAGGTCCGCGGGCAGGGGGATTTCGTCGTAGCGGCCGACGTTGTTCCAGTAGGTAAGCCCCGGCGCGCCGGCGTCGCGCACGCCTTCGACCTGGCGCCGCACGTAGTCGTTGCCGTAGTAGGTCCGGTCGTAGGCCACGTTCAGGAAGAAGGACTGCACGTAGGGGCGCACGATGATCCGGCCCCGGCCGATCCGGTCGGTGCGCAGCGTGCCCCGGTAGTAGATGCGGTAGGGTCGTTCTTCCGCCGGGGCCTGGGCCAGAAAGTCCTGCTCAAAATGGCTGGGGTAGTACATGGGGCAGATGACGTCCACGTAGCGGGAAAGCGTGCCGACTTCCTGGCCGGTGCGGGCGCCGGTGCGGTACCAGCCGTTGGCGCCGTAGATGTCCACCGAAATGGGCGCGTCCAGGCGGGAACGCACGTAGCTCAGAAAGGAGAGGATGGCGCCTTCCTTGTCCATGCCCGGGTCGCGCCAGCGGTAGCGCGCCTGGTCCAGGTTGAGGCCGTCCGTGGGAAAGCGGATATAGTCGAACTGAATTTCGTCGAAGCCCCGCTCGTGCAGTTCCCGGCTGATCGCGGCGTTGTATTCCCACACTTTTTCCGCGTAGGGGTCCACCCAGCGTTCGTCGTACAGGGCGCGGACGGTCTCGTATTCCGGCTGGGCGGTCGCGCCCGCCGCGCCTGAGGCCGCGGCCGCGCCGGCCGCGCCCGGGGAACCGGTAGCGCTGCTGGAGCCCGCGGCGCTGCCAGAACCCGCCGGGGGTTCGATCTTCTTTTTGGTTTCGTAGTAGCCCACCCAGGGCTGCTGGGCGGCTTCGTCCCAGACGGCGTACTTGCCGCCCTCCTTCTTGGCCAGCTCGGGATCCTTGAACACGACGATGCGGGCCACCAGGTAGACGCCGTGGGCCTTCATGGCGGCGGCAAAGGCTTCGATGTCCACGGGGTTGAAGACCCGCCCCAGGGCGGAGATGGCCGGGTCGCGGGGCGCAAAGCGGAGCCGGCCGTAGTCGTCCTTCATGTCCACCACCACCATGTTCAGCTTTTTGGCGTCGATGGCGGCCAGGTAGGGGGCCAGGGATTGTGGGTCCAGGGCGTGGTTGACCGGCAGGTACAAGCCTTCCTTCCCCCTGGCCCGGGCGGTCCGGGAGTCCGGAAACACCCGGTCCTTTTCCAGCAGCCACAGTTCGGAAAGCTCCGCCGGGCCGCTGACGCAGTTGATCCGGGTGCCCAGCTGCGTGGCGGCGCGGCGCAGGGTCGCCGTCAGGGTGGTCTGTTCCCGGGCGTCCGCGGCCGGCGGCCGGCTCGTGTCCGAGCGGGGCCGATCAATTTCCCGGATGCTCCCCTCCCGGACAAAGCGCAGGGTCCTTTCGCCCACCTGCAGGGATTCGACGGTGCCGAAATCCCGGCCGTCGGACCAGACGGGCACAAAGGTCCTGGACGGCCAGTCCAGGCGGTAGACGCGGCCGCGGAAAGTCTGGGCGGCGTACAGTTCGGGGAACGAGTCCGGCACGGCCGTCGGGTTGGCGGAGGGCGGCCGGGCGGCGACGAGGTCGGAAACTTCGTCCGCGTTGTCCGTGGACTCCAGTTTTTCCAGCCCCCGGTTCAATTCGGTCCAGACGGCGCCGGCGCGGTCGGCCTGCAGGTAGTAGACGCCGTAGATGCCGTGGGAAACAAAGACCGTCAGTTCCGGCAGCGAAGCGACGGCGACCGCCTTGAGGCCGTTGGTGCGCACCGTGGGCAGGCCCAGGCTCTTCCAACTCAGGCCCGCGTCCCGGGACAGAAAAACGCCGTCCTTGGTGGCGCTGACCAAAATGGACGGATGCTGGGGGTCCCGTTCCAGGTCTTCCAGGTTCTGGACCTGCCGGACAAACGACTTTTTGCCGTCCTCCAGCACTTTGATCGTCCGGGTGGGCAGACCTTCGTTGCGGCTTTCCCAGGTGCGCAGGTCCCGGGACACCAGAATGCCCTGGTCGCCCAGGATGGCCCACTGGCCGTCGACGGCGCTGATCTTCCAGACTTCGCCGGCGGTCCAGAGCGCGTCGGTCCGGCCGTCCGCGGCGACGCCGTACAAGCCCTTGTCCGTGCCGTAAAGACCGGCGTAGCCCAGGGAAACCGCCGGGGCCTGGGCAAAAAGCCCGGGAGCCAGGGTCAGAAGCAGGGTGAACCAAAAAACCGGGTGTAGGGACATGGGTTCACCTTATCCGATCTGGAATCTTGAGTCAAATCTAAAAACATCGGTTTTTAGATTTGTACCAATAAAGAGTCCGCTCTAAAAACAACCGGTCTTTGGAGCGGACTCATCTTTTGAAAAGGCGTTTTAATGATGCAATTTTTCCCGACTCCGGGTATACTGGCAACCGCAGGGGGCTTCATCCATGGGATCCAACGGCAAGAGCGTGACCAAGACTTTCGGCATCCTGACCAGCGGCGGCGACTGCCCGGGTTTGAACGCCGCCATCCGCGGCGTGTGCCGGGCGGCCCACGACCGCTACAACATGACGGTCATCGGCATCGCCAACGGCTACCGGGGCCTGATCGACGCCGACGCCCGGTTGCTGCGGCCGGAAGATTTTTCCGGCATCCTGACCCGGGGCGGCACCATCCTGGGCACCAGCCGGGAAAAACCCTTCAAGGCCCGGGAAGGGGAGTACGACGCGGAGGTCGGCAAGGACAAGGTCGGCATCATCAAGGAAAACTACCGCCGGCTCAACCTGGATTGCCTGGTCGTGCTGGGCGGCAACGGAACCAACACCACCGGATACCTGCTGTCCAAGGAAGGGCTCAACGTGGTGGGGCTGCCCAAAACCATCGACAACGACATCGTCGGCACGGACATGACCTTCGGGTTCCATTCCGCCGTTTCCATCGCCACCGAAGCCATCGACCGCCTGCATTCCACCGCCCACAGCCACAACCGGGTCATGGTGATCGAGCTGATGGGCCACAAAGCCGGCTGGCTGTCCCTGTACGCCGGCGTGGCCGGCGGCGGCGACGTCGTCCTGCTGCCCGAGATTCCCTACGACGTCGGCGCCATCGGGCGGCACCTGCTCAAGCGGGCCCGGGACGGCAAGAGTTTTTCCATCGTCGTCGTGGCCGAGGGCACCATGTCGGTGGAAGAAGCGAATATGGACAAAAAAGACCGGAAAAAATACCGGGAAAAAACCGCCAAGCCCTCCATCGGCTACCGGATCGCCCGGGAGATCGAAACCGAGACGGGCATGGAAACCCGGGTCACCGTGCTCGGCTACCTGCAGCGGGGCGGCATCCCCAGCCCCTGGGACCGGGTCCTGGCTACTTCCTTCGGCACCGCGGCGGCCAAACTGCTGGCCAAGGGCGACTTCGGCAAGATGGTCAGCCTCAACGGCACGGAGGTTGCCGCCATCGACCTGGGCGAAGTCGCCGGCAAGACTAAAACCGTTCCGCCGGACCACCACATGATCGACACCGCCCGCTCGGTGGGAACCTGCATGGGAGATGAATAGCGCCGCGGCTCACAGCGGAAAGCGGGCTTCAAAAGAATGGAGCGGGGCGTCCGTTCGACGGCGCTCGCCGCCGGCCCGGGCCAGCAGGGCTTCGATGATGCCGATGCCGCCGTCCGCATTCGCCGGCGCCGGAGGCTGGGCGGAGCCGTAAAAGGCCGGCTGTTCGTCGGCGGCGGAGCGTTCCGGAGCCGGGGCGTCCGAATAGCCGAGCACCAGACGGTCGCGGTCCAGATGCAAAGAAAAATTCATGGCCACCCGGCGGCGGCCGGCGTGCTTGATCGAATTGATCACCAGCTCGTGCAGGATGAGGGCGATGCCCGTGGCCCGTTCCTGGCTTATTTCCCGCTTGCCGTCCACGTCGATCCCGGCGGAAATCAGGCCCTGGTCCTCCAGCGTAAGCGAACGGAGCATGGTGACCAGATTTGAAAAATATTCCGCCACCCGCACCCGGCCCGCCGCGTCCGCCCGGTCCAACAGGGCGTAGAGGGCAATCAGGGCGTTGATGCGCTTTTCGACATCGTCCCGGGCGGACGGATTGAGTCCCGAAAGGGGCGAAAGCAGCAGGGGCACCATATTCAGGATCAGTTGGAGCGAATTGCGGCTGCGGTGGCGCAGTTCGCGGTGCAGCAGTTCCCGGTCCCGGACGGCGGCAGCCAGCTGCTTGACCGCTTCGATGCGCGCCAGGTTGGCGGAGACGATCAAGGCGATGTTTTCGATAAAACTGATGGTCAGGATGGAAACCTGCCGGTCCGACCGCAGGGCGATGCAGCCGTTGCCGCCCCGGGACGATCCGAAGGGAAAACTGACCGCCCCGGGCGCCTGGTCGTCAAAATCGCCGGAAGCCGCCCGGGAATCGCCCAGCGGGCCGGAAGAACAGACCGCCAGAGTCTGGCCGGGCAGGGCGCCGCGCAGGGCGTCCAGCGTTATGGCCAGCACCTGGTTTTCGTCGTCGGCGCCCACCAAAAGCGCGGCCAAAGACCGTGCCGCCGCCATCAGGCGGTAGTGCTCGATCATCTGCTGCAAAAATTACGGCAGCGGTTGCGGCTCCGCCAACGCGTAACCCTGGGCGTAGTCCACCCCGATTCTCCTGAGCCTTTCCACAATGGCATCATTGCGCGCGTATTCTCCCACTGTTTTTAATCCGAGGACGTGGCCCATGGAATTGATGGATTCCACCATGGTGTAGTTGACCAGGCTCTCGTCGATATTCTGCACTATGGAACCGTCGATCTTGAGGTAGTCGGCGGCCAGGTTTTTGAGGTAGTTGAAGGAAGAGAAGCCCGAACCGAAATCGTCCAGGGAAAAGCTAAAGCCCTGGTCCTTGAGGGTGCCGATGAAGCGCGACGCGTAGGACAGGTTCTGGATGGCTGCGGTCTCGGTTATTTCAAAGCAGAAGGAACGGGGCGAAGCGCCGTAGTGATTGAAGGTCATGGTGACAAAATCGACGAAAGATTCATCCAGCAGGGTCGGCCCGGAAAGGTTGACCGTAAACACCCGCTTGACGATCTCGTGGCCCTGTCCCTTGAGGCGCACCCAGGTTTTGACCGTATTTTCCAGCACCCAGCGGTCGATGGCCGTCATCAGGCCGTAGCGTTCGGCCGAGGGGATGAACGAACCGGGCCCGGAAATGGTGCCGTCCTCGTTCTGCAGGCGGATCAGGACTTCCACCTTGGGCAGGGCCAGGCCGTCCTCCTTGAGCGGTTCGATGGGTTGATACCAGAGCCGGAAGCGGTTGTTCTCCAGGGCGTCGTTGATCTTGCCGATCCATTCCATCTGGCCCCGGCGCAGGACGTATTTTTCGTTGGTGCGCTCAAAGACGCTGATCCGGTTGCCGCCTTCTTCCTTGGCGATATAGCAGGCATCGTCCGCTGCGGCCAGCACGGTATGGATGTCGCTGTCCTCGCTCAGCAGCGGCACCAGCCCGATGCTCAGCGTGATGGGGAACATATTCTTCTGCCAGATGAAATTATGGTTCTGAACCGCGCTCTGCAGGCGCTTGGCGACCTGCATGGCGTCGTCCAGGGCGCAGTCCCGCAGGATCAGGGCGAACTCGTCGCCCCCCAGGCGGGCGGAAAAGTCGTGCCGCTGGGTCAGAGTCTGGATGAAGTTGGCGATCTGCCGCAGCAGTTCGTCCCCGGCGATGGGCCCGCAGGTATCGTTGACCACCTTGAAGCGGTCCACGTCCAGCTCCACCAGGGTATGGCTGCCGGGGGAACGCTTGAGGTCTTCCAGCACGTCCGCCAGCTTGAGGGCGAACTCTTCCCGGTTGGACAGGCCCGTCAGGCCGTCGTGGCTGGCCTGGTAGTCGATGGTGGCGGACATCTTCTTGATTTCGCTGATGTCCCGGATGGCGATGACATAGCCTTCGGTTTCGTTTTCCGCCTGGTGGATTTTGGTGATCGAACCGTCGACGATGTAGGTTTGGCCATGCCGGCCCTTCATGATCGCGTCCCGGAAAAAGCTCGGCTGCTCGCCGGTGGGCAGGATTTCCGGCAGGATCGGCGAAAGATTGCGGGACTCGATCAGGGACAGGACCTGCTGCACCGTCTTGTTTTGGGCGTCCGCCTCGGGCCAGCCGCTCATCTGCGCCGCGATGGGGTTGAGGAAGAGGATCCGCGAATTGGTGTCGATGGCCACGATGGCGTCGTTGACGCTGTGCAGGATGGCGGAAAAAAGGCGTTCCTGCCGTTTCAGGTTGCGGTCGACCCGGTACTTGTACAGGGCGATGTCGATGGTCGTGTAGAGTTCGCGTTCCTTGAAGGGCTTGAGGATGTACCCGAAGGGCTCGGCTTCCTTGGCTCGTTCCAGGGTCCGTTCGTCGGCGTAGGCGGTGAGGAAGATGACCGGTAGCTGCAGTTCCCGTTTGATGATCTTGGCCGCGTCGATGCCGTCCACGGCGCCGGCGAGCATGATATCCATCAGGATGATGTCCGGTCTATGCTGGCGCGCCTTGACCACCGCGTCCTCGCCATCCGCGGAGGTGTCGCAGATGACGTAGCCGAACCGCTCCAGGCGCCGCTGAAGATCAAGGGCGATGATCTTTTCGTCCTCAACTATCAATATCCGTTCGTTGTCCATATCTAAAACCTAGTATAAGCGATAGGAATGCGAGGTCAATAGCAATTTTAACGTGGAGGACACAAAACCCGCGCCAGATCGGCGGCGATGGCGGCCGGTTCCTGCCCTGCGGTGGATACGCAGGTGTCCGCAAGGTGCCGGTAAGCGGCCATCCGGCGTTCATGGAGTTCCCGGTGGGCGCTTTCCGGATCGTCGGCGCGCAGAAAGGGCGGCAACGAACCTTCCCGGTCGGCGCTGCGCTGGATGCGCCGCCAGGCGGTGGCGGCGTCCGTATCCAGGCAGACCAGGCGGGCCGCGGCGCGCAGCGCTTCCATGGCCGCCGGGTTGTCGATGATGCCGCCGCCGGTGGCCAGAATCATCCGTCCCGGTGAAGGGGCTGTTTCGGCGATCAGGGCCGCCAGAGCCTGAGCTTCAGCTTCCCGGAACACTTCCGGGCCGCGTTCGTAGAGTTGCCGGGGGCTCAGGCCGCTCCGGGCTTCGATTCTGGCGTCCAGATCGACGAAGTCCGCGGCGCACAGCGCGGCCAGGAGGCGGCCGACGCTGGTTTTGCCTGAGTGCTTGGGGCCCGTCAAGGCGATGATTTTCATGTGGGTCAAGCTATCCCAAGCGCTTGAGTTCGGCTAGTATGAGGATCATGCTTGCCCTTATCGCGCTGATCGGCCTGGCCGGAGCGCCGCCGGCAGCCGCGTACCTGTGGTTTCTCCGTCGCCGCAGGTCCTTTGTGCCCTTGCCCTTTTTGGCCGCCCTGGGGGCGGGGCTGCTGGCCCCGGTCCTGGCGGCGGCGGCGCAGTACGCGGTCCCGCCGGCTGCGGAGGGGAACCTGCCGGCTTTGCTGTTCAATATTTTTGCCCGCATCGCCCTGGTCGAGGAAGGCAGCAAGTTTTTGGTCCTGTACGCGGTGGCGACGCTCAAATCGCGGTCCACCGCCGCTCCGACGTCCGCCTGGGCGGCTTCCGCCGGGCTGGTGGCCGGACTGGGCTTTGCGCTGGTGGAAACCGCGTCCCTGGCCACGTCCGGCCCGGGCGCCGCAGTGATCCGGGCGCTGACCGCAGCCCCCCTGCACGGCGCCTGCGGCGCCCGGGTCGGTTCCGCCGTTTTCGCCCGGCGCCGGTCGCCCCTGCGGTCCCTGCTCCGCTTCCTGTCCGCCGTCGCCATCCACGGTATGTACAACCTGCTCCTGGTGCTGCCGGGAGTTTCCTTCTTTCTCCCCGTGGCGCTGGCCTTCGTCGCCCTGGCTTCCTCGGTAGCAGTCATCGGTTCCAGCCCCCCCGACGCGCCGGTTTGACGAGCCAGCCAAGCCGGCTTGACTCTTTTAATCAAAAAATATATAGTTCTCCTACAACGACGCAGGGTAGAGCAGTTGGCAGCTCGTCGGGCTCATAACCCGGAGGTCGTAGGTTCGAGTCCTACCCCTGCTAGGTCAAAAAGCCGTCTTCCGAAAGGTTGGCGG
>DYPP01000071.1 GCA_020719845.1 Treponema denticola | reverse complement strand
AGAACCATGGTTCTTCTGTTATGGAATGGTTGCCGACCGGGTTCTTACCGTCCGGCTTACCTTGCGCTGACTCAAGTTGAAGTTGATTGCTAGAAATAGTCTTTACCTATATTAAGCTTAAGATATCTTCAGCGCTTAGAAAACTATAGGATTTATCTTTTTCTTCACTTTCAAACTGATCAATAATCTTATTATCAATAAAATTCTCATACATTTCTTTAAGCGAGAATTTTATTAAACTTGACTTGTCTTTTTCATATTGAGTTGAAAGGAAAGAAACCATTTCCTCTTCTTCCTCATTCAATCTAATGGAAATTACTGCCATTTTTTATAAACCTCCTCCCTCTTGTCTATCGCAATAACTACAATATCATTTTCTTCCATGTAAAAAATGCTCCTATATTTACCTTTTCTCAGTCTATAATAAATTCTTGATTTTTCTTCTGACTTTTTTAGCTGTTTGATGTCAAACAAGTTTAGATCTTTGGTTAGATCCAATGAAATAAAGGCGTTATTAAAATGAACAAATATTTCTTTGGGTATTTGCCCTTTCTTTATTTTCTTCAATATATCATCAAGGTACCAAATCATGTATACATTGTACTACAGATGGTTGGTTAAGTCAATTCGCTTTCATAAAATGATTGTGATCCTTAATTTCCGCATTTCTAACAATTTTTGTACGCTTCCAGTACAGCCCTCGCCTCGTTTGCAATCTCGGTGGCCAGCCAGGCGGGTTCCTCGACCACGACCGAGCTGCCCTGGCTGAGTATCCAGCGCTTCAGGGCAAAGAGGCCGCGCGTGGCAAAAGCCATGGTCAGGGAACCATCCTGGTTGGTTTCCAGGCGGTAGCCTTCCGGCCAGTCGCGTTCGCTGATGTACGGCGCCTGGGTAGGGATGAATCGCAGCCGCACCGACAGCCCATCCCCCAGGACCAGGCCGAAGGGGTCATCCAGCAGGGCTTGCGCGTCAAAACCGGCCGGCATGGTGAACTTTTCGTCCAGCGGCGTCAGCGTGCGGACGCGCTCCAGCGCCAGCATGCGGATGCTGCCGAAGCGGGGCACCTCGACGAAGCCGTACACGCCGCCGTCGGCCTCGAACACGGCCAGCGGGTGTATCCGGAATATTTTGGTCCGCCCTGCTTCGCGGGAATCGTACGACACGACGCAGGCAACCGAATCATGCATCGCCTTGAGCATGGTGATGATGGTGTCCCGGATGCCCGCGGGCATGGCTTTGGCCGGCATGCGCTGGTCGAGAAGCCGGGCGGGGCTGCCGGGGCGGGGGCCGGCGCCGTCCGCCTTGGGTTCGAGGGCGTAGCCGGTGGCCGCCCCGACGACCGCCAGTTTGTGCCGCAGCTCGGACAAGTCCTGTTCCAGCCCCGGCACCCGGGACGCGGCGGAAAAGAGGTAGTCCAGTACGACCCGGTCCTGGAATCCGAACTGCACCGCCGGCAGGGGCACCCACCAGGATGGCGTCGACGTGCCCTGCACCAGCCGGTAGCGGTTGCCGTGCTCGCGGTCGTTCCAGTAGGGGTAGCCCAGTTCATCGAGGGCCTGCAGGGCCCTGAACACGCTGCGCCGGCTGACGCCCAGCTTTTCTTCCAGCTCCCGGAGCGTCGCGCCCTGGGCGCGGGCCATAAGTTTTGCCGCCGACAACAGCTGGACGAGCGAATGGTACATCCGTATGCTCCCCGAAATGAGTGTTCGCCGATGATACGACGCGGGAGCAATTCGCTCAAGTACGCTGCTGCGGCAGGAACGGGCATTATCTGTTCACGATTCGAACCCGATCCGGCTCAGCCGCGGCCCGTTCTGGGCTGATTCCTCCTTCAGGGCGGCCAGCACGGTGGGGGCATCGCTGCCGACGGAGTAGCGCAGCCGGTCGGCAGCCGTGGCCACGTCGCCGGGGGTCAGCCGGTCCATGGCGAATATCTCGTCCCGGAGCTGTTCGGGAAACGAGATGTGGGGGAAGTAGGACTCGACCAACCGCAACCGTTGCGCTGGAGCGGGGGGCCTGAATTCGATCTTGAAGGTAAAGCGCCGGAAGCTGGCGCTGTCCAGTATCTTCTTGAAATTGGTGGACGCGATGAAGACCCCTTTGAAATCTTCCATGCAGGTGAGCACTTCGTTGGTCCTGGTCCGCTCCCAGTTATACCGGGCATCCTCCCGGGCCACGATAAGGCTGTCGGCTTCGTCAAAAATGAGAACTGCCCCCTCCGCTTCGTGGAAGGCGGCCTTGATGTTCTGTTCCGTCTCGCCGACAAAGGGGCTTACCAGGTCGCTGGCGCGCTTGACGATGGTGGGCAGCCCCAGGTGGTCGGCCAGGTGGTGGGCAAAGGCCGTCTTGCCCGTGCCGGGCAGGCCATAAAAAAGCAGGTTGATGCCTTGCTGTTTCTGGAGGTAGGCGTCTTTCCATCGTTCCAGGCTGTCCAGCAGCTTTCCAGTGGAAGTATCCAGGTTCAGGAAGGCCGGGTCGTAGGATCCCGGCGTTTTTTGTTCCCTCCGCGGTACGCCATACAGTATCTCGTCGCCCCGGGACAGCATTTCTTCGGCAACCGCCAAGGTGCCCGGCGCGTCGATCCCCTCACCAGGGTCGAGGGAGCCGCAGACGTCCAGCACCTGCCGGATGCGGGCCGGGTTGGCCCGGTAGCGCGCCGCCAAACGGGCGCGATCGGTATCGGCAAATACACGGCTTGCCACGTCCATCTCGTTCCAGATGCGGGAGCGCTGCGTCAGGGTAAAATCCTCAAAGCCGAGATGAAAGCAAAAACGGCGTACGATGGAATCGGGTATATGCCGGATCTCGTTGGTGATGAAAATGATCCGGGCTTCCGCGCCGTCCAGGAAATTGTTGACCATGCTCTTTTTGACGCCCCCCTTTGCTTCGGCGCTGGAAAATGGCCCGGGCTTGAGGTTAAACAGTTCATCCGCCTCATCGACGACCAGGACTTCCGTGGCCGGGTCAACCAGGCGCGCCGCCAGGAGCAGGTTGGCGTAGCTGCGGGTGCCATCGTCGCGGTCATGACCAAGAAAACGGGGAGTATATCCGCAGGACGCGGCCAGACTGCGGGAAAACTCGGTCTTGCCGGTTCCCGGTTTGCCGTACACAAGGATGAACGCCTTGCCCCGGGAAGATTTGAGGGTAGCCTGCGCCGTGGCCACGGTGGCAGCGGGCAGGTCGTGGGCAGAAAGCGGCAGAGATGGTTTTTCTGATGTATCGAACAGGAAAGAGGCGAGAGGCTGGCGGCCTTCCGTCGCGATATAGGTCAGGACGTGCCCGGACAGTCCAAACGTAAGACCGTATTTGGGCAGCCTGAGGGCGTGGCCGTCGGTCGTTCCCAGTCCGGTTGCCGCCAGCGTGGCACCGGGGCTGAGGGCGGAAAGCAGCGCCTGCTCATCGAGGGCGCAAGACCTGGCGATCCGTTTGATGGTTTCATGCTCCGGCAGTTTGTCGACGTACGCCTCGAGCGAAGGGTGAGCCAGATACAGGTAAAAGAAGTTGATGATGGCCATTTCAGTCGGCGCCAACGAAAAACGGGTAGCCAGCGCGGCAATGGCCGGGTTATGCGCTTCATGGACGGCCAACTCGGCCAGACCGGTGCGCAAGGTCTCCCGCTGCGCCGCGGCCTCATCGCCCTCTGCCGCGTATCGGGTCTGGACCGGCTTGTCCATCCGGGCACCATCCAGAAAATCGCGCAGCAGGGTGTAGAGAGCCTCGTTCCAGGCGGTATGGGCCAGCCAGTCGCCAAACAGACGGGCAAGGCGTATATCCAGGTAACAATGTTCGGGCATCGTATTCCTCCGTGTCGAAAGAATACCAGCCCGGCGTGTCAGATTCGGTCAGCAGCGACAGCCAGCGTGGGCAAAGGTGCGCTGGTCAAGTTCCTCGAGGGAAACATACTCGTGATTCGGGAAGGTTTGCCAGGCCAATGTCGTCTTGCAAATCTACTTTTCAATCGTAGATTTGTCAAAAAACTTGGAGGTCACCACCGGAACCAACCCCTGCCGAGTATCTGCTGCAGTCCTCCTACTCCGCCTCCCCCTCGTTCCAGTGGCCGATGGTGCGGATCTTCTGGTTGCGGTAGCGGACCAGGACTGAAGCGTGGCGGGAGCAGAGGTCGTCCAGCTCCCGGACCAGCACTTCCCGGATGGCCCGGGCGGCGGCGTCGGGGTCGGTGTGCGCGCCGCCTTCCGGTTCGGGAATGACGCCGTTGACCACCTTGAATTCCAGCAGGTCCGCGCTGGTGATGCGCAGCATGGCCGCGGCGTCCTTGGCCCGGCCGGCGTCGCGCAGCATGATGGACGCGCCGCCTTCGGGGCTGATCACCGAATAGACCGAGTTCTCCAGCATGTAGATTTTGTCCCCCACGCTGATGCCCAGGGCGCCGCCGGAACCGCCTTCGCCGATGATGACGCTGACGATGGGCGTCTTAAGCTGGCTGAATTCCTTGAGGTTGCGGGCGATGGCTTCGCCGATGCCCCGTTCTTCCGCGCCCAGGCCCGGGTAGGCGCCGCTGGTGTCCACGAAGGTGACGATGGGCCGGTGGAATTTTTCGGCCTGCTTGGCCAGGCGCAGCGCCTTGCGGTAGCCCTCGGGGTTGGCCATGCCGTGATTGCGCTGGATGTTTTCTTTCAGGTTGCGGCCCTTCTGGTGGGCGATGATGGTCACCGGGCGGCCGTCCAAAAAGGCCAGGCCGCCGATGATGGCCCGGTCGTCGCCGAAATAGCGGTCGCCGTGCAGCTCGATGAAGCCGTCGAAGATGCGGCTGATGTAGTCCAGGGAATAGGGGCGGTCCGGGTGGCGGGCCAGCTCGACCCGCTTCCAGGACGCTTCGCTGCGGCTGGCGGCCTTGACCTTGGCTTCCAGCTGGGTCATTTCCTGGGCCACGTCGATGCCCAGGGATTCGGCCATTTTCTTCAGTTCCGCCAGCTTTTTGTTCAGGTTAACCGTATTCGGCATGCTTATTCTTCTCCCTTGTCGGCGCAGCAGCCGGGACGATGCAGGTCGATCAGCCGGGACAGGGTGTCCCGTTGGTGGCTGCGGGGCACGATGGCGTCCACAAAGCCCTTGTCCAGCTGGAATTCGGCGCGCTGGAAGCCTTCGGGCAATTTCTGGCGGATGGTGCCCTCGATGACCCGCGGGCCGGCAAAGCCGATCAGCGCACCAGGTTCGGCGATGGTCAGGTCGGCCAGCATGGCAAAGCTGGCGGTGACTCCGCCGGTGGTGGGGTCGCAGAGCACGATGAAGAAGGGTTGGCCGGCCTTTTCCAGTTCTGCCGCGGAGCTGGCGGTCTTGGCCATCTGCATCAGCGAAAAAATGCCCTCCTGCATGCGCGCGCCGCCGGAGGTGGTGTAGATGACCACCGGCAGGCCATCCCGGGCGCCCTTGAGCAGGGCCCGGCTGACTTTTTCGCCCACCACGGAGCCCATGGAGCCGCCCATGAAGTTGAAGGACATGACGCCCAGCACCAGGGGCTTGCCTTCGATGGCGCAGGTCCCGGTGATCACCGCTTCCTTCATGCGGGCTTTGACTTCGGCTTCGGACAGTTTTTCTTCATAGCCCGCCAGGTCGATGGGGTTGAGGGAACGGAGGTTGGCCGAAAATTCCTTGAAGCTGCCCGGATCGGCCAGATAGGCGATGCGGTCCGCGGGCTCCATGCGGTAGTGGTGGCCGCAGGACGGGCAGGTCTTCAGCGCCGCCGCGATGGTTTTGCCGTCATGGACGGCGCCGCAGGACGGGCAGGGGGTCTGGCCGACGGCCAGATTGTCAGCGGACATTTTCGACCTCCTTTTCGATCTCGGCGTAATAGGACGTGCCGAAATCGCCGGAACGGAATTTGGGATGCCCGATGATCCAGCGCTGCTGCCGGGCATTGGTCTTGAGGCCTTCGATGGCCAGTTCGCCCAGCGCCCGGTCCATGCGGGCCAGGGCGCGTTCCCGGGTCGGGGCGTGGACGATCAGCTTGCCCACCATGGAGTCGTAGTGGGGGGGTACGACGCAGCCGGTATACAGGAAGGAATCGAAGCGCACTTCCGGGCCCCCCGGGACGTCCAGCCGGCTGACCGTGCCCGGCGTCAGGGCGTTGATGCGGCACTCGATGGACCAGCCGGTAACGGCGACCGCCGCAGGGTCCAGCTCCAGGCGGCCTTCGACGCAGGCCAGGATCTGCTGGCGGATGATGTCCACGCCGGTGACGAACTCGCTGACCGGATGCTCCACCTGCACCCGGGCGTTGACTTCCATGAAAAAAAAGTCCTGCCCGGACACGAGGAATTCGATGGTGCCCGCGCCCCGGTACTTGAGTTCCCGGAACATGGTGACCGCGCCCGCGGCCATGCGCTGCCGCATGGCGTCGTCCACCCCCGGGGAGGGGCTTTCTTCGATCAGTTTCTGGTGCCGTTTCTGCACCGAACAGTCCCGTTCGCCCAGGACGGCCACCGCGCCGTTGCCGTCGGCCAGGATCTGCAGCTCCACGTGCCGGGGATTCTCCAGGTAGCGTTCGATGAAGACCGTGCCGTCGGCAAAGTTGGCCAGCGCTTCCCGGCCGGCGATGGCCAGGTTTTCCGGCAGTTCCGCGGCGGAGCGCACGATGCGCATGCCCTTGCCGCCGCCGCCGGCGGCGGCCTTGATGATCACCGGATAGCCGAGTTTTTCCGCCGCCGCGATGGCCGAGGCGCTGTCGCCCACCGCCCCTTCCGTACCCGGGGTGACCGGCAGGCCGTAGCGGCGGGCCGTCAGCCGGGCCTGCACCTTGTCGCCCAGCAGGTCGATGGTGTCCGCGTCGGGCCCGATGAAGATGAGGCCCTCTTTGCGTACCGCCCGGGCAAAGTCGGCGTTCTCCGACAGAAAGCCGACCCCCGGATGGATGGCCTGGCAGCCCGTGCTCTTGGCGGCCATGATCAGGTTTTCCCGGACCAGGTAACTCTTGGACGAAGCCGGCGGGCCGATGCAGACCGCCTGGTCGGCCAGCCGCACGTGCAGGCTGTCCTTGTCGGCGGTGGAATAGACCGCCACGGTCTGTACCCCCAGTTCCCGGCAGGTGCGGATGATCCGGACCGCGATTTCGCCCCGGTTGGCGATCAATAAACGCTGTATCACCGATACTTCTCCGTTAGAGCCGTTTGACTTCGAACAGGGCCTGGCCGTATTCCACCATGTCGCCGTTCTGGGCGTTGACGGCCAGAATTTCGCAGTCGAATTCCGCTTCCAAGTGGTTCATCATCTTCATGGCTTCCAGGATGCAGAGCGTCTGGCCGGATTTTACCCGGCTGCCCACTTCGACGAAGGCCGGCGCGTCCGGTCCGGGGGATCGGTAGAAGGTGGCCACGATGGGACTGGAAATCTGTTCCCCCGTCGCCTTGGGCGTACCCGTGGTAACCGGCAAGCCCAGGTGCACGGCGCCTTCCGCGGCGGGGGCGCCTGAGTCCACGGCGGCGACGGAAACCGGCGCGGCGGACCGGGAGAGCAGGGCGCTTTCCTTGCGCAGCACCAGGTGCAGGCTGCCGTCGTTCAATTCCAGTTCCGCCATCTGGCTGGACCCGAACTTTTCCACCAGGGTCAGCAGGGTTTTATCATCCATGTTTCCTTCTCCTATCGCGATGACGGGATGCCCGCAGGATCCACGTCGGCTTCATAGTCCACGCCGCTTACGTCGAAGCCGTGGACTTCCAGAAAATCGTGCTTGAACCCGGCCACGTCGGACAGTTGGGTGCTGTTGTCGTCGTTGATCCGGTCCATGCGCGCCTTGGTTTCCCGCTGCACGTCCTCCCGCATTTCCCAGTCGTCGATGCGGATGCGCCGGTTGGCGTCCACGGCCACTTTGGCGGCGTCGGCGGCGGCTTCGGGGGTATACAGGCGGTCCCGGTACAGGCGCACCAGCTGTTCGATGCAGCCTTCGTGCAGGCCTCTTTCCTTCATCACCTTGAAGAGCACCGAAATGTACAGGGAGATGACCGGAATGACCGCGCTGGCCCGGGTGACCAGGGCCTTGTTGACCGAAAGCCAGGCGCCGCCGCCTGTTTTGGACAACCGGGCGTGCAGGGCGTGGCTGGTTTTTTCCAGGTGGTCCTTGGCCCGGCCGATGGTGCCGTTCTTGTAGATGGCCCAGGAAAGCTCGGGCCCGATGTAGGTATAGGCCAGGGTGCGGGCCGTGGGCGCCAGGACGTCCGCCTGGGCCAGGGCGTCCAGCCAGCGTTCCCAGTCCTCGCCGCCCATGACCTTGACCGTATGGGCGATTTCTTCTTCCGTGGCCAGCTCGGCGCTGGAGACGGCCAGCTTGCCGGTCATCATGTCCAGGCTGGCGCCCGCATAGGCGCCGCCGATGGGCTTGATCACCGAGCGGTACATGACGCCGTCCCGGGGATCGACGCGCACCGGCGAAGCCAGGGAATAGATGACCAGGTCGATCTTGGCCGGAAGGCCCGCGGCGGCGGCGACTTCCCTGACCGCCGCGACGGCGGCGGCCTTCATATCGTCGGAAAAGGCGTCGCCGTCCAGGGTTTGGGCGGCCAGGCCGGCCTGGGCGGCTTCGGCGTCGAAGGTCAGATTGTCGTACCAGCCCGGGGTCCCCGGCTTGGCGGCGGTGCCGGCTTTTTCGTAGGAAACGCCCACCGTGGCCGCGCCGTAGCCGAAGGCGGCGCCGATCCTGCTGGCCAGGCCGTAGCCCGTGGAGCAGCCGATCACCAGCGCCAGCTTGGGCGCGCCGGAAGGTGCCGCAGCCCGGGCTTCGCCGGCCGTCTTGCCGGCGGCCAGATTTTTCCGGGTGTAGGCGATCTGGGAGCGCACCGAAACGGCGCAGCCCGCAGGGTGGCTGTTCAGGCAGATGTTGTTCCGGATCATCGGTTTGATAATCATGTTTCTTTGCTCCTCAAGGGGTGGGCTGGTTTTCGGCCACCAGGCACAGCCATTCCGCTTCCGCAGCCAGCTCGGTGCCCACGTAGGCCTTGCCGGCCTGTTTGATCATCTTGGCGGATACCCGCAAATTTTTGATTTCCAGGCGCACTTCTTCGTTGGGCCGCACCTGGCGGCGGAATTTTACCTTGTCCACGGTGGCCAGAAAAAAGATGCTGCCCAGGGGGACGATGCCCGCCTGGCCCAGCCCGGCGCCGCCGGCCTGGGCCATGGTTTCGATCAGGATGACCCCGGGGACCACCGGATAGCCGGGAAAGTGGCCAGCAAAGAAAAATTCCCGGTCCGTAAAGACGTGCCGGGCGACGATGCCCTCCCGGGAGGCCTGGTCCAGGACGTCCACAAAGACGAAGGGCTTGCGGTGGGGCAGCAGGGCTTCGATTTCCATCATTTTTTCTTTCCTGAGGCGCTGTTGTCCGGGTACTTCCGGAAAACGACCACGCCGTTGTGGCCGCCGAAGCCCAGGGAGCCCGAGGCGATGACGTCGATGGTGCCGTACTGGGCCTGGTTGGGCACGTAGTCCAGGTCGCAGGCCGGATCCGGCTGGTCCAGATTGATGGTCGGCGGGTAAAAACCTTCCCGGATGGCCAGGATGCCGGCGATGGCTTCGATGGCGCCGGCGCCGGCGATGCAGTGGCCGGTCATGCCCTTGGTGCTGGAAACCTTCATTTTATAGGCATGGTCGCCGAAGGCGATCTTGATCATCCTGGTTTCCGTGGGATCGTTGATTTCCGTGGAGGTGCCATGGGCGTTGTAGTACTGCACGTCCTCCGGCCGGACGCCGGCATCTTCCAGGGCCAGCTTGATGGCCAGGGCGCCGCCCTCGCCGGAGGGGTCCGGGGAGGTGATGTGGTAGGCGTCGGCGGAAGCGCCGTAGCCGGCAAACTCGGCCAGGACGGCGGCGCCCCGTTCAAGGGCGTGCTCTTCGCTCTCCAGGATCAGGATGCCCGCGCCTTCGCCCATGACAAAGCCGTCCCGGTCGGCGTCGAAGGGCCGGCTGGCTTTTTGCGGGTCGTCGTTGCGCTTGGTGGAAAGGGCCTTCAGCATCTGGAAGCCACCGATGGCGAAGGGCACGATGGCCGCCTCGGTGCCGCCGGAGATGACCACGTCGCAGCGGCCGGCGCGGATCAGGTCCAGGGCCTGGCCCAGGGCGTCGGTGCCCGAGGCGCAGGCGGTAACCTGGGTAAAGGCGGGGCCCTTGGTGCCGTAGATCATGGAAATATTGCCCGCCGCCTCGTTGCCGATCATCATCGGCACGGTCAGGGGCAGCATGCGCCGCGGCCCGTTGGCGATCAGCTTGCGGAAGGATTCGTCCACCACTTCCCAGCCGCCGATGCCGTTGCCGATGACGATGCCCGTCCGCTCGGGACGGCTCTTGAGCTTGGCCCGTTCGCCTTCCCCGGCGGCGGGCTGCAGCAGGTTCGCCTGCTCCAGCGCCTGGGCGACGGCGGCGACGGCGAACTGGCTGAAGCGCGCCATTTTGCGGGCGTCCTTCTTGTCGATCCAGCGGGAAGGGTCAAAATCCTTGACCTCCGCGGCGGTCTTGACTTCAAAATCCGTGGTGTCGAAGAGACTGATGCGCCCCACGCCGCATTTTCCCGTCTTCAGGGAATCCAGAAATACGTCCAGCGAATTGCCGATGGGCGAAACGACGCCCATACCGGTCACTACTACCCTTTTCATTGCCATTGCCGTCCTCCCCTTTATATGAACATGCCGCCGTCGACGGCCAGAACTTGTCCGGTGATGTAGGTTGATCCGTCGGCGGCCAGGAACAGGGCCGCCTCGGCGATATCTTCGGGTTTTCCCAGCCGCTGGAGCGGGATATGGGCCATCAGTTTTTCCTTGGCCGCCTCGGGGATGGCGTCGGTCATGTCGGTGGCGATGTACCCCGGCGCGATGGCGTTGACCCGCACGCCCCGGCCGGCCACTTCCTGGGCCAGGCTCTTGGTCAGGCCGATCAGTCCCGCCTTGCTGGCGGCGTAGTTGGCCTGGCCGCCGTTGCCGTGCACGCCCACCACGCTGGACATGTTGATGATCGACCCCTGCCGGCGGCGGATCATGTCCCGGCCGACGGTGCGGGCGATCAGGAAGGCGGCGGTCAGGTTGACGTCCAGCACCTTCTGAAAGTCCGCCAGGCGCATCCGGAACGAAAGTCCGTCCCTGGTGATGCCCGCGTTGTTGACCAGGATGTCGAAGCCGTCGGCTTCTTTCAAGGCCGCTTCGATGATCGGCTCCAGGTTGGCCAGGTCGCCGACGTCGGCGACGATCCAGCGCAGCTTGCCCTGCGCCGCAGCCTGGCGTTCCGCCAGGTCCGCGGGTTCTTTGGTGCCCAAGCCCCAGACTTCGGCCCCCGCAGCCAGAAAAAGGTCGGCGATGGCCCGGCCGATGCCCCGGGAGGCGCCGGTGACCAGGGCTTTTTTTCCGGTAATGTTCATGTCAGGACTCCCCTTGGTTGTTGTTCAGGGCCGCAACGGCGGCTTCCGCGTCGGCGACGGTGCCGCCGGCCAGGGCGGGTACGGTGAAGCCCGTATCCTTCCAGAGTCCCTGCAGCACCTTGCCGGGGCCGACTTCCAGGATCGCCCGGGGCGCCAGGGCGGCCAGAGCCGCTTCCACCGCCGTCCAGCGCACCGGTTCGGTGATCTGCCTGAGCGCCAGCGCCCGGGCTTCCGCGCCGGTGCGGACCAGGGCCCCGGTCACGTTTGAAAAAAGCGGCATAACCGGGTCGGCAAAGGGTACGGCGGCCAGCACCGGGGCGAACTCTTCGGCGGCTGACGCCACCAGGGGCGAATGGAAGGGCCCGGCCACCTGCAGGCGGACGACCCGTTTGGCTCCGGCTTCCTTGAAGCGGGATTCCGCCGCCGCCAGCGCTGCGGCGCTGCCCGCCACTACTACCTGTTTGGGAGAATTATAGTTGGCCGCGTAGAGGTCCGCCAGCCCGGCGGCGCGCCATTCGGCCAGCAGGGCGTCCACCGCTTCCGGGGACAGACCCAGGACGGCGGCCATGCCCGGCGCGGCCGCCGGGTCCCCGGCGGCGATGCGGTCCGCGGCTTTCTGCATCGCCGCGCCCCGGGCGCTCACCAGGCGGAAGCAGTCCGGGATGGTGAGCACCCCGGCGGCGACCAGGGCGGCGTATTCGCCCAGGCTGAACCCGGCACAGGCAACCGGGACGACGCCTTTTTCCGCCAGGTAGGCCGCTGCGGCCAGGTTGGCCAGGGTAATGGCCGGCTGGGACAGGTCGGTCCGCTTGAGCGTCTCCGGGTCGGCGTTCTCCAGCAGGGCCTGCAGGTCCCGACCCGCGGCGTCGGAGGCGACGGCGAACAGGCCGCGCACCCCGGCGCCGGCCTCAAAGAGATCCAGGGCCATGCGGGGATACTGGGCGCCCTGGCCGGGAAAGCAGAAAGCGGCGGAAAGGCTTACCATACGATCAGGTTCCCGCCGTAGGTCAGCCCGGCGCCGAAGCCCAGGGTCATGATCAGGTCGCCCCGCTGGATGCCCCCGTCCCGGTACAGTTCGTCCAGGGCGATGGGCACCGACGCGGCGGAAGTATTGGCGTATTCTTCTATATTGAGAAAGAATTTTTCTTCCGGGATGCCCAGCCGCTTGGCCGCGGCCTGCATGATGCGGGCGTTGGCCTGGTGGGGCACGATGCGGGCGATATCGTCGATGGTGACGCCTTCTTCGGCCATCAGCTTGGCGATGGTGTCGGTGATCACCCGCACCGCGAAGTTGTAGACCGCCCGGCCGTTCATGTAGATGTGCGGCGGCACGTCGATCACTTCGCCCTGCTTGTAGGGGTTGCGGGTGCCGCCCCGCTCCAGGATCAGGTGGGCCGCGCCGGAACCCTCGGCGCCCAGGATGGAGCGGATCAAGCCGCGCTTGCCCGGGCCTTCCATGGGGGCCGCCGTCTTTTCCAGGATCACCGCTCCGGCGCCGTCCCCGAAGAGCACCGCCGTGCCCCGGTCGTTCCAGTCGGTGATGCGGGACAGGATTTCCGCGCCGATCACCAGGGCCCGCTTGCGCTGGGCGCCGATGACCAGCATGCCCGCCGCCGCGTCCAGGGCGTAGATGAAGCCCGTGCAGCCCGCGCCCACGTCCATGGCCGCGGCCTTGGCGGCGCCCAGCCGGTCCTGGATGATGCAGGCCGTGGAAGGAAAGCCGAAGTAGTCGCCGCTGGCGGTGGCCACCAGGATCAGGTCCAGGCTCCGGGCGGCGGCTTCCACCGAGCCCGCCAGCTCCTTGTCGCTGGCCGCCAGCGCGGCCAGCGCCTTCTGCGCCGCGTCCAGGGCCAGGTCGCTGGTGGCGGTTTCATCGTCGGCGATATGCCGGGACCCGATGCCCGTATGGGAACGGATCCATTCGTCGGAAGTGTCCATGGTTTTGGCCAGTTCGTCGTTGCTCACCCGCCGGGAGGGCACCGCCCGGCCGGTGGCGATTATCTCTATTGCCATTGTCGTCCTCTCTTTTGACAAAATGTATTGAAAGTGTCATAGTGACGGGCTTAGCATATCAATTTGCCGGAAAATGTCAATACCGGGACCGGTCCCCGGCGGAGCCTTGCCATCGTGCCCCGCTTTTGGGTACACTTGGTTGGAACGCTATAGCTATTTTTTTAAGGAGCAGATATGAGCGACACGTACGAAACACTGCTGAAAAGCAAGATGAGCGCCGAAAGTTGGTCCAAACTGGCGGCCCTGAAGAACGCCAAGGTCATCGATTTTGTCGGGTCCTTTGCCGAACACTGCGAACCCGCTTCGATCTACGTCTGCGACGACAGCGAAAAGGACACCCAGTACGTCCGCGACCAGGCTTTGGCCAAGGGCGAAGAGCAAAAGCTGTCCCTGAACAAGCAGACCATCCACTGGGACGGCTACGGCGACCAGGGCCGGGACAAGAACGGGACCCGCTTCATGGTGGACCAAAAAGACCTGGCCAAGATGGAAGCCCTGAATTCCATCGAATACGAAGCCGGCTACGCCGAGATCATAGGCATCGCCAAGGGCATCATGAAGGGCAAGGACGCGGTGGTGCAGTTCTTCTCCGAGGGCCCGACGGAAAGCCCCTTCACCATTCCCTGCATCCAGTTCACCGACAGCTGGTACGTCGCCCACTCGGAGTTCATCCTGTACCGCTCGGCGTACACCCACTTCCTCAAAATGAAGGAAGCCGAAAAGGGCGACTTTTTCCGCTTCATCCACTCCGCCGGCCAGCTGGACGCCCGGGGCTGCACGGTCAACCTGGACAAGCGCCGGATCTACATGGATACCCAGAACAACATCGTCTACTCCATGAACGCCCAGTACGCGGGCAACTCGGTGGGGCTCAAGAAGCATTCCATGCGGCTGGCCATCAACAAGGGCGGCAAGGAAGGCTGGCTTTGCGAACACATGTTCGTCATGGCCGCAGTGGACGACGACAAAAAGCGCAAGACCTATTTCTGCGGCGCCTATCCGTCGGCCTGCGGCAAGACTTCCACCGCCATGATCCCGGGCGAAAAGATCGTCGGCGACGACATCGCCTATTTCCGCAACATCAACGGCGAATTCCGGGCGGTGAACGTCGAGTTCGGCATGTTCGGCATCATCCAGGACGTGAACGCCAAGGACGATCCGCTCATTTTTGAAAACCTGATGAAGAACCAGGAAATCATCTTCTCCAACGTGCTGGTCGGCAAGGACCAGAAGCCCTACTGGCTGGGCATGGGCGTGCAGCCCCCGGAGGAAGGCCAGAACCACTTCGGCGCCTGGCAGAAGGGCGTCAAGGACGCCAAGGGCAAGGAAGTGGGCATCGCCCACGGCAACGCCCGCTACACCATGCGCCTGGACTACCTGGCCAACATCGACCGGGAAGGCTTCGAGTCCAAGAACGGCGTCAAGGTGGAGGGCATCCTCTACGGCGGCCGGGACAGCGACACCACCGTGCCGGTGGAAGAATCCCCGAACTGGCGGGACGGCATCATGCTCAAGGCCACCACGCTGGAATCGGAAACCACCAGCGCCACCCTGGGCGCCGAGGGCGTCCGGGACCCGAGCCCCATGGCCAACATGGACTTCATCTCCTATCCCCTGGGCCAGTACACGCTCAACAACATCAAGTTCGGCGAAGGCGTCAAAACCACCCCCCGCATCTTCAGCAACAACTACTTCATGCGCGGACCGGACGGCAAGTTCATGACCAGCAAGCTGGCCAAGAAGGTCTGGCTGCACTGGGCGGAAGGCCGCATCCACGGGGAATACGACACCTACGATACCCCCACGGGCAAGATTCCCCGCTACGCCGACCTGAAGGCGCTGTTCAAGAAGCACCTGAAGGAAGACTTCTCCGAAGCCGACTACCAGTACCTGTTTACCTTCCGCTGCACCAAGTGGATCGAAAAGCTGGAACGGACCAAGGCCTTCTACGCCCAGATGGACGCGGATACGTCGGCGGAGCTGTTTGCCTACTGGGAGGCCGCCATCGCGCGCATCAAGGCCGCCCGGGACACCTACGGCGACCTGATCGCCCCCGGCGCTTTCAAAGGCTAGCCGGTTGTTGAAATGGCCGGTTGCGCTTCCGACAACCGGCTAGGGCTGCATGGGGAAGGCCGCGTCCAGGCCTTCCCCGGCCAGCTCCACCGCAAAGCGGCTCAGCCGGTCGACGACCAGGTCCAGGTAGGCCCGGCCTTTATCGGCGCCGGCCCGGGAGGGATCTCCCGCAGCGCAGTGGTCGTTGAGCCGGGAAAAGCGCCGGCTGGTCCGGGCCCAGCCCCGGTTCAGGGCTTCAAAGCGGAAGGGCGCCGCCCGGCCGTCCCGGGCCTG
>DYPP01000070.1:2316-15718 GCA_020719845.1 Treponema denticola | reverse complement strand
GGTCAAAGCCAAAACCGGCGGCAAGGTGGAGATCCAGGTATTCCATTCGTCCCAGATGGGCATCTTCTACCTGCCCTTCCTCTTCGACGACCGGGACAGCAGAATGGCGCCCAGCAGACCGACAGCCAGGCTCAACAAGGCGGCGGTGGCCAGGATAGCGCCGATGCGCCGGGACTCGCGGTCCAGATCCTGGACCAGGAGACCCACGGAAACGACGCCGATCTGCCGCCCGTCCGTATTCCAGACGGGGACAAAGGCGCGGATGGACAAGCCCAGCGTACCCAGCGCCTGGGAAATATACGTTTTACCCTTCAGCGCTTCCTGTTCGTCGCCGCCCACAAAGCGCTGCCCCAGTCGGTCTTCCAAGGGATGGGAATAGCGGATCGTATCCATATTGAATACGACCACGTAGCGTTGAAAGAAGCGCTGGATAAAGAAGGTTTCGGTCGCCGTCGAAATGACGAATACGGCGATGACCACCAGAAAAATGCGCTGCTGCAGGCTGATGCGCGAAAACCGCCGCAGAAAATTCCGTCCGGCT
This sequence comes from Treponema denticola, assembly GCA_020719845.1. Classification (GTDB taxonomy): domain Bacteria; phylum Spirochaetota; class Spirochaetia; order Treponematales; family Breznakiellaceae; genus DYPP01. The sequence continues at coordinate 15,177 of DYPP01000070.1, read as the reverse complement.
ACGCCCATTCGGGCCGTATACCAGCTCCAGGGCCGGCGGGAAAGTAAAAAAAACGCTTTCCGGTGGAAAGACAACCAGGGAAATAGTATACTTAATCGGAGAACATTCCATTCGGCACACAAGGGAGCGATTTATGATCAGCGGATACGTCAGGCGGGGAGAGAAGGTACTTTTTGCGATTGCCCTGGTTTTCAGCGTCTTCGTGGTCGGTCTGATCGCCTTCGGCGTCATCAGCGGCGTCATCGCCGCCGGCAGCGCCGTCTCTTCGATCTCCGAGGACTTCACCCTGGATGACTACGACTTTGAAGATCAGCCTGAAGCGGAATATGTCGAAGATACGTATACGGAAGAAGAATACCCGGAAGACGACGTTGACTACGATGATGAATATTATTACGCCGATGCTTCTTTCGGCAACGCCGTAACTCGAGGACTAACGGGCTTTGTCGGCGTCCTGGTGTTCTACGTGGTGCTGATCTTCGTCGTTGTGCTGGGAGCCCACATTTTGATGGTGGGACACCTGATGGGCAACGGCGTGCGGGTCAACGAGCGCCAGTTCCCCGAACTGTGGGCAGTCTTTGGCCGGGCGGCCACAGAACTGGGCGTCAAAAAACTGCCCGCCTTCTACATCATCGAATCCGGCGGTCTGCTCAACGCCTTTGCCACCCGCCTGTTTACCCGGTCGTACGTGGCGGTCTACTCGGAACTGGCCGAGCTGGCCTTTGAGGGGGATACGGAATCGGTAGCCTTTGTCATCGCCCACGAACTGGTGCACGTCAAGCGCAACCACCTGCTCAAGAACCTGATCACCCTGCCCGCCGAAATGGTGCCCTTTCTCAAGGGAGCCTGGCGCCGGGCCTGCGAATACACCTGCGACGCCGGCGCGGCGGCCTACGCACCTGAAGGCGCCGAAAAGGGCCTCAAGCTGCTGGCGACCGGCAAGCTGCTCTCCAGCCGCATGGACGCGGAGGTCTACATCGAAACCTTCAAAGCCGAGAAGAGCATCTGGAAGCGCATCGCCGAGATCAGCGCCGGCCACCCCCACCTGCCCAAGCGCATCGTAGCGGTCCGGGAATTTCTCAAAGGGTAGATACGGTTGCATCTCGCCGAGGGCTGTACTACACTGTTCCCATGCGTATACGCAACTTTTTCCTCGGCCTCTTTCTAGCGCTGCTCATCCAGCCTTCCTTTTCCCAGTCCTCGCTGGACGACTACCGCCGTTCGCTCTACCGGATCGACGCCGCCACGGTGGGGATCAGTTTTTTTGTTCCCGGTTTCAGCCTGCTGGAGGTGGATCGGCCTCAAGCGGCGCTCCTCCTGGGCGGGATCCGTCTGGCCGGCTGGGCCGGCATGGCAACCGCCATGGCCCGGCAGTGGACGGATATGGACGCGGTCTGGTCGGGGAATCTGGATGCGGCCCAAACCGATAAGTTGGCGGGCAACGCCGTCATCTTCGCCTCCGGCGCCGCGCTCATGATGGGTTCGTGGATGACGGAAACCCTCATGTCCCGCACCATAGCCCGGCGCGAAAGCAGCGCGGCCCAGCACCTGATCGCCACGCTGGGACCACAGCAAAACGGATTTGTGCCGGATGCCCCACGCGGGGCTTGGTATATTTCGGTGCTGGCCGATGGAACCGCCCCGGATTCCCCGGAGCAGGTGATCCGCGACGGCACCGCGTATTTGCGCTGGTACCTTTTCAAGCCTGAAGCCGCGGAAGTCGCCTATCATACCGGACGGGCGCTGCACAAGGACGGACAAGACTTGCGCGCTTTTTTCCTGCTGATGCGCGCGCTCTGGATGCATGCCGGTCGGGCGGATATGGAGAAAACAAGCCTGGCCGCGCTGGAAGCCCTGGCCGGAACGGACCTGGAGGACTCAACCGGAACCGCGTTGCGGGAACTCCTGCGTGCACCGGAGAACCAAGACCCCGAGGCGGCATATTTTACCCTTCTGGAACGGATCGCCGAAATCGCCGATCCCCGGTTGGGTATAGAACTGCTCCGCCTGGCGGAAGAATATCTGGCGGCAGTACCCGAAGCACAGCGGGACCCCCGGTTCTTTAGTCTATTAAGGCAAACCGCATTGCTCGCGGGTGATGATCAAAAAGCCGCCGCCGCGGGTTTTCTGTGCCCTGATACGGCTGTCCACCCAGCCGGCAGCTCCGCCGGCAGCTCCGAATAATTTTACTTGCTAAGCGCTTTTTTCCATGTTATCCTCCTGCTGTACCGGTACAGCAGCCATGAGCACGACGAAACAGAATCCGTCCCCGCCGGAGGGGGCCACCATCGATACCATCGCGACGGCTTGTCGTCTTTCCCGGACCACCGTCTCGGCGGTGTTGCGCGGGCAAGGACGGCGCTACCGCATCGCCGCCGAGACGGAAGCCCGCATCCGGGCGGCGGCGGAACAAAGCGGCTGGCGGCCCAACTATTTTGCCCGGGGGCTCAACAAAAAACGCAGCGCCACCATCGGCGTGCTCTTTCCCGACGTATTCGAGCGCTTTATGGGCGAAACGATCCGGGGGATAGAGTCGGTTTTGCAGCAAGCGGATTACCGCATGCTGCTTTCCACCAGCCGCTTTGACCCGGACGAAGAGCTGCGCACCGTCGCCGCCTTTCGCGACCGCCAGGTGGACGGCCTGATCATCGCCCCCTACGCCCCCTTCGCGGGAGCGGCGTCCCGCTCTGCGGAACTACAAGCCGCCATTGGCCCGCTGCCCTGCGTGGTCATCGACCGGAAGCCCGAAGGGCTGGACCCGGTAGCGGCGGGTTACGACTTTGTGGTACAAGGGGACCGTGACGCCGCCTATCGGGCTACCCGGTATCTGGCTCTCGGCGCGTCCGACACATCGCCGCCGGTCGGTCGGATTCGCCGGGTCGCCTTTTTGGGATTTGACCTGGCGGCCAGTTCCCTCCGGGATCGCCGCCGGGGCTACCTGGACTGCGCGGCGGACCTGGGTTTTGAACCGCGGGAAGTGCTGCTGCGGGAACGGGACGCCGCCTCCGAAGACCTGCGCCGGGCGGTTCGGGATCTGCAGGCCGACCGCTCCTTGCCGGAAGCCTGGCTCGTTTCCACCGAAGGGCTGGCGTACAAACTGGCGGCGCTACTCAGAGAAATCGTCGGACTATCTCCGGTCGCGACGCTGGTCGCGGTGCGGATCGCCCGTTTCGGTATCGATCCGCCTTATCTGTCCACGGGGCTCATCGGCCTGCGCCAGCCCCATCGGGAAATGGGCGCCCGGGCGGCGGAGCTGCTCCTGCAACGGCTTGAAAACGGCGATGCCCCCCACATCGCCGCACGGATGGAACTTCCCGTCCAGCTGGAACCATCATCCACGGAGGCAAACCATGAAGCGAAGCGAAATCAATGAGATTCAGGAATCAGCCAAGGCGTTTTTTCGGGAACAGCGGTTTTTTCTGCCGCCCTGGTCGGAATGGCGTCCCGCCGACTGGAAGACCAAAGGGCAGGAAATCGACGAAATCCGCCGGAACATGCTCGGCTGGGACGTGACCGATTTTGGTTCCGGCAATTTCCTGACCCGGGGGCTTTTTCTCTTTACCCTGCGCAACGGCAGCCCCGACGGCGCGGGCAAGCCCTATGCCGAAAAAATCATGATCGTCCAGAACAACCAGGAAACGCCCATGCACTTCCACAAGAATAAAATGGAAGACATCATCAACCGGGGCGGCGCACGGTTGATGCTCGAGCTGTACCGCGCTTCGGATACCGAAGGACTGTCGGATGCCTCCTTTCCCGTATCCATCGACGGCATACGCCGCGACGTAAAAGCGGGCAGCATCGTCGTCCTCATGCCCGGAGAAAGCATCTGTCTTGAACCCTACACCTACCACCGATTTTGGGCCGAAGGCGGCGCCTGTCTGACCGGCGAAGTGAGCAAGGTGAACGACGACAACGCGGACAATCGCTTTCTGGAAGACCTCGGCCGTTTTCCGGAAATTGAAGAAGACGCCGATCCCCTGCACCTGCTGGTTTCCGACTATCCAACCCTGGCCGGAGCCGGAAAATGAAGATCCACGGAGCCGGCTGTTGCCTAATTGACTATCTGTACGCCGACGCCGACTTCGAAAGCGCCGCTTTCCGAGCCGCCCGATCCCGGCGCGAAGGCGACGGCGGACTGACGCCGGGGCGGCTGGTCTTTGCCGAAGACTTCGAACGCTTCATCCGCAAACCCTATGATCAAGCCTTAGCCGAAATCGCCGGCGGCAAGACGCCGGACACCCATAACCTGGGCGGTCCCTCGGTGGTCGCCCTGGCCCACGCCGCCCAGATCCTGGCGGGTACGGAACACACGGTGCGTTTCTACGGTGTACGCGGCGAGGACGATACGGGGCGTCTGGTGGAAGAAGCCCTGGCCCGTTTGCCCTTCTCGTCCGCCCGGGTCACGTCCCGGCCGGCGGCGACGCCGCGGACCGACGTGCTGTCCGATCCATCATACGACAACGGCCACGGCGAGCGCAGCTTCATCAACGTCATCGGCGCTGCGGGGCTCTTCCTGCCCGCCGATCTCCCGGATGATTTTTTTGACGCCGACCTGGTGGCCTTCGGCGGTACCGGCCTGGTCCCGCCCTTGCACGACGGATTGACCGAACTGTTGCAACGGGCGCGTTCCGCCGGCGCGGCCACGCTGGTCAACCTGGTCTACGATTTCCGCAGCGAGCAAACCACGCCGGGAAAGAAGTGGGCCCTGGGGGTCAAAGACGACGCTTACCCCCACATCGACCTGCTGGTCGCGGATCGGGAAGAGGCGCTCAAGACATCCGGCGCCGCCGGCATTCCGGAAGCCGTTGCCTGGTTCCTGGCCCGGGGCGTCGGCGCGACGGTGGTCACCGAAGGTGCCCGCAACCTCTACCTGGCTTCCCGGGGCGGCTTGTTCGCGCCGCTGGCAGGAACTTCCATCCCGGTCTGCGCGGCGATCAACGCCGAACTGGCCGCCCACCCCGAACGTCGGGGCGACACCACCGGCTGCGGCGACAACTTTGTCGGCGGCCTTCTGGCGGGCATCGCCGAACAGGCGGACCAAACGGGCAAAAAGGCCTTGCGGGACTTGGACCTTTTATCCGCCTGCGTCTGGGCGGGTGCTTCCGGCGGCTTTGGCCTCTTTACGGTGGGCGGCACTTACTATGAGTCCGCGGCGGGCGAAAAACGGGCTCGTTTGCTGCCCTACGTCGCGGCGTACCGCGCGCAACTAGCTTCCGGAGGCTATCTATGAAACTGGTTCAATTCGGCGCCGGCAATATCGGTCGTTCCTTTTTAGGGCAGCTTTTTTCCCGCGCCAGCTGGGAGGTGGTCTTTGTGGACGTCAACCCCCGCTTGATCCAGTTATTGAACGAAAAGAAGCAATACGTCGTCGTCGTCAAACGGGAAAACGCTCCGGATGAACGCCGGCTGGTTGGTCCGGTCCGCGCCGTCGACGGCCGGGACGCCGACGCCGTAGCCGCCGAGCTGGCCGACGCGGATCTGGCGGCCACCAGCGTCGGCAAGGCGGTATTCGCCAAAATTCTCCCGGTCATCGCCCGGGGCCTGGCCCTGCGCCGGGAGCGCCGCGGCGACCGGCCGCTGGATATCGTCATCGCCGAAAACGCCCGGGGCGCGGATCAATTCTTCCGCCAGGTTCTGGGCGCCGAACTTGGTCCTGCTTATCCCCTGGACCGCCTGGTGGGCCTGGTTGAAACCAGCATCGGCAAAATGGTGCCCATCATGCGCGCTGCGGACCTGGAAGTCGACCCCCTGCAGGTTTTTGCCGAAGAGTATGAACAGCTGATTCTGGATAAAAGGGGATTGCGGGGGCCCCTGCCGTCCGTGGCCGGCCTGTACCCGGTAGAAAACATCCAGGCCTACGTGGACCGCAAGCTTTTTGTGCACAACCTGGGGCACGCCGCGGCGGCGTACTTCGGCTACCGCGCCGACCCGGCGGTGGAACTGCTGGCCGATGCCATGCTGCTGCCCGGCGTGGCGGCCGGGGCGCGGGCGGCCATGAACCAGACCGCCGACGCCCTGGCCGCCGAATACGCCGACGCCTACAGCCGCGCCGACCTGGCCGCCCACATCGACGACCTGCTGGCCCGCTTCCGGAACCGCGCCCTGGGAGACACGGTACACCGGGTCGGCCGGGACCTGTACCGCAAGCTGAACCGGGACGACCGGCTCATCGGCGCCCTGCTGCTCTGCGTCCGCCGCGGCCTCCCGGGCAACGCCGTCGCCGCAGCCTGCCGGGCGGCCCTGGACTTTGCCGCAACCGACGAGCAGGGCGCCCTTTTCCCCGAAGACGCCCGCTTCCGGGCCGAAGCGCTGCCCCGGGGTTTAGCCACGGTACTCCGCGAAGTTTCCGGCCTGGACGCCGCCGATCCCGTGGACGCGGCGGCGCTGGCAGCGATATCGGCTTCGGTTTGAGCAGCCCCGTGGACCGAACGGAGCGCATTCCGGCGGCCTTGTCCGGTTCCGCGCCGCGGCGCCCTTTTCTCCCGCCCGGCTTTCCGGTACACTGGCGACCGGAGGATCAGCATGGCAAACACCCGCGTTTCTTTTGAAACATCTTTAGGCATGATCGAGATCGAACTGGATGACGAAAAGGCGCCCAACACGGCCAAGAACTTTGCCGACTACGCCCGCAGCGGCTTCTTCGACGGCACCATTTTTCACCGCATCATTCCGGGCTTTGTAGTGCAGGGCGGCGGCATGCTTCCCGGCCTGGAACAGAAAAAAGGTAACGAGCCGATCCGCAACGAAGCGACCAACGGGCTCAAGAACCTGCGGGGCACCCTGTCCATGGCCCGCACCAACGACCCCCATTCGGCCACCAGCCAATTCTTCATCAACCTGCAGGACAACGCCGCCCTGGACCACAAGGCGCCCACCGGCGCGGGCTGGGGCTACGCGGTGTTCGGCAAGGTGGTCAGCGGCATGGACGTGGTGGACCAGATGGCCACAGTGCCCACGGGCAACCGCGGCATGCACGGCGACGTGCCCAAAGACGATATCCTGATCCTGAAGGCCGCGCTGGCCTGAGTCCGGGCCTGCGTCCTAGGCGTCCCGCCGCGTCGTCTTCCGTTCCATAAAGGACAGGATGCTCTTGCGAATCCGGATCGACTTGGGGGTCACTTCGACCTCCTCGTCGTCCCGGATGAACTGGATGGCCCGTTCCAGCGTCATCGGCTGGATGGGGGTCAGCGTCACCGCTTCGTCCTTGTTGACCGACCGCATGTTGGAAAGCTTCTTGGTCTTGCCCGGATTGACGTCGATGTCCAGATCCTTGTTGTGCTCGCCGATGATCATGCCTTCGTAGAAGGGCTCGCCGGGCAGGATGAACAGGGCGCCCCGGGGTTCCAGGTTGAACAGCCCGTAGGCGACGCCCTCGCCCAGACGGTCCGCCACCAGGGACCCGGTAAAACGGTCGATAAAATCGCCCCGGTATTCCTCGTAGCCCGAAAGGTAGGAATTGAGCATGCCCGTGCCCTTGGTATCGGTCAGGAATACGTCCCGGTAGCCGATCAGGGCCCGGGACGGGGCTGAAAATTCAAGCCGTACCCGACCGCTGCCATGGGACACGTAGTTGACCATCCGGCCCTTGCGGGACGACAGCTTTTCCGTGACCACCCCGGCGAACTCTTCGGCGCAATCGACAAAAATATGCTCGACGGGTTCCAGCTTTTTGCCCCCCTCGTGCTTGAAGATGACCTGGGGCCGGCCGACGGAAAGCTCGAACCCTTCCCGGCGCAGCGTCTCGATCAGGATGACCAGCTGGAATTCGCCCCGGCCGCGCACGATGTAGCCGCCGGTCTTGCCGTCTTCCACCAGGATGGAAACGTTCATCAACGCTTCCTTGCGCAACCGTTCCGCCAGCTTGCTGGACTGGGCGTTGTAGCCTTCGCGGCCGGCCAGGGGCGACGTGTTGACGGTGAAGCGCATCGAAACCGTCGGCTCGTCCACGATCAGCCGGGGCAGAGCTTTGGGTTCGTCCCGGGTGCAGATGGTGTCCCCGATGTGCACGTCCTCAATGCCCGAAAGCACGACGATGTCCCCCGCCTCGGCCGCGGCGCTTTCCACCAGCCCGGGGCCGGCGTAGGTCTGCAGCTTGGTGACGTTCAGCGGCCGCTTCCGGCCGTCCTCGCCGATGCAGACCAGCGGGTCCTTGGACTTGGCCGAACCGTTGATGATCTTGCCGATGGCCTGGCGTCCGAAATAGTCGGAATAGGACAGGTCGGAGACGAGCATCTGGAAGGGCTCGGCTTGGGAAAAGGAAGGGCTGGGGATTTCGCTGATGATGGCGTCCAACAGGGGAAACAGATTGGTGCCCCGTTCTTCCAGCGTCCGCTGGGCAATGCCGTCCCGGCCGATGGCGTAGAAAAGGGGGAACTCCAGCTGGGCGTCGTCGGCGCCCAGATCGATGAACAAATCGTAAATTTCGCCCAGCACCGCTTCTACCCGGGCGTCGGGCCGGTCGATCTTGTTGATGACCACGATGATCTTCTTGCCGCCTTCCAGCGCCTTGTTGAGCACGAACCGGGTCTGCGGCAGGGGCCCTTCGGAAGCGTCCACCAGCAGGATGGCGCCGTCCACCATGGAAAGCGCCCGTTCCACCTCGCCGCCGAAATCGGCGTGCCCCGGGGTGTCCAGGATGTTGATCTTGACCTTGTTCCAGGCTACCGAACAGTTCTTGGCCGCGATGGTGATGCCCCGTTCCCGTTCCAGGTCCATGGTGTCCATCAGCCGTTCCCGGGTTTCCTTCCCTTCCCGGAAGACGCCGCTCTGCTTGAACAGGGCGTCCACCAGGGTAGTCTTGCCGTGGTCGACGTGGGCGATGATGGCAATATTCCGTATGGAGTCGTTGCGGCTGTCTTTTTTTTGCAAGGGGTTTCCTTTCCTGAACGCGTATGCGGCGGGGATTCTACTATACAGGAAAAAACCCGCAGGGTCTATGTTGAATCTTGGGGGGTGGATGGTCTAAAATCTCACCCATGCTGTATCGAAGCTTCCCCAAAATTCCCGGTGTTTCCGTTTCCGCCCTCGGACTGGGCATGATGCGTCTGCCCACGATCGACAACAAGGCCCCCGATATCGATGAAGCCGCCGCAGAAGCTACCTTCCTGAGCGCCATTCAGGCGGACATCAACTATATCGACACCGCCTATCCCTACCACGGCGGCGGCAGCGAAGTCTTTACCGGAAAGATGATCGAAAAGCACGCGCTGCGGGACAAGCTATATCTGGCCACCAAATCGCCGGTCTGGCTGGTCAAGGAGGAAGCCGACTGGGAACGGTTTTTGACCGAACAGCTGCGGCGCCTGCGGACGGACCACGTCGATTTTTACCTGCTCCACGCCCTCAGCGCGGCGAGCTGGAACACCATCCTCCAATACCGGGGCCTGGAGTTCATGGAAAAGGTCAAAAAGGACGGCCGCATCGGGCACATCGGTTTTTCGTTCCACGACTCCCTGGCGGTGTTCAAAACCATCGTCGCCGGCTACGGAGGCTGGGAATTTTGCCAGGTGCAGTACAACTACGTGGACGTCAATTTTCAGGCCGGGCTGGAAGGAATCCGCTACGCGGCGGAACGGAATATCGGCGTCATCATCATGGAACCCCTGCGGGGCGGCAACCTGGCGCCGATACCGCCGGGCATCGCCGACATCTTTGCCCGCCTGGAACCAAAACGCAGCCCTGCGGACCTGGCGCTCCGTTTTGTCCTGGACCGTCCGGAAGCGGTTACCGTGCTCTCCGGCATGGGCCATCCCGACCAGGTCCGGGAGAACGCGGCCGTCGCCGCGACGGTCCAGCCCGGCGCGCTGACGCCCCGGGAACGCGAGCTCTACATCCAGGCCGAACTCTGGTTCAACCAGCGCGTCCCCGTGCCCTGCACCACCTGCGGCTACTGTATGCCCTGCCCCCACGGCGTCGCCATTCCGGATGTATTTGCCCAGTACAACAGCTCCGTGGCCTTCAATTCCAAGACCGCCCAGGCGCCTTGGTACAAGAAGGGGTACGTAGAGCAGGGCAAGGGCGGCGATTCCTGCGTAGCCTGCGGCGCCTGCCTGCCCAAATGCCCCCAGCACATACCCATCATCGACAAGCTGGCCGAGGCTCACGCCTACATGGTAAGCCCCTGAAGACGGGTTTTCATTTAAATAAAGATCTTTTTGTCTCTCAGGAATTTCTGTTCGTGTTGTCCGTGCGAACCTGCCCTGACCAGCCAAACCGACGTTCCTTCCCCCTATACCTTTTCGAAGGCATTTAAATCCATATTTTCCTGAACCTGGTCATGGGCTATCAAAAGATAGCGCCACGGTTTTTTCCCGAGGCTTCTGTTGAACTCGGTTGCGTGCCCGCACCACGCTTCGGCTGCCTTTTTCTTGGCCAGCACTACCGGGTCGGCCAGTTCGTTGCGGGCTTTCGTCTCTACCATGTAAATAGTATTGTGGCTTTCGGCCACAAAGTCCGGTACATACTCGGAGTGCTGGTTGCCTTCAAGATAAATGATCTGGAACTGCCCCTTGGCCGGCTTGAACCACTTCTCGGCATCCCGTTCCAGGATGATGGAAAAGCGCCGCTCTGTATCAGAATCGAACTTGACCGCCGGATACAGACATCGCTTGAATCCGGTAAACAGGATGCGGCCAATTTTGCTCTTGTCAAAGTCGGTAGAACGAAAATCCATCGATTCGTAACCGCTTTCAACCAGGTGAGCGCTTTGCTTGAGGGTTGAAAACCCCCGGCTGATCCTGACGTCAAAACCGGTATCGGATACGATGCGGTGCTCCCTCATCTGGGCTGCAATGAATTCCACCAGGTCATTCTGGTGATATTGCAAGACGTTGCGAACCTCTTCATCGCCATCAAGATAGCCTTGCAGATGCCGCACTACCTGACCAGCCAGATCGTAGAGCTGGTCGGCATGTTCGTCATAGCAGATATCGCTTTGGTCAATGAGGCCGCGAATCAGGTAATCTTCCAGCCGGGCCTCACCCGTTCCGGAACGGTTGAAACTCAAGGTCTGCTGTTCGTGGGTACGCAGAAAGTGCATCAACAGATCGCGGGCGACCGGTTGGTAGCGGATGTTGGCAAGGTTGAGCTTGAAGGGAGCAAACCGGACCGTGCTGCCTTCTTTGGGCAGGACGATGATGCGCGGAATGTCGATGGTACCTTTGATGACGGTTTTGACTACATCCTGAACCAGCTTCTCTGGTTCCAGTGCAATTTCCAACCCTTCCAGTTCCGTCTGAACCCCGTCGTAGCGACTACGGGCTTCGGCCGCGATGGTAGCCATGACTTCCGGCTTGCTCAGATCAGTCGAACCTCCCAAATCCTTGCGCTCCGCAATTACCCGATAGACCACCTCTTTGAAGCGCTGTTCATCTGCACTGCCGGTCTTGATGGCTTCTTCCACTATGGGGGCGGTAAGCACCGTCTTGACGCTGGCGGCTTGGCTGGCCGGTTCCAGTTCGACCGCCCGGAACTTGAGCACCGAGTCGCCCCGGTTGGCTTCGTCGATGATGGCCTGGAAGGAATCGTGGGCAATGATGTGCAGGGTATCGACGGCCTGGTCGCCGGTGCGCTTGCCGTAGGGCAGACGCAAACCGCGCCCCAGGGATTGTTCCACCAGGGTTCTGGCGTTGGCAGCCCGCAAGGGCACGATGGTATACAGGTTGGTTACGTCCCAGCCTTCTTTGAGCATATTGACGTGGACGACAATCTCGGTCGGTTCGTCCGGGCTCTCCACGGCCAGAAGGCGCTGGACGACTTCTTCCTTTTCTTCGCTGCCCTGATTGGAATGCACCTGAATTACTTTGCCGGAGTAGGTTCCGGAGAAAAACTCGGGCGACTCCATGAACTTCTGGAGCTGGTCGGCGTGGCTGGTATCACGGGCTACCACCAGCATGAAGGGTTTGACGATTGGCTTGTCGTTCTGCCGAGCCCAGGTTTCCAGATGCACCTTGGTATTCTCGTGCACCCGGATGCCGTCTTCCAGCTTAATTTTTTCCAGCTGGTCGTCGCTTACCTGATCGGCCCGGAAGTTCTTCTGGGTAACAACTGCCGGTTCCTTGACATAGCCTCTGTCCATGGCATCGGCCAGGGGGAAGTGGTACATGACGTTCTGGAAGGCGATCTGCTTCTTGCCCGCTTCGGTAAAGGGGGTAGCCGTCATTTCCAAACCCAGTACAGGTTTGAGTTCGTTGATGGCCTTGACGCCGGCACTGGCCCGGTAGCGGTGGGATTCGTCCATCAGCAGGACGAGGTCAGGCAGGTTGGCCAGGTATTCAAAATAGCTTTCGCCGATATACTCGGACAAACGTTTGATGCGCGGTGATTTGCCGCCCCGCACTTCGCTGTTGATCTTGCTGATGTTGAAAATGTTGATCTGGATGCCGGCCTCAAACAGGACCCCGGACCTGGCTACATCGGCCCGTTCGTAGTTGTCGCCGGTAATGAGCTGCGGCGGGTCCTGCACAAACTCGGCTATGCCCTTGAAGACGTACTTGGGTGTGCCCGGCGTAAAGTCGGCAATCAGCTTGTTGTAGATGGTCAGGTTGGGGGCCAGCACGAAGAAATGGTTGATCCTGTGCTGTAGATGCAGGTAGGTGATGAAGGCACCCATCAGGCGGGTCTTGCCGACGCCGGTAGCCAGGGCAAAGCAAAGGGACACGAAATCGCGCTCAAAGTCCTTGATCTGCGGGAACTCGCTTTGCAGAAGCTTCAAGGCCGCCTGCGTATCGGTTTCTTTGGATGGAGGAACCAGCTCGGTGATGCGCGCCAGTTTCTCCAGGGAAATCCGCTGTGGCTCGCGCAACGACAGTCGGCCGGTTATGGTATTTACCAGGCGATCACTCATGGCAGGGCTCCAGT
>DYPP01000070.1:0-2216 GCA_020719845.1 Treponema denticola | reverse complement strand
GAGGTTGGGCACTAAGCCTTCGAGGTTGGGCACTAAGCCTTCGAGGTTAGGGGATAAGCCTTCCAGGGAACTTGAAAATTCGGGTCCGCCCTGGTAATAGGTGGCCATCCCTTTGCCTTTTTGAACCAGAACACCGGTATTGCGAAGTCTGCGCAGGGCAGCTGAGGCGTGCAGTGTATCCACTTTGTTTATGCTTCGATACGCGGCATTGCTGATTGCCCCGAATTCTTTAAGGAAAACCAGGGCTCTGGCGTCTTCGGCACTTAGGTGATGGTGCTTGAACTGTTCCAGCCAGGCAATGTCATCGGCGTTCATGAAGTGATGGGTAAGCAAGGTAAGGACGAAGCTGTCGGCATCGCGGTTTGATTCAAAAAACGGGCTGGAGAGGTTGGCACGCTCCATCAACTCCTGCATGACCCGGATTCCGGAACCTTTGGTCTCCGCCAGGTTGCATTCATGGAGAATGGCGGCGATTTTTTCGTTGCGGTTGACCGACCCAGCCTCGCCCAACTGGTCATCGGGTTTCAGGGAGCAGCCCGGATTACGGATTTCCAGGCGGTTTGAATAGCGTATGATCTGAACTGGTTGTCTGGTTCTATAATTGCGATGCATCAGGGCATTGACCACCGCTTCGCGTATCACCGCATCCGGAACAAGCGGGACATCCTTGCGGTAGACACTGTCTTCCATGGCAAAGGCCCGTGGCAGATCATCCAGCACCGCGGCAATGACCCGGGGAATGAGTGTCAACAACGGACCACGCATTTCGATGGTCTCGAACCGGGCATCGGGATTTTCCACCCAAGCCCTGCCGGCAACACGGATATAATCGACGCGTACCATAGGGGCCACTCTGCGCAAGGCAGCGTCTTTACCGAAGCACAGGAGGCCGCACATGGTAGGCGTATAGGTTCCCTTGTCATTGCGGGTAACGGCTCCCAAGGCGAACAGCAAGTCCTCTCTGGTCCAGGTCAGCTCCGGAGCCGCCGGATTGATTCTCTCGCGGCGTTGGCGGTAAGACTGTACGGCCTCTTCCGCCATGTCCAGGTCGATGGATAGCTCGTCCACAACCATATCTTCATAGGCTTTATGACCCCTACCTTGATACAGGAGCACTATATCATCTTCGGTGCAGGTCTGGTCACTGGATCCGATTCGCCGGTACGCCCCTCTCGGCAGGCCCTTGTTTTTAAAATAGACAGGCTTCCCGGAAACCTGCGCCTCCGGGACTTCGACAACCAGAACTGTCTTGTCTCCGGCCTGTGCCATGGTGATGCGCGGCCGGACAGCACTGTTGAAACGATCGGCACACTGGCTGGCCAGATCGGTCTGAATTTTGTCGGGATCGGGTACCCCTACAACTTGGTAATCCGGGAAAAGCTGATCTTCATCACGAAAGACTCCCAGCAGTATATAACCACCGCCCAGCCCCGGTTCATTACTGAAGGCGCAGACAGTTTCCATAATGGACGTATCGACAGCCCAGCCTTTTTTGGCTTCAATGGTATGGCTTTCATCGCCGGCGCGTAGCCGCTCCAAGAGGCGGAGAAAAAGCGCGTCCTGCTCATGAAAATCGGAAATTCCGTCGTTCATTCATCGCCTCCGAACAAGTCCGGCTGCTCCTGCTTTGGCTGGGGTGCGGACGGCAGATTCTCCACCTGCAGGCTGTAATCATCATGCCCCCATTCGCACTTGCTGAGTACGGCGTTGGGTATTTTCTTGATGGTCAGGTTGGGGAAGTGTCTGGTATCGGCCCGATAGGCCGAACACAGCACCAGCAGGGTTCGATCCGCTCCAACGTCCTCGCTCAGGGCAGCCAGCTGCTCATGCCCCAGGTTCTGGGTAGTAACCCAGATAAAATCGGTCTCGGTGGAGTACCCATGAATAAAGTACTCGGTTTCCGACGGTGCGTAGGTAAAGCCTTCCAGCTTGCACAAGGCTTCAGCCAGCATGGTAGCATTATACTGTTTGTTGATGACCCAGTTGTCCCATTTGTCTTTTTCAAGTAAGGATGGGGCGAGCTTGTAGTAACGGAAGCCACCGCCGCCTTTCCAGCCGACGGCTTCGGTAATACCGCCGGGGTCCTGGCCATCAATGACCTTCTGCAATCGGGGGATGATATGGGTATGGCAGTGTTCACCGAGCTCCACCATAATCCAGCGCCGGCCCATCTTGTGGGCGACCGCACCGGTGGTGCCGGAACCGGCGAAGGAATC
>DYPP01000069.1 GCA_020719845.1 Treponema denticola | reverse complement strand
TCTGGTCCACTATACCGAAGCGCGTTTTTTTTGTAAAGAGGGTACCGCGCCGTAGGGCAGGCGCGGATCAGGGATAGCGGCGCTTGAACGCCCCGACCCGGGCGGACGCGGTGGCCGACAGGGGGCTGCGGTCGCCGCGTTCCAGATAGCGGTACCCCAGTCCGGCCACCATGGCGCCGTTGTCGCCGCAGAGGTCCAGGGGCGGAAACAGGCAGCGCAGATCCCGGCGCTGGGCCAGAACGGCCCGCAGCCGGGAGTTGGCGGCCACGCCGCCGCCGGCCACGACGGTGGTCAGGCCCGTATCCTCCACCGCCCGGAACAGGGCCCGCAGCAGGATATCCACCGCGGTTTTCTGAAAGGAGGCGGCGATATTCTCCGGGGTAACCGCGGCGGGACCCTTCTTGCCCTCCGTCCGCCGGAACCGCTCCAGCTGGTTGATCACCGCCGTCTTGAGCCCCGAATAGGACACGTCGCAGCGATGGTCCGCCTTGTGCAGGTTGGGCAGGGGGAAGCGGAAGGCGTCGTCGTCGCCGGAGGCGGCCAGCTTGTCGATGTACACGCCGCCGGGGTAGCCGAACCCGTAGTGTTTGGCCACCTTGTCGAAGGCTTCGCCCACGGCGTCGTCGATGGTGGTGCCCAGAACGACGATATCGTCAAAATCGTTGACCCGGCAGATGATGCTGTGCCCGCCGGAAACCAGCAGGCCCAGAAAGGGATAGGCCACCTTTTCCGACAGCGCCGGGGCGTAGAGGTGGGCCAGCATGTGGTCCACGGCGATGAAGGGCAGACTGCGGCTGTAGGCCAGGGCCTTGGCGAAGTTGAGCCCCACCAGCAGGGAACCCAGCAGACCCGGCTGGGCGGTAACCGCTACGGCATCGACGCCGGCCGGCTCCAGGCCCGCCTCGGCCAGCGCCTGCCTGACCACGCCGGCGATCCACTGGGTATGCATGCGGCTGGCGATCTCGGGCACGACGCCGTTGAAGGCGGCGTGGACGGGGATCTGCGTGGCCACCACGCTGGACAGGATGCGGGCGCCGTCTTCCACCACCGCCGCGGCGCACTCGTCGCAGGAAGTCTCAATCCCCAAAACCTTCATCGTCCCAGGTTCCCAGCATGATGCGCGAAATCGTCGACAGCGAAAAACCCTGTTCCACCAGCTCAGGGTAGAGTTCTTCCAGGGTGGCGGCCAGTTCCGATGACCAGGCATGCCCGATCATGACCGCCGCCCCCTTCTTTTCGGCTTTCTGCAGGCCTTCCTGCACAAAACGGATCATCGCGGCCTTTTCTTGTACGTTGTCCACAAACACGTCACGCTCCCTGATGCGTATTCCCAACCGCGCCGCAACCGCGGGAACGGCCGTTTCCGCGGTGGTCCTTGAATCCAGAAAGTATACACCATTATCCCGACAAAAAGCCAGAATGGTTTCCATGGCCTCCGGGTCGGCGGTGATCCGGGAACCCTGGTGGTTGTTCATCCCCGCCACCGGTCCGATCTCCGCCAGGTTGCGGGCCAGCACGGCCCGGATTTGATCGGCGTCCATGTCATGGTAGATGGCCCCGGGCCCCGGGTTCTGGCCGCCCACGGCTTCCATGGGCTGATGCAGCAGCAGTTCCTTGCCCGCCTCCCGGACGCGCCGGGCGGCTTCCGCCGAATGGGGCAAACCCGGCAGCACGGCGATGCACAGCGGCCCTTCGAGCCGCAGGAAGGGTTCCAGTTCGGTCAGGTTGTTGCCCGCGTCGTCGATGACGAAGGCCAGGGCGCCGCTCCGCCTGGGCGCGGGCGCCGGCGGCCGCTCCACCGGCGCCCGGGCCGGCGCGACGGGTCCCGAGGGAGCTTGCTTTTCGGGTATCGACGGAACCGAAGTCGCCGCCGGCGGGGGTACAGGCTTTTCGGGGATGGCCGTCGCGCCATCAACCGGGGCGGACACGAGGGGCGCCGACGCTGCGGCAGGGGGCTCGGGTTGCTTCAAGACGATGAGCAACATCGAACCCACCACGGCCAGGCCGAGCAGAATCGACGCCAGCAAGGCCGCCCGCAGTCCATCTTCCAGTCGAAGTCCGGTTTTGGCGCCTTTTTTGACCCTTCGTCCCGTTTTCCGCGTCGGTCTGGGTGTATTCGGAACGCTTTTCACTGCGTTCAAAGTACCTATAAGGTATGCCCAAGTCAAGGGCGGCCGGCGGTTTCAGGCCAGCATATAATCCCTGAGCTCCGCGGCTTGTTCCTTGAACTTGCGCAGCGCCCGCATTTCGATCTGCCGCACCGTCTCCGGGGAAATCCCCATTTCTTCGCCGATGCGCTTGAGCGTATAGCGCTCGCCGCCGAAGAACTGAAAGCGGCACATGAGGATGCGTTTTTCCCGGTCCAGCAGGCATTCCAGAAAATGCAGCGTATCCTCCCGGACGCAATTGCTCAGCAGTTCCTTGTCCGGGCTGTAGGTATAGTCCTCGAACAGGTCGATCAGGCTGGTGGAATCTTCTTCCCCCGTCTCGGCGTCCAGGGACACCATGCCGTTGGCCATATTGAGGATATATTCCACTTCTTCCACCGGCAGGCGCACCTCTTTGGCGATCTCCAGCGTGCTCGGTCGGCGCATGGAAACCTGGCTCAGCGTATTGTAGGCTTTCTGGATTTTCTTGAGCGCCTCTTCCTTGCGGTGGGGCAGCCGGATGGCCCGGCGCTTGTTGGCCAGGGACCGGGTTATGGCCTGTTTGATCCACCAGTTGGCGTAGGTGGAAAAACGCACGCGCTTGGCGTGATCGTACTTCTGGGCGGCGTGGATCAGCCCCAGGTTGCCTTCCTGAATCAGGTCGAGAAAAGAAACGTCCCCGGTGACGTAGGATTTGGCGATCTTGACCACCAGGCGCAGGTTGGATTCGATCAGTTTTTGCCGCGCCGAATCGTCGCCCCGCTCGATGCGCCGGGACAGTTCCAGTTCTTCTTCAAAGGTGAGCAGCGGCGCCGACTTGATCTGGTCGAAGTAAATTTTGAGCACATCTTCCGATTGGGTCTCGTCACTCTTCCTGTTCATGTAATCCTCCGGAACCAGAAGTTCCACCAGTAATACTGCAATAAGCGTGCCAGGACGAAAGAGACATACAGCAAAATTTCTATCTACATATTTAGAAAGTAAATAGCAGAATTAAAACAAAAATAGTCAGCAAAATATGAAATTTTTGTATTATTATTCATACTAATACCCCTTTCCGGTGTATGGAAAATAACACGAATTTGTCGTATTCTTGGTGCATGGACTACGAAGTCCGCTCCCGGACCCGGGGCAAGGACGCCTATTTCTCGGTTCACTGGTCCCCGCTGCGCCAGGCGGACCGCTGGGCCATCGCCGCGTCGGTGCCCGCCGTGGGGGGCGTGTTCGAAATCTACTGGATGGATGAACGCAAGCGCCTGCGCCTGTTCATCGTCGGCCACGCCCGCTACGGCGGCCTGCGCTCCGAAATCCGCCGCTTGACGGACAGCGAACTGACGGACAACCCGCAGACCGCCCGGCTGCTGGCGGACCGGGAGATTTTTTTCCGCTACGCCGCCACCGACTCGGCCGCCGACATGGCCGACGTGGTCTGGTTCTTCCGCAGCGCCTATTTTCCGGAGAACCCCGGGGTAGCCCATTCCGGCCGCTACCGGCGCATCTTTATGGACGAAAGCGCCCCGGACAGAGTCCGCTGGGTGGTATAAGCGCCTTAATCCCTGCCCCCGGTCCGCCGATACTGGAGACATGAACAAGCAATTTTTCAGTTTGGTCGCCCTGGCGGCCATCGCCGGCCTGGCTTACGCCCAGGCGCCGGCGGCGGACTACACGGAACGGGGTGTTTCCAGCTGGTACGGCAACGAGTTCCAGGGCAAACCCACCGCGTCGGGGGAGGTGTTCGATACCCGTCTTTTGACGGCGGCCCACCCTTCCCTGCCCTTCGGTACGGAACTGCTGGTGACCAACACCCAAAACGGCCGGCAGATCCGGGTGCGGGTCAACGACCGCGGCCCCTTTGTTGCGGGGCGCATCATCGACCTGTCCCAGGCCGCTGCGGAAGCACTGGACATGATCCGCACCGGCACCGCTCCGGTGCTGGTGGAAGCCCTGGCCGGAGCACCGACTCCGGCGTCCGCGGCGGCGTCCGCGGCGGCGCCCGCAGCTCCTGCCGAGCCCGGCCCGCCGTCCGTCGAGTCCGGCCTGCCGCCGGCCGCCGCCGCTTCCGGCCCGCCCGTCGCGGTGCCCCTGGAAAACGGGAAAAAGTACCGCCTGCAGGTAGGTTCCTACCGGCTGACGCGCAACGCCGCGGAAGCCTTTGAACGGCTGAAGGCCGCCGGCTTCGCTCCGGCCTACGAACGGCACCAGGACCTGTATCGGGTGGTGCTTGTCGGCCTGGCTGCGGATGAGGTAGTAAAGATGACCGAAAAACTCGGCGGCGCGGGCTTTGCGGACGTCCTGGTCCGCCAGGAACGATAACGCCGCCGGAAAGGGAGTACAGATGAAACGAAACGCCGGTTCTTTACTCGGCATCCTGGTTTTGGCGGCCGGCGCGGCGGCCCTCATTTTCGGCTACTACGAATACCAAGCGGCGCAACGGTCCCTGGGCGACGTGGTGGGCAAGCTGTTCACCGGCAAGTCCCCCGCCGAAACCCGGGCGGTCACGTGGATAATCGCCGGCGGCGTGGGCGTCCTGGTGGGCGCCTTCATGAGCCTGGGTGGACGTCGGCGGCGCTAGCTTCCCCGCCGCTGGTCTGGAAGTGGGCCACCCGCTTTTCAAGGTCTTCGCCCACCGTGGACAGCTCATGGGCCAGCTGGGCGGTCAAATCCGCGGTGCCGGCGATGTCGTCGGTGCGGCGCACGATGGCCGTGGCGGCTTCCCGCACCGTATCGGATACCTTGTCCAGCTCGGCCATGGACCCGTCTATGGCCCGGGAGTTTTCCGCCACGCTCCGGGATTCGGTGCTGATGGACGAAGATAGTTCCCGCAGCGAGGTCATGGCGGTCAGGATCTGACGGCCGCCCTCGTCGCTTTCGCCCAGGCTGGCGCTGATCTCGACCACGGAGCGGGAAACATCCCGGATCTGGTCCTCGATCTCGCCGAAGGCGCGGGTCGTTTCGGAACTGCCCTCCTTAGCGCTTTCGATCGACTCGATGATGGCGTGGACGGATCCGGCGATTTCCCGGGAACCCTCGGCGGAAGCTTCGGCCAGCTTGCGGATCTCGTCGGCCACCACGGCGAAACCCTTGCCGGCTTCTCCCGCATGGGCCGCCTCGATGGCCGCGTTCATGGCCAACAGGTTGGTCTGCCCGGCGATGGCGTCGATGATTTCGATCATCTCTTCGATTTTTCCCACCCGTTCGGTGATGGCGCCGATTTTTTCAAAAGCCGCCAGAAAAACTTCCCGCCCCGCGTCGGAGGACCGCACCAGGCCGTCCGCCAACTCCCGGTCCTTTTCGGCCAGCCGGGCCATGTTGCCGATGGTGGCCAGCATCTGGGTAATGGCGGCGGTGGATTCTTCCACCATGGCGATCTGGTCGGTGATGCGCTGGTCCAGCTGGTCGATCCCGCCGGTGATGGAAGAGACGGAATGCCGGGTTTCGCTGACCTTGGCGTCCAGCAGCCGGGTCTGGGTCTCCACTTCCTGCACCGCGGAACGCATGTCCGCCAGGGAGTAGCCCGTCTTCCGGGTAGCCGACAGCAGCTGGTCCCGCACCGCGCCGTTGCGCGCCGCCGCAGCCTTGATGCCCAGGATGGCTTCATCCAGGGAGCGGATGAACTCGTTCATCCGCCGGGACAGGGTACCGACTTCGTCCCGGGAGACGACGTCGAAAGAAACCGACAGATCCCCCCGGCTCAGTCCCCCGACGCCGTTGGAAATCATGATGATGCTCCGGGCGATGGCGTTGGCGAAGAACAAAGCCAGAACCGCGACAATGACGATGAGCGCCGCGACGGCGGCTCCTCCCAGGCGGATGGCGTTGACGCGGATCCGCCGGATCTGGGCGTCGATTACCGCTTCCTGCTCTTCAAGGACGTCGCTGGAGGACTCCAGGCTGTCGTTGAGGATGCCCACGGAGGAGTCGAAGCGCGCCAGATCGTAAAATGCCCGCTGCAGCAGCAACGGATTTTTATTCGTCAACGGATTTTCCGCGTAGAAACGACGGAAGGTGATGCTGTCGGGAAAAACAAAAACGTCCTTGGCGTCTTGATAGAGGCGTTCATACACCTCGTTGCAGTCCTTGAGGTTCTGGTCGTTCAGCTTTTGCAGGCGTTCCACGATATCCAGGGCTTCCGCCAGCGCCGGATCGGTCTGCCGGAGGTAGACGACGCTCTGGATCCTGCCGAAAGCCTCCGCGAAGCGCGCCTGGGCTTGCAAAAAAGCCGGACGGGCAGAGACGAAGGGGACCGAATCCAGTCGGTTGGCCTCCAGGCGCAGCCCCTGGATGGCCTGATCCAGGTCGTCCATCACCGCCCGCTCCCGCTCCACCCGGGCCAGCGGAGCCTGCAGAAGGAAGTAGATCGAAGAAGCTCCGGCCATGAGCATGACCATGCCGATGACCAGCAGGATCAACTTTACGCGTATATTCATGAGTCCAGTATAAAGACATTTCTACGACTTTGCCCACCCGGTTTCAGCGCTTTTCCCGCAATATTTTCTCCACAAAGTCCAAATCATCCCGCAGTCGGCCTTCTCCGGGGAACTCGGCCGCCGCCGCCGCCGCCGCGTCCCGGGCTTCGCCGTAGCGGCCCTGGTTGAACAGCGCGGCAAAGCGGTTGTGCAGCTCGGCGACCCGGTTGGCTTTGAAGGCCCGGGCGGCTTCCAGCAGCGCCGGACGCCGTCCCAAGGCGTCCACCGCCCGGTCCAGGACTTGGATGGCGGCGGCAAAACCCTGGGTTTCCGCGGCCCTTTCCGCAGCGGCCAGGGCGATATAGCTCCGCAGCTCCAGCGCCCGGGCCGCGGCTACCGCCTGCCGCTCCTGGGCGGCGACGATCGCCGCGTCCACCGCCGCCGCCGCCGCTTCGTCCCGGACCGCCCGGACCAGGGCCGTCAATTCGGCGTCCGTGATCAGGCGGTCCAGTTCCCCCGCCTGCGCCGCCGTCGTCAGGTCGGCGTAGCGCTGGAATTCTTCCCGGCCGGCGGCACCGTTTCCGGCGCGCAGATGTTTGACTATCCGGTTGTTCAACGCCGAATGGCAGAATTCCTGCCAGAGCGGGTCGGTGCCGTAGCGGGCCGTCGCCGCCCGGGCCCAGTCCAGGGCTTCCGTTTCCCGGCCGGCCCGGGCCAGGGCGGCGCCGTAATTGAGCAGCCGGTCCCGCAGGTCCCGGTCGGCGGACCCGAAAAGCGTCGCGTCGCCGGAGGAGCCGCGGTAGTGCAGCAGATCCCGCCGGTCCAGCGCGTAGCCCACGGACTCGGCGTAGCGCCCCGCTGCGTCGGCGTCGGCGATGCGGTTGGAAAAAATCAGCGACACCAGCTGCACCGGCTCCAGGGGGGCGCGTTCCCGGTAATTGCGGGGCGACACGTAGGAAAAACCCGTCACCCGGCCGAATTCGTCCTGGAACTCGGTCTTGCTGCCCGGGTCAAAGCCGTAGGGGCTGGTAGTTTCGACGTCGATCAGCTCGCCCCCGAAAGAAACGGTACAGAAGGCGTGGTCCCGGGTAACGACGCCGCCCACGTCCAGGCCCGCCGCCCGGCCCAGGATCAGGTAGAGCACCGCCGAAGAGACGCAGTTGTAGCTGCCCCGGCGCAGCAGCGTGTCCAGCCGGGTCTGCCGTTCCGAATAGGACCGCAGGAAGGTCCGGTGCATGAAGGACAACACTTTTTCCGCCCGGCCGCGGCCGTCCGCGGGCAGATAGCCCGGCGCCAGCAACTGGGCCACCGCGACCCGCAGGCCGGCTTCTTCGGCGTAGACCGCCGGAGCGCCGGACTGCGGGTCGGTCTGGACCGGGGCGCCGGAACTCCAGAGGGCGGCCCGCATCAGCAGCTCCCAGCCCGGCGCGGCGGATCCGGCGGCTTCAAAGGCGGCGGCGAACGCCCGGGCTTCCGGGTCCGCGTCAAGCCGGGGGACGGCTGGAATTTGGGCGGCCAGCTGCGGCGCCCCCCACGGGGCAACGGCGGCCAGCAGCGCGGCCAGGATGAGCACGATTTGCGTTGACGGGCGCCGGATTCTTTTCATACATTATACTGTAGACAACAACATCATCGCGGTAAAGGGGAATTTATGCGGGAGACCGATACGGATCTGGTCATCATCGGGGCGGGGGCGGCCGGACTGGCGGCGGCCCAATACGGCGCCCGGGCCAATCTGAGAACCATGCTGATCGAAGAGATGGCCCCCGGCGGCCAGGCTTTGCTGATTGACCATCTGGAAAACTACCCGGGCTACGCGGATCCGAAGAGCGGTTTTGAGTTTGCCCAGGACATGCACCGGCAGGCGGAAAAATTCGGCGCCCAGTTCATCACCGATACGGTGCTCGCCCTGAAAAAAGACGGCGACGTCTTTACGCTCAACCTGAGCGGCGGCGGAACCATGACCGCCGCCGCGGTCATCCTGGCCACCGGCGCCAAGCACCGCACCCTGGACGTCCCGGGGGAAGCCGAATTTTCCGGCCGCGGCGTTTCCTACTGCGCCACCTGCGACGGCCCCTTCTTCCGGGGCAAGAAGATGTTCGTGGTCGGCGGCGGCGACGCGGCCTGCGACGAAGCCCAGTTTTTGGCCAAACTGTCGGACAAGATCGTGCTGGTGCACCGCCGGGACCGTTTCCGGGCCCAGAAGTCCCTGGCCGACCGGGTGCTGAAGAACAAGAACATCGAAATCCGCTTCAACACCCGCATGGTGGAGATCAAGGGCGAAAAAAAGGTAAGCTCCGTGGTGCTGGAGCGCGCCGATTCGGGGGAACGCTATACCGAAGAAACCGACGCGGTTTTTGTTTTTGTCGGCTCGATTCCCCAGACCGCCCTGGTGCCGGACACCGAAAAGGACGAAAGCGGCTCCATCGTCACCGACCAGCGCATGGAAAGCTCCGTCAAGGGGCTGTTCGTGGCCGGCGACGTGCGGGCCACGCCCTTCCGGCAGGTCATCGTGGCCGCCGGCGAGGGGGCTATTGCCGCCCATAGCGCGTCCCAGTATATTGACGACATCAGGGGTGAAGCCTACCGGTGAGATTTTCCGCGCCTCCGGCGTACCTACTTTCCGCGCTCCTCGTCCTGGCCGCCCTGCCGGCGCCATCGCTGGATTTTTCGGCCCCGGGTACCCCGGAGGACGTCGCGTCGGCGCTGGTGGCGGCCATGGACGACGGGGAAGCCCTGGCCCAGACCTTCATGCTGGGCTGGGTCGGCGCCGACCCGTCGCCGCTCATCCTGCGGTGGATTGAGGAAAGGCGCATCGGCGGCGTCAAGATCTTCGGCTGGAACACGGACGACACGGGCCAACTGGCCGCGGCGGTGGGAAAACTGCAGTCCGCCGCGCTGGGAGGCCCGCAGAAAATACCGCTGTTGATGGCCACCGACCAGGAAGGCGGCTGGATTCGCCACGTCAAGGGGGATACCAGCGAGACCCCGGGCAACATGGCCATCGGCGCGTCGGGCTTTCCCCGGGACGCCTATCTGTCGGGGTACTATATCGGTCGCGAGTTGGCGGCCCTGGGCATCAACATGAACTTTGCCCCGGCGGTGGACCTGTACACCAACCGCGATTCGGTGCTGCTCGGCCCGCGGACCTTCGGCGACGACCCGGTGCGCGTCGGAACCCTGGGCGCCGCCTTTGCCAAGGGACTGTCCAGAGCGGGCATCATCGCCACGGCCAAGCATTTTCCCGGACACGGCGACACGGAGGACGATTCCCACGGCGTACTGCCGGAAATTCCGGTTCCCTTCGAGGTGCTCTGGGACCGGGAACTGATTCCCTACCGGATGCTGAGCCGGGAAGGCGTGCCGGTGGTCATGAGCGGCCACCTGGCCTTTCCCCAGACCCCCGGCGGGTACGTCCCGGCTTCGCTTTCCCCCTGGTTCATGACCGACATCCTGCGGCAGAGAATCGGCTTTGCCGGGCTGATCATCACCGACGATCTGCTCATGAACGGCGCCACCGCGACCACCGGCAGCCTGGCCCGCTCCGCCGAACAAGCGCTGCGGGCGGGCAACGACATTCTTCTGTTCTCCAGGACTCCCGAACTGGACGATCCGGTGTGGACCCGCCTGGCGGACGCCATGGCGGCGGACCCGGCTTTCCGTGCCCGGGTCCGGGACGCCGCCCGGCGGGTGCTGGCGCTGAAGCTGCGCTACCTGCGGGGGACCGATGCGCCGCCGCTGATCCCCGATCCGGCGGAGGTCAAAAAACGGGTCCCCGACCCGGAAGGCCGGGCCTTCTTTCTGGACCTGGCGGTGCGCAGCGTCACCCTGGCGGCGGGAGACCCCGCCGCGCTGCCCCTGTCCGCCGAAACCGCGGGCCGGGTGCTGCTGGCCGGCCAGTTTGAAGCCTTTTTCAGCGCCGGCTCAGCCTTGTTTCCCGACGCGTCGCGCTACCGGTTTTCGTATAATCGGCCCGAAGACGGCGGCGACGAAGCCGGGGACCTGTACGCCCAGGCGCGCCGGGCGGATACGGTCGTCTTCTGCCTGGCCAACGCCTACAGCCTGTCCCTGCTGCGGCGCCTTGAAAACTCCGGCCCCCGGGTGATCGTCCTTTCCGTGCTGTCCCCGGTCTACCTGGAAAAGCTGCCCTGGATCGACACGGCGGTGGCGCTCTACAGCTATGCGCCGGAATCCTTCATCGCCGGTTTTTCTTTTTTGGGCGGCCGGATCGGCGCCCAGGGCCGGATGCCGTACGCCGCTTCCGGCAACCGGCGCTGAACGATGGCCTGGCGGCGCTTGACTCCGGCGGCGCCGGCGGCGACGGAAGCCCTGCTCCGTCGTCGGGAAGAAGACTGCGTGGCCGCCTGTGCGCGGTATGTGGACGGCACGATCGACCGGCGGCATTCCTGGGTCGACGTAGACGCCGACGGGGCAATCCGGTCGCTGCTGCTCGTTTCGGGTTCCGTGCTCTACCCGCTTCTGGAAGCATACGACGAGGATACGGATTGCACCGCGCCGGAGCGAACGCCGCGGCACCTGCCGGTTAAAAAACACGGCCTGCGTTCCATCCAGGGCCTGGCCCGGGACGTGGCCGCGGCGGCGCGGAGCGCGTCCGATCAGGGCTATCCGGAACCGGAATGCCGGGACTATCACCTGATGGCCCTGGACGGGCTCCCCCTACCCGGGGCGCTGGCTGCGGGACCGGCGGCGCTGACCATCCGGCGGATCGCCCCCACCGACCCGGAGGCCGTCACCCGGCTGCTGCCCCTGCAGGAAGCCTATGAACGGGAAGAAGTCCTGCCCGCCGGAACCGCCTTCCACGCCGCCGCCTGTCGGCTCGGCCTGCAGAAGATCCAACAAAGCCACATCCTGCTGCAGGCGGACCTGGACGGCCGGACCGTGGCCAAAGCCAACACCAACGCCCGGGGCTTTACCCGGGACCAGATCGGCGGCGTCTACGTGCTGCCCGGCTACCGGGGCCGGGGCATCGGCACCCGCCTGACCGCCGCTCTGGCGGCGGAACTGGGCACGGAAGCGCGACGGGCCGTGCTGTTCGTCAAAAAGAACAACCCGGCGGCGATCAGGGCCTACGAAAAGGTCGGCTTCCGCGTCCGCGACGACTACCGGATATGCTATTATGAACCTCGCCGGGAGCCTGTCGGACTTGTGGATTTTGGGCAAAGCCCGACAAACTCCTGGAGACATTCTGTTTTGAGCGGTGCCCCCTCGGGGCCGGTTCAAGGAGGAAGACATGATCGCGACCAATAAATTGCTTCGCCGCGTATCCCTGGCCTTGAGCGGGGCGCTGCTCCTGGCCGGCTGCGGCGCGGCCGCCTCATCCGGCGGGGACTACGCCAAGGCAGAGATGGCCCCGGCGCCCCTGATGAAGGCCGCGCCGGAAGCTCCGCCTTCCGGCGGCCTGGCGGACCGATCCTTGAGTTTCGCGATGCCGGATGCATCCCGGACGGAAGCGGAAGCCGACGATAGCGGGGCGCCGCCGGAGGTGCGGACCCGCAAGCTGATCCGCAGCGCGACGCTGCAGGTACGGGTGGCGGACACGGCGGCGGCCGAAAAGACGCTGCTGGCCGCCCTGGCCGCCCGGGGCGGCTACGTCGCATCCAGCCGGGTCTACGAGGATTCCCGCTCCTACACGCTCCGGGTGCCCGCCGTCGCCTTGGACGACCTGCTGGGCTCCCTGGGCACGCTGGGAAAAGTGCTGTCCCGCACGGAAAGCGCCGAGGACGTCACGCTGAAGTTCTACGACCTGGCGGGGCGGCTGGAAACCAAAAAGGTCCTGCTGGCCACCTTCCGCTCCTACCTGGGCAAGGCCAAGACCATCGACGAAATGATGACCGTGGAATCCCGCATCGCCGAACTGCAGCAGGAGATCGAATGGCTGGGCACGGAACTGAAGACCCTGGCGGACCTGAGCGATTTTTCGGTCATCAAACTGGAACTGCTGCCGATTTCGACGGCTTCCTACGCCGAGCCGACCTTGCCGGAACGGCTGGGCGCCCTGTTCCGCGCTTTCGGGGGCTACCTGACCGGCATCGCCGTGGTCCTGGTGGGCGGCGTCGTCTACGGCCTGCCGGCGATCCTGCTGCTGGCCGGGCTCTACTGGCTCTTGCTGGGCCAGATCGGGCTGCTGCGCAAGCTCTGGAAGCTGATCGCCCGGCCCCGGAAGCCCCGCGGCTAGCCCAGCTCCCGGGCGCGGCGGAAGGCGGCGTCCACGGCGGCCATGACGGTGCCCCGGAAGGCGCGCTCTTCCAGGGCGGCGACGCCGGCGATGGTGGTGCCCCCGGGGGAGCAGACCTCATCCTTGAGCGCCCCCGGGTGGCGCCCGGTTTCTTCCACCATGGCGGCGGCGCCCAGCACGGTGCGGGCGGCGTAGCGCAGCGCCTTGTCCCGGGGCAAGCCCGCCTTGACGCCGCCGTCGGCCAGGGCTTCGATGAAGAGGTAGGCAAAGGCGGGCCCCGAGCCGGAAAGGCCGGTCACGGCGTCCAGGTATTTTTCTTCCAGCCGGTCCACGATGCCCGCGGCGGCCAGCAGGCGTTCCAGCTCGGCGCTGTCCGCCGCCGCGACTTCCGGGGATGCCGCCATGGCGATCACGCCCCGGGAAACCAGGGCCGGCGTGTTGGGCATCAGCCGGATGATCGGCTGGGCCGACTCGACGCCGGAAGCGGCGTTCAGGTACCCCCGCATGGCGGCGATGGAAAGCCCGGCCACGATGGACACCAGCACGGCGCCCTCGCCCGCGGCGGCGCGGTCCGCCAGCACGGGCCCCAGCTCGGCCAGCACCGCCGGAGCCACCTGGGGTTTGACCGCCAGCACGACAAAATGACCGCCCCGGGCCGCGTCCGTATTGGAACCATAAGCCGAGCCGCCGATTTCTTCCGCAAAGGCCAGCGCCCGGCGCTGGTCCGCGTCGGCGACGCCGATGACGCCGCCGCCGGAAACCTTGGCGGCGGCCTTCATCAGAGCGCCGCCCATATTGCCCGTACCGATACAAGCCAGCAGAGTATTCATGGATTGCCTCCTAAACCAGGAACGCGGTTCCATTTTGCCGGCCCGCGGCCAGGGCCTCCAGCGCCCGGGGTTTGCCGCCGTGGGCCAGCAGCATGGGGATGCCGTAGGAAAGCGCGTAGGCCGCGGCTTCCAGCTTGGTGGCGATGCCGCCGGTCCCGAATCCGTTGGAATCGCCGATGGAAATGGACGCCCTGAGCTGGGCCAGGTCCCGCACTTCGGGCACGAGCACGGCGTCGGCGTGTTCTTTGGGGTTCCGGTCGTAGACGCCGTCGATATCGCTGAACAGGATCAGCAGGTCGGCACTCCACAACACGGCGGAGAGGGCGGCCAGATTGTCGTTGTCGCCGATTTTGATTTCATCCGTGCAGACCGAATCGTTCTCGTTGATGATCGGGATGACCCCTTCGTCCACCAGGGTAAAGAGGGTGTTGCGCATGTTCAGCTTGCGCAGGTCGTCGGAAAAATCGTCCCGGGTCAGCAGCAGCTGGCCGATGTGCAGGTCCGCCGCTTCAAAAGCCCGCCGCCAGGCTTCCATCAGTTCCACCTGCCCCACCGCGCACAGAGCCTGCTTGTACTGCAGGTCCCGCTTGCGCGCCCACTTGCCGATGGTGGCGATGCCGGCGATGCGCGCCCCGGAAGACACCAGCACGACGTGCTTGCCCTGCCGCACCAGGGCGGCGGCCTGCTCGGCGAACTCGGCCAGAAAAGTCCGGTTGATGCGCCCTTCCCCGTCGGCCAGGGTATTGGACCCGATTTTGATCACTATTTTGCGCGCGTCCTGGATGAGCTGGGGGATCATGCGGTTTTCCAATTGTTCATTGCCTGATTTGGCCGGAGCCGGTTACACGATACTGTATCGTGGTCAGGGCTTCAAGGCCCATCGGTCCCCGGGCGTGGAACTTCTGGGTGCTGATGCCCAGCTCGGCGCCGAAGCCGAACTCCCCGCCGTCGGTAAAGCGGATGGAGGCGTTGGTGTAGACGCAGGCCGCGTCCACCCGGCGGCTGAACTCCCGGGAGGCGTTCAGGTCGTTGGTCAGGATCGATTCGGAATGCCTGGTGCCGTAGCGGTTGATGTGGGCGATGGCCTCATCCACCGAATCCACCACCTTGACCGCCAGGATGTAGTCCAGGAACTCCGTCGCCCAGTCCGCTTCCACCGCGTCCCGGAGCGCCAGGTTTTCCGGCCCGGCGCCGCCCAGGGCTGCCCGGGACCGGGGACAGCAGCGCAGTTCCACCCGGCCCGCCAGGCGGGCGGCCAGGGCGGGCAGAAAGGCCGCCGCCGCGTCGGCGTGGACCAGGACGGTCTCCACGGCGTTGCAGGCGCCGGGCTTCTGCACCTTGGCGTTCTCGACGATGTCCACCGCGTTGGCCAGGTCCGCCGAGGCGTCCACCAGGATATGGCAGTTGCCCTCGCCGGTCTCGATGACCGGCACCCGGGCGTTGTCCACCACCCGGCGGATCAGGTCCCGGCCGCCCCGGGGGATGACCACGTCCAGCTGGCCCCGGGCGCCCAGGATCAGATCCACCTCGTCCCGGCTGCCCGAGTCGGCCAGGGCGACCGCGTCGGGGAAGCCCCCGCCGGAAGCCAGGCCCCGCCGGATGGCGCCCACCAGGGCGCGGTTGGACTGGAGCGCCGCCGACGATCCCCGCAGCAGGATGGCGCAGCCCGCCTTGTAGGCCAGGCAGAAGGCGTCGGCGGTGACGTTGGGCCGGGATTCGTAGATGATGGCCGCCACGCCCAGGGGCACGGTGACCCGTTCGATGAAAAGGCCGTTGGGCAGGGTCCAGCCGGCCAGCACCTTGCCCACCGGGTCGTCCTGGCGCACGACCGTATCGATGCCCCGGATGATGTCGTCGATCCGTTTTTCGTTGAGCAGCAGCCGGTCCAGCAGGGCTTCCTTCATGCCCGCCGCCCGGGCGGCGGCCAGGTCCTGGGCGTTGGCCGCCAGGACGGCGGTCCGCTCGGCGTCGATGGCGGCCATGACCGCCCGCAACGCCTGATCCTTTTGGGCCCGGGTAGCCAGCGACAGATCCTGCTGGGCGGCGCGCAGGCTGAGGTACAGCGTATCCAGATCACTCATTCCCAACTCCTCAAGATCCGCACCGGCGTCGCAGGTCCGACATTGCCGGAATCAACATTCAAAAGTTCTTTTGAAGTTTATAAATAAAGCTCGTCATGGTAAATCCAACGCGCAGTAATGTCAACGCAAAACCGTGGACAAAA
>DYPP01000164.1 GCA_020719845.1 Treponema denticola | reverse complement strand
GGGAAAAGTTGACGTGCCGGGCTTCGGCGGCTTCGTTGAGCCAATAGGGAATGGTTTTCATCCTATTCCTCCAGATCAAGCCCGGCCTGGCGGGCGATGCTCCTGACGGTGCCTGGCGCCAAGTCTTTCTTCGGATGCGGCACGGTGACCTTGCCAGGTTTTACCGGGTGGACGAGTTGAACCTGCGGGCCAACCTGATGTCTGACTGTCCCCCCGTCATCAGACAGGATTCGCAGAATTCCGCGCGTATGCCCACTGGTTCCGCAACTCGGTCAAATACGGTATCGGGGGAGGGATCACGGACAAGGTCCGGAATACCTGGGAGCCGGCGGTCGGCAGGCGCTCCCCATTTTCTTCAGTCCGGTCCGGTCATTCGTCGCTGAACAATATCGGTTCCGCCGCAGCAGCCTGCGAAGCCCGGCCGGAAGATGTCCCGGTACCTGGGGTGGACGGGGCATCGGCGGATGCCAGATGGTCAAAGCGGCCGGCTAATTCCGGATTGAGCGCGCCGGCCTCTTTTAAGCTGGCGCTCGCTTCGGCGTAGCGTCCAAGGGCGTGGTAGGTTTGAGCCAGGTTGATGAGCAGGTTTGCGCGGACGTTTGAACTCGCCGTGTCCTTTGCGGCAAGCCCGCTTCGTGCTTTTTCGTAGGCCGCCAGCGCTTCGGTGAATTTGTTCTCGAGGTACAGTACCGACCCCACGTTGAGCCGTGAATTCAAGTTGGCCGGGTCCAGCTGGAGCGCCTTGTCGAAGGCGCTGCGGGCCTGGGCGGTAGCGCCCAGCTGGGCGGCGGCCGCGCCATAGGCGTTCCAGTCCCGTGCCAGGCCGCTCGCTTTGGCTTTTTCCGCTTTCGGCGTAAGTATCGTGGCCGCGAGGCGGTCCATGTCTGCGGCAAAGCGCTTCTGCAGCGCTGTTGGATCACCGTACTGCAAGCCCAGATCGGTTTCGCGCAGCGACACCGGACGGTACAGCTCCTGGGCTTCGGCTACGGGGTAGAAGCCGCGTGCCTTGGTGTCGTTGTCGTATTTGCGGAATTCCGAGACGCCCATGTTCCAGGCTTTGAGGAAGTCGGCGTTGCCGATCAGGGTGATCTCGACCAGCACCCACAGCTCGCCGTCCTTTTCTATGAACATGTTCCGGTCCGGGTGCAGGTTCCGGTAACTGCGCGACGGCACACCGGTGTTGAAGGCGGTGTAGATATGGCCGGGTATGGTCACCAGGGCCGTCGGTATGCCGACGGTCTGCAGCATCGCGCTGAATAGCACCGTCAGGTCGTCGCAGTCGCCGGTACGCCGCGCCAGCGTCTCCCGGGGCAGGCTGATCGAATCGACCAGCAGGGCGCTTTCCTGGGCATCGGTAAACGGTGATGTAGGGTCCACCTGGTAGAACATGCCGAGTTCGGCCAACGCGCCGAAGGCCTGCATGGCAAACTGCAGGTTGGCGCTGAGGTAGGGGTTGGCGGCATCCTTGTGCACCTGCCGGATATGGCTGGCGTAGTTGCGCACCGCGCTGTCCTGGGGGGTAATGAAGGCGGCGGCTTTGCGGTCGTCGTCCCAGGTCAGGGCGTTGCGGTCGTACAGATCATACGAAACCGTCTGGCGTTGTTCTACGGGTTTGCCGTTGGCGATGTAGGCAACGATGATCTCGCCGTTCAGCGGGGTTACCCCCTGGGTTGAGAACACCTGCTCGTTGTATGAAGCCAGCAGGGGGATTTCAGCCTTTTCACCCGGTCCCAGACGGTCGATTCTGCCGCAGGCCGTCGGCGCGTCCATGAAGCCGGCCTGAAAAAAGCTGATCTCGATGTCGGTCAGCGGGTACTTTTCCCCGTTGGCCATGCCCACCGTTCCCGAAGGTGTGGTGCTGTAGTAGCTCTGCATGGCCGCAAAGCGCGGCGGCAGTCTGGTTTCGGCAAAGCGGATCGCCCGGATCGAGCTTTGCGGCGCGTCGGGATCCTGCCCGAAGCGATAATTGGCGCCGAAACCGACTCCGAAGCTCATCCCGTTCAGGCGGTCCAGGGGCCCTAGACCGTACAGGTATCGGAGCGAAGGTTCCACGGCCAGGCTCAGCTTATAGGATGGGTTCAGGGCCAGCTTGGCCGACGCGCCGCCGAGCACGTTGAGCTGGCCGTAGGGGCCGGTACTGTCGGGCAGCGTCAAGTTCGGAAAGAAGGACTGGCTTCCGGCGGCGAACAGTTTGACGCCGAGTTGAAACTCCCGTGAAATTCTCGACGAGATGGACAAGCCCGGGCCCGCGAAAACGTGGAAGTGCGTCCAATCCTGCAGCGCGGTTTCAATATCGCCTGAGAAGGTAAAGTTCATCAGGCCGCCGGTCACGAAGGGGCTGATTTTCGGCGCGCCTTTGGGGGATACGCTGATTTCCCCGGCGATTTCATAGACGCTGAAGTCGGACAGTTCCCGGTTGCCGATTGCCGAAAGCGGCAGGTACGACACCCCGAGCGCCGCCGGCGCGTGGTAGTAGCTGTCCAGGTCGATATCCGCCGCCTTCTGCGCCTGTGCCGGCACCCCGGCCAGGAAGAGGGCGGTCAGAAGGAGCGCCGCGGACTTGAACGTTGCGGCCATACGGAGCGTGGTTCCGGGTGTTGTTATCTGTATAGGGGTCATTCCATGTCCTCCCAGAGGCGGATTG
>DYPP01000068.1 GCA_020719845.1 Treponema denticola | reverse complement strand
AAGGACCAGGCATGAAATGCGATATTTGCGGGTTGCGGGAAGCCGTCGTATTCGTCCATCAGGTGGGACGCGAGGGGACCGCCGAAGTTCGTCTCTGCGCCCAGTGCGCCAAAAGCCACGGGGTGGGCAACCTGGACGGGGACCTGGCCGGAGCCATGGACCAACTGCTCCGCGACCTGCCGAGACGCGCGCTCCCGGAGGCGGCGGCGGAAATTGCACTCCCTCCCTGTCCCTCCTGCGGGGCTACCCTGGAAGCGACGCGCAAGCGGGGCAGCGCGTCCTGCGCCCGCTGCTGGCGGCACTTCGGCGCCGCCCTGGGCGGCCCGGGCGAACGGTACCCCGGCCGGCTCTCGGTACGGCTGGAGCGACGGCGCCGGCGGGAGCGGGACTTGGCCGCCCTGCGGGAACAGCTGGACCTGGCTCTGGGCCGGGAAGAATACGAACGCGCCGCCGCGCTGCGGGACGAGCTGCGCCGCCGGGAAGAACATGGCGCCCTTCCCGGTTGAAGCAGGCCCGCCGCCGCCGGATTGGCTGGACGGGGGCGTGGACCGGGACGTGGTCGTATTTTGCCGCGTCGGACTGGGGCGGAATCTGGGGGACGCGCTGTTTCCCGGTCGGGCTTCGGCTTCCGAACTCGGTGAAGTCCGGGCCCGCCTGCTGGCCGCCATCGACGATCGGCTCAAGCCGGCGCGGCGGTTTTTGTTTGAGGACCTGGACGCCGCCGGCGCCGCCGCGCTGCGGGAACGCCGCTGGTGCGGCCGGCCGGATCCCTTCGACCCCGCCCGGGCGGTGGTCCTGGACGACGACGGGATCGTCTATTCCCTCAACGATACGGATCATCTGCGCTCCATCGCCTTTGTCTCCGGGTCGGACTTCGCCTCGGCCTTTGAGGGGCTGAAAGCGAAGGATCAGGAACTCGACGCCGCGCTGGACTGGGCGTGCACCCCGGAACAGGGGTTTCTGACCGCCCGCCTGGACGAAGCCGGCGCCGCCCTGAACCTGACCGCCCTGGCCTTCATCCCGGGCATCATCGGCGGAGGCATGTTCGAACGCGTATCCCGGGGCCTGGTGGAAAGCGGCGTCCAGGTCCGCTATGGCGGCCAGGCTCCGGCGGAGGACGCCGCCGAGACGGTTCCGCCGCCGGAACCGGGCATCGCGCCGCTGGTGGAACTGTCCGTCCGCGCTCCCCGGGGCGCGCCGGAAGAAACCGTGCTCGAATCTTTCCGGTTGACCCTGTCCCGGCTGGTGTCCGGGGAACGGCGCACCCGGGAACGGTACCTGGCGGCCCACCGGGACGCGCTGGAGAACGCCGCCTACCGGGCGGCGGCCCTGCTGATCGCCTCCCGGGGCCTTTCCGAAGCCGAAGCCCGCCGGCTGGCCGCGGACCTGCGCACCGGTCAGGTCTACGGGGTAGGGCCCCGGGTCGCCGCCGCCCGGAAAGCGGACTCCGGCACCGACCCTTACGCGCCGGCGGACCGTTTTACGCTCCAGCTGGGACCCGGACAGCTCCGCCTGCGCGCCCGCAGCCTTGGCCGGACGGAAAACGACGGCGAACTGGATAAATTGCGCGCCGAACTTGCCCGGGGCGTTTTTCCGCGTTACGATATAGAGGGGGGCTCGGATTGTTTAAAGGACTGACCCAGCGGGCACAGCGTATTCTCTCGGTCAACGCCCAGGAAGAGGGCCGCCGCTTCCACGCCGACCAACTCTTGCCGGAGCATATCGTCATGGCCATCTTGAAAGAGGGCTCCGGGACGGCCTGCAAGGTCCTGGCGGCGTTGAACGTCGATCTGGATGAATTCCGGCACGAACTGGAAAAGGACCTGCCCGACCGCAGCGCGGGCTTCATCTTCGGCGACCTGCCCCCGTCCCGGCGGGCCCGAACCATGCTGGAGACCGCCGCCGACGAAGCCCGCAGCTTCGGCCACGACTATGTGGGCACCGAGCACCTGCTGCTGGCGGCGATGCGGGAAGACGGCGCCCAGGTCTTCCGTTTTTTGACCCGGCACAGCATCAGCGCCGACCTGCTGCGCACTTCCTTTGAAACCCTGTCCGGATCCAAGACCGGCGACGCCGCGGCCGACGGAACGGCGGACAACGTCCAAGCCTCGGGCTTCGGCCTCTACGGTTCGGAAGCCGAGATCCGGCCGGGGCCCAAGGGCAGCCGGTCCAACCAGGTACCCCCGGGGGACGCGGCGGGTTCCCGTACCCCTCTTCTGGACGAATTTTCCCGGGATCTGACCAAGTTGGCCCGGGAAAAGGCCCTGGACCCGGTCATCGGCCGGCAGAAGGAAGTCCGCCGGGTGGTGCGCATCCTGGCGCGGCGCACCAAGAACAACCCCATCTTGGTCGGCGAACCCGGGGTCGGCAAGACGGCCATCGTGGAAGCCCTGGCCCAGCTGGTGGTGGGGGAAGACGTTCCCGACGTGCTGGCGGGCAAGCGGGTGCTGACCCTGGACCTGGCCTCGGTGGTGGCGGGCACCAAGTACCGGGGCGAGTTTGAGGAACGCCTGAAGAAGATCCTGAAAGAAATCCACCAGGCGGACAACGTCATCCTGTTCATCGACGAGATCCACACCATCATCGGCGCCGGCGGGGCGGAAGGGACCATCGACGCCGCCAACATGCTCAAGCCCGCCCTGTCCCGGGGCGAGATCCAGTGCATCGGCGCCACCACCCTGGCGGAATATCGCAAGCACTTTGAAAAGGACGCCGCCCTGGAGCGGCGCTTTCAGGCCGTTCTGGTGGAAGAACCCACGCTGGAAGAAACCGTGGCCATCCTGCGGGGCATCCGGACGGCCTACGAAGACCACCACCGCGTCGTCTACACCGATCAGGCTGTGGTCGCCGCGGCCAAGCTGGCCCAGCGCTACGTCACCGGCCGGTTCATGCCCGACAAGGCCATCGACCTGCTGGACGAAGCCGGGGCGCGGCGCAAGCTGGAAACCGACGCCCGGCCCGCGGAGCTGGCGGACATCGAAGCCGAGATCCGGCGCCTTTCTTCGGAGAAGACCGCCCTGGTGTCCGCCCAGGACTACGAGCGGGCCGCGGAACTGCGGGACCGGGTGCGCTCCCTGCGGGCACATCTGGAAGGTCTGCGCGAAACCTGGGAGCAGGCGGCCCGGGACGCCCGTCCCGTGGTGGACGAAAAGGTCATCCGCGAAGTGGTCTCCGAAGTAACCGGCATACCCCTGGCCCGGCTGGCGGAGAGCGAATCCCGGCGGCTGCTCAAGATCGAAGAAGAACTGCACCGCGCCGTGATCGGCCAGGACGACGCGGTCCGGCGCATCGCCTCTTCCATCCGCCGTTCCCGGGCGGGAATTTCGTCCCCCCGCCGGCCCCAGGGATCGTTCATCTTTTTGGGACCCACCGGCGTGGGCAAGACGCTGCTGGCCAAACGGCTGGCGGAATACCTGTTCGGCAGCGAAGATTCGCTGGTCAGGATCGACATGTCCGACTATATGGAAAAACACAACGCTTCCCGCCTGGTCGGCGCGCCCCCGGGCTACGTGGGCTACGAGGAAGGCGGCGTGCTGACCGAACGCATCCGCCGCAACCCCTACCGGGTCATTCTCTTCGACGAGATCGAAAAAGCCCACCAGGACGTCTTCAACCTGCTGCTGCAGGTGCTGGAAGAAGGTGAGCTGAAGGACAACCTGGGCCACGCGGTCAGCTTCCGCAATACCGTGATCATCATGACCAGCAACGCCGGCGCCCGGGAAATTTCCCGGGACGGACGGTTGGGGTTCAACCCCGGTTCGGGGATCATGAATCCGGAAGAAATCCGGTCCGCCGCGCTCTCCGAGCTGCGCCGGCTGTTCAACCCGGAATTCATCAACCGGGTGGACGATATCGTCGTCTTCCACGCCCTGGACAAAAAACAGGTGGAAGCCATCCTGGATCTGGAGATCGCCGAACTGAACCGGCGCCTGGGGGAACAGGGCTACACCATCCGGCTGCAAGCCGGCGCCCGGACGCTGCTGGTGGAAAAGGGCTGGGATCCCAAATACGGCGCCCGGCCCATGCGCCGGGCGCTGCAGAGGGAGCTGGAAGACCCGCTGTCGCTGCTGGTCCTGGAAAAGGATTTTCCGCCGGGTACCCTGTTCGTCGCCGACAGTCGGGACGGGGGCATGGTCATCGCGCCGCAGGAACGGGAAACGGCAGCATCCGAGGCGGACGCCCAGCCTTCGGAGCCGGTACAACGCCGCTGAGAGGAGTTTTCATGGTACGATTGGCTCTGGCCGGCAACGGCGGATACTACGACGCGGCGCCTTCCAAGATCATCGCGGTGGGACTCAACTACCGGGAACACGTGGCGGAAAGCAAGGTTTTTGACCTCAAGCCCCAGACGGTGCCCAGCGAACCGGTGCTCTTCGCCAAGACGCCCAACGTCCTGATCGGGCCG
Source organism: Treponema denticola (assembly GCA_020719845.1). Lineage (GTDB taxonomy): Bacteria > Spirochaetota > Spirochaetia > Treponematales > Breznakiellaceae > DYPP01. The sequence continues at coordinate 11,764 of DYPP01000068.1, read as the reverse complement.
GACCAGGACATCGTCCTGCCGGAGATCATGCACAGCTACGGTTTGGCCGAGCCCCGGGTGGACCTGGAAGCGGAGCTGGCGGTCATCATCGGCCGGCGCACCCGGCGGGTAGGGACGGAAGAAGCGCTTTCCTGCGTCTACGGCTATACCTGCTTCAACGACGTCAGCCAGCGGGATATCCAGAAGATGGACGCCTCCGGCTGGTTCCGGGGCAAATCCTTCGATACCTTCGGCCCCGTCGGACCGGTGGTCGTCCCCGCGTCGGCCCTGCCGAATCCCAACGCCCTGGCCATCGTGAGCCGAGTCAACGGGGTGGTCAAGCAACGCGCCTCTACGGCGGACATGATCTTCTCCGTGGCCGAGCTGATCGCCTTTATTTCCCGCAACCTGACCCTGGAGGCCGGGGACATCATCGCTACCGGCACGCCCAGCGGCGTCTGTCCGATCCACGAGGGCGACCTGGTGGAGATCGAAATCGAAGGCATCGGCGTGCTGCGCAATCCCGTGCGCCGGGAGCGGTGTTGACCATGGCAGCATCGCTGGAACAGTATTTTGCGCCGTATCGCAACAACATCATCGGCATCGACGCCCGGTTGCCCGGCGGTTCGGGCAGCCTGCCCCTGGTCTACGCCGACTGGATCGCCTCGGGGCGGCTGTACGGCCCGATCGAAGACCGCCTGCGGGACCTGGCCTATCCCTACGTGGCCAACACCCATTCCGAATCTTCCGCGGTGGGCGCGGCCATGACCGGCGCCTACCACGAAGCTCACCGGCTGATCAAACAGCGCGTCGGCGCCGACGCGGACGATCTGGTGATCAGCTTCGGCGCGGGCATGACCTCGGTGGTCAACAAGTTCCAGCGGATCCTGGGCCTGCGGGTCCCCGAGCGGGCCCGGGCCCTGTTCGGACGGGAGCTGGAAGACTTGCCCCCTTCCAGACGGCCCGTGGTGTTCGTCACCCACATGGAGCACCATTCCAACCAGACCAGCTGGCTGGAGGACATGGTGGACGTGGTGGTGCTGGAGCCCGACGCCGACCTGCGGGTGGATCCGGAAGAACTGCGCCGGCAGCTGGCGCGGTACGCGGACCGGCCGCTGCGCATCGGCAGCTTTTCCGCGGGCTCCAACGTCACCGGCCTCAGGCCACCGTACCGGGAAATGGCGCGCATCATGCATGAAGCCGGCGGACTGGCCTTTGTCGATTTTGCCGCCGCGGCGCCCTACGACGTGGTCGACATGCACCCCCCAAATGATCCCCTGGGGTATCTGGACGCCATTTTCTTCAGTCCCCACAAGTTTTTGGGCGGACCCGGATCGCCGGGTATCCTGGTGTTCAACAAAAAGCTGCACCACAACAGCGTTCCCGACGATCCCGGCGGCGGCACCGTCGCCTGGACCAACTCCTGGGGCGAACACCGCTACGTGGGGGACGTGGAATCCCGGGAAGACGGGGGCACGCCGGCCTTCCTGCAGACCCTGCGGGCGGCGCTGTCCATGGAGCTGAAAGAAAAGATGGGCGTCGACCGCATCCACCAGCGGGAACGGGAACTGCTGGACCGCGCCTGGGCGGGACTTGATTCGGTGCCGGGACTGGTCATGCTGGCCGCCGCCGACCGGGACCGGCTGGGGGTCATTTCGTTCTACATCCGGGACCTGCACTTCAACCTGGTGGTCAAGCTCTTGTCCGACCGCTACGGCATCCAGATGCGGGGCGGCTGCTCCTGCGCCGGCACTTACGGCCACTACCTGCTCAAGGTGGACAAGACGATGTCCCAACGCATCGCCGGCCAGATCGACTCGGGCGACCTTTCGGGAAAACCCGGCTGGGTGCGCCTGTCCCTGCACCCCACCATGACCGACGCCGAACTGGACTACGTGCTGGCCGCGCTGGCGGATATCGCCGCCAAAGGCAAGGTCTGGGCGGAAGACTACGCGTTCGACCGGCGCGACGGCGAATTCCGGCGCCGGGACGGAAAGAGTTTTTCGCCCCTGAACGTGGCGGAGTTCTTTTCCGCCGATCGGCTGTAGAGGAACAGTGCCGCACCTGCGTGCCGCCGGCCCTGGCCGCCGCCTATGACGCGGAGGTATCCCTGCGGCGGCTGATGGACGGATCGCTGGTGGCGCAAAGGATCGACTTTTCGGTGGAAGGTTCGCTGCTCCTGATCAGAAAAAAGTTCCGCATCTCCCTGGAGTTTTCCGGATTCCAGGGAGAATAGCCACCCTCAGATGACCGTGCCGGGGTAGAGCACCGCGTTCTTGGGAATGACGATGATGCCGTCCACGATGTGGAAATGGCCGAAATCGCCGTCCTGCCGGTTGAGGTCGTCGATGCCGATGCGGCAGCCTTCGCCGATGCGGGCGTTCTTGTCGATGATGGCGCCCTTGACGATCGTGCCCTTGCCGATGCCGATGTCCGGCAACCGGGCTTCCAGGTTCTGGCTTTTCTGTTTTTCCGTCTCGTAGTAGTCGGCGCCCATGCAGTAGACGCCGTTCAGGCTGGCGCCGGATTCGATGATGGTCCGGATGCCGACGATGGAATTGGAGATGGACGCGTTGGTGATGATGCAGCCCTCGGCGGTGATGGACTGGTTCATGTTGCTGAAGTTCATCTTGGAAGGCGGCAGGTTGCGCATGTGGGTATAGATCGGCGCCCGTTCTTCGTAAAAGTCGAATTTGGGACGCACCGTGGTCAGGTCCAGGTTGGCTTCGTAAAAATTCTTGATCGTCCCGATGTCTTCCCAGTAGCCGTCGTAGACGTAGGCGTTGACCTTGGCCTTGCCGATGGCGGCGGGGATGATCTCCTTGCCGAAGTCGGTAAAATCGTTGTTCAGCGAATTTTCCATAGCCGCGGCGTCGAAGACGTAGATGCCCATGGAAGCCAGAAAATCCTTGCCCTTGGTGCGGCGGTCGCTCAGGGATTCGGAAGGAATCTTGAAGTCGGCGATATCCTTGACCGGACCGGGTTTTTCCAGGAATTCGGTTATTTCGTTCTTTTTGTTGATCTTCATGATGCCCAGCTGGCTGGCCTCTTCCCGGTTGACCGCAGTGCAGGCTACGGTGATCGAAGCCCCCGACGCCTTGTGCTGGGCCAGCAGTTCCCGCAGGTCCATCCGGTACAGCTGGTCACCGGAAAGGATCAGGTAGTGGGAGGGATTCTGGGTGCGGAAGTGGATGAAATTCTTGCGCACCGCGTCGGCGGTGCCTTCGTACCAGCCGGAGTGCTCGAAGGTCTGCTCCGCCGCCAGGATCTCGACAAAGCCCTTGGAAAAGGTATCGAAGAAATAGGTGTGCGCCAGATGCATGTGCAGGGAAGCGGAATTGAACTGGGTCAGGATGTAGATTTGGCGCAACTCCGAATTGATGCAGTTGGAGATAGGAATATCCACCAGCCGGTATTTGCCTCCGAAGGGAACCGCCGGTTTTGCTCTGGCCTGGGTGAGCGGGAATAGCCGCGTACCCTTGCCGCCGCCCAATACGATGGATAGCACCTGAGTCATGTTGTTCCTCCTGAAGTCTCATGCCCGACGGCGCGTTAGCCGCAGAACCCCGCCCTCAGTATAGGCCCCAAAAGTAAATCTGTCGATACTTTACGTTCAATCTTGGTTGCGGGTAGTATGTTGTCACCATGGAGAATCCGTCAACCTTGGACCGTCTGCTGGCGGATCCCGCCTTTGCCGCCCACATTGTCCTCCAGCGGGTGCTGCCCGCCGCCCCCGGCGATTTTGCGCCCTTTCCCCCGGACGTGGACCCCCGGCTGCGGGCCGCCCTGGCCGCCCGGGGCATCGACCGGCTATACAGCCACCAGGCCGGCGTCTGGGAGGCGGTGCGCCGGGGGCGGAACGCCGTGGTGGTCACGCCCACCGCTTCGGGCAAGACGCTCTGCTACAACCTGCCCACCCTACAGGCCCTGCTGGAAGACGAAAACGCCCGGGGGCTCTACCTTTTTCCCACCAAGGCCCTCTCCCAGGACCAGCAGGCCGAACTCAACGAACTGGTCCGGTCGCCCGCGGGAGACCTGCCGCTGCGGGTGTTCACCTACGACGGCGACACCCCGGATTCGCTGCGCATCGCCGCCCGGGACACGGGGCGCATCGTGGTGTCCAATCCGGACATGCTCCACGCGGGTATCCTGCCGAACCACCCCAAATGGATCAAGTTCTTTTCCAACCTGACCTACGTCGTCATCGACGAAGCCCACGCCTACCGGGGCGTCTTCGGCAGCCACGTGGCCAACGTGGTGCGCCGGCTGAAGCGCATCGCCGCTTTCTACGGCGCCAGCCCCCGCTTCATCCTCTGCTCGGCCACCATCGGCAACCCCCGGGAGCTGGCGGAAAGCCTGATCGGCGAGGACGTGGTCCTGGTGGACCGGAACGGGGCGCCCCGGGGCGAAAAGCGGGTCGTCCTGTACAACCCGCCCCTGGTGGACGCGGTGCAGGGCATCCGGCGGAGCGTGATCAGCGAGAGCCGGCGCTGGACCGTGGCCTTTCTGAAGGCCGGCATCAAGACCATCCTCTTTGCCCATTCCCGGGTCAAGACCGAGGTGGCCGCGGCCTACGTCAACGAGGACCTCAAGAACATCTACACCGGCAACGCCGGGATCAGGGTCGAAGCCTACCGGGGCGGACTCTTGCCCAACGAACGGCGGGAGATCGAACGGGGACTGCGGGAGGGCAGCATCTGCGGCGTGGTCTCCACCAACGCCCTGGAGCTGGGCATCGATATCGGCGGCCTGGACGCCGCGGTGGTGGCGGGCTTTCCGGGTTCCTTCAATTCCTTCTGGCAGCAGATCGGTCGGGCGGGACGCCGGGGCGGCCCGTCGGCGGCGGTGTTCGTCGCTTCCGCTGCGCCCCTGGACCAGTTCGTGATGAACGATCCCGAATGGTTCTTCAACAAGTCCGCCGAGCAGGCCCGGCTGGATGCGGACAATGCCTACATCCTGACCGACCACGTCAAGTGCGCGGCCTTCGAACTGCCCTTCGACCGGGCCGAACTGGACCAGCCGGGAGCGGCCTTCGGCCCCAAGGTTCTGGACGTGCTGGACTATCTGACCGAGGACGGTATCCTGCGCGCCACCGGGGGACGCTGGTACTGGGCGGACCGTTCCTACCCGGCGGAGGGCATCAGCCTGCGTTCCGCGGCGGCGGACAACGTGGTCATCCTGGACGTCACCAAGGGCCGAAACGCCGTGGTGGGCGAAATGGACCGGCCCAGCGCCAAGGAACTGCTCTTCGAGAACGCCGTCTACCTGCACCGGGGTCGGCAGTTTTTGGTGCGCAGCCTGGACATCAACCAGCGCAAGTGCCTGGTGGAAGAAACGGAGGTCAACTATTTCACCGACGCCCTGGTCAAGACGGACATCAAGACCCTGCTGGAAGACGAAGCCTTTGCCTGCGGACCCGACGGCGCCGCCGGCCGGGCGGTGCTGGCGGACGTGCTGGTCCGGTCCCAGGCGGCCAAGTTCAAGAAAATCCGCTTTCATACCCACGAGAATATCGGCTACGGCAACATCGACCTGCCGGAAGACGAACTGCAGACCCGGGCGGCGGTCTTTCTTTTTGATTCCGCTTCCGCCGCGGGTCAGGCGCTGGCCGAGCTGGGCGAAGAAGTCGCGGCCCTGGTGCTGGGCAGCGTGGGCAATTTGATCAAGCAGATCGCGCCGGTGTACCTGCTCTGCGATCCCCGGGACCTGGGCATCGCCGAGCGGGTGCGGGACCCGCACTTCGCCGTGCCCGCGCTGTACGTGTACGACCGCTACCCCGGTGGCACGGGCCTCTCGGAAGCCCTGGTCAAGCGGGGCGGCGACCTGTTCCGCCTGGCCTGGGCGGCGGTGGATGCCTGTCCCTGCGAGCATGGCTGCCCCTCCTGCGTGGGCCCCGAGGGCGACAAGGCGGCGACGGAACGGTTCTTGCGGAGCTTTTTGTAGGCCCGGGCATGCACGGCAACCTGCGCGCCCGGCTTTCCCAGATCCGCAGCGCCCGGCCGGCCCGGAGCGCCGCGCCGGCGGCGACGGCGCTGCCCGGCTGGGAACGCCCGGACCCGCTGGTCCTGCGCCGCCGCCGGCGCCTGGCCGTGCCCGGGGACTGGCCTTCGGGAATCGCGCCGGACCTGGGCTTGCTGTTCGCCGGTGCGGACGTGCCGGATTTCAGGGACCAGGACGTCCGGACCGGGGACCTGCTCTTTTTTGACCTGGAAACCACGGGCTTGTCCGGCGGGGCGGGCACGGTGGCTTTTTTGGCCGCCTTCGGCCGCCTGGCGGCGGACCCGGCGGGGGCGGGGACGATAATCGACGTGGATCAGTACCTGCTGGCGGATTATCCCGGGGAAGGCGCCTTCATCGACCTGGTGCTGGCCGAGCTGGCCGCGGTCGGGCCGGGACCGGTGCTGGTCACCTACAACGGCAAAAGCTTCGACGCCCAGATCCTGCGCACCCGCTGCGCCATGAACCGTCGCCGTCCGCCGGCGCTGCCCCACCTGGACCTGCTGCATCCCACCCGCAGTCTGTGGGGCGGGCGCCTTCCTTCCTGTTCGCTCACCGAGGTGGAACGGTCTTTGCTTGGTATCCAGCGCGACGACGATTTGCCGGGTTCCCGGGCGCCGGAAGCCTGGTTCTCCTTTCTGCGGGACGGCGCCACCTCCGACCTGGAGCGGATCGCCGAGCACAACCTGCTGGACCTGCGCGGCCTGGCCGCCCTGTACCTGGTTCTGGATCGGGTAGCCGCGGCGCCCCGGGAAGCCGCCGCCCGCTACGGCGTGGACCCGGAAGCCCTGGCGCTGCGCTGGCGCCGGGGTCTGCGCCGCCGCGGAGAGCTGCGGCCTGGCGGCGGTGCGGGATACGAAGAGACTTTTCTATTCCTGCTGGAAGCCGCGGCGGCGGCGGGCTACGGCCGGGCGGCGTATCTGCTGGCGGTCGATCGCTTCCGGGCGGGGCGCCCTGCGGAAGGGCGAGCGCTGCTGCGCGCCGTCGCCGACGGGGAGGTCGCCGCCGGGGGCGGGAGCGACAAAAGACGGGACCGGGTACGGGCGTTGGCATGTCGGGCCCTGGCCATCGACGCCGAACGGCGCCGGCGCGCGCCGGCGGAAGCCCTGGAATGGACGGAGCGGGCGCTGGCCTTTACCGGCACGGCGCCGCAGCTTCAGGCGGAGCTGGAAGCCCGCCGGGACCGCCTGCGCCGGTCCCTTCCACCGGGCTGAGCTCCGGCGCCGTACGCCGCACTACCTTTAGTCCATCTTGGTCCAGTCGATGGTTTCGCCGATGCGGGCCGCCAGGCTTTCCACCTGTTCGTCCGTATGGTGGAGCAGGGCCGCTGCGGCGGCGGAATAGCCCTGGCCGGAGGGGCTGTACACTACGGCGGCGTGGTGGGTGGAGCTCAACACCGATTCGTTGGAACCCCGGGCGTCGATGGTGCGCACCGTGCCGTTGCAGGCGCAGATATAGCTTTCCGTGCCGTCGGACCAGACGCAGAAGGAAGTCCCCCGCACTCCGGCCACGGCGGAGGGCGACTTGACCCGGAAAGAATCCTGGTCGGCGGCGGCCTGGAGCTTGCGCAGCACCGCGGTGACGCCACCCTTCTCGAGGTCGACCTCGATCACGGGGCCGGAGAAGTCGAGATTGGCCACCGCGTTCATGGTTACCCGCACCGCGTTCTTGTCGGCAAAGACGATGTCGCAGAAGGAATTGGGCCCCGTCCGGACGATGGCCCTGAGGCCCAGCTCGGTACCCAGCTCCGCGGGCTGGCCGTCGATCTCGACCGATCCTTCCAGGTAGACGACTTTTCCCCGCAAGACGCCGGGAACCGCGGCGGGGGCCGATGCCCCGGCGGACGCTTCTTTACCGCCGCCCGAAAAGACCGGGACGGCGCCGTTGAGCATGATAGCCGCCGCCAGGACCGCGCGTAATACAGTATTGATTCTCATGATCGAAGCTTCGTATATTTCACGTCTTTCCGCAAGCGTCTACGCGTTGAAAAAGGAAACGCTATCGGATAGGATACGGGGCATGAGTACGGGGGAATTGCCGGAGCGGCTGGCGGGATTGAAGGTCTACCTGGTGGGCATCAAGGGCACGGGCATGTGTGCCCTGGCGGAGCTGCTGCTGGACAGCGGCGCCCTGGTCTCCGGCTCGGATACGCCGGAAAAATTCTACACCGACCGGATTCTGGAAGACCTGGGCATCTCTTTCCACGAAGGCTTCCGGAGCGGCCAGTTGCCGGATGATACGGACCTGGTCATCCATTCCGCAGCCTACGAGGCGGACACCAATCCCGAGCTGGCCGCCGCGCTGGAAAGGGGCCTGCCGCTGCTCAAGTACACCGATGCCCTGGGCGCCTATTCCCGGCGCTTCGATTCTTCCGGCATCGCCGGGGTGCACGGCAAGACCACCACCACCGCCCTGACGGGCACGCTGCTGCGCGCCGTGGGGCTCCCCGCCCGCATCCTGGCGGGCAGCGCGGTGGGCGATTTCGGCGGCCGTTCCACCCTCAGCCTGGGGAACACCTACTTTGTGGCCGAAACCTGCGAATACCGGCGGCACTTCATGGCCTTCAGCCCGCAGCGCATCGTGCTGACCAGCGTGGAAAGCGACCACCAGGACTATTACCCCACCTACGCCTCCATCCGGGACGCCTTTGTCGAATACGCGGGGCTGCTCCCCCCGGGGGGCGAACTGATCTACTGCGCCGACGACGCCGGGGCGGCGGAAGTGGCCGGACTGGCCGCCGCGGCCCGCCCGGACCTGGTCTTGACCCCCTACGGGCTGGGCGCCGCCGGCCCCTTCCGGATCACCGCCCTCAGGACCGAGCGGGAACGGACCGTATTGGCCCTGGAAGGCCTGGCCGGCGAGTTCCGGCTCCGCGTACCGGGCCGGCACACCGCCCTGGACGTCGCCGCCGCGCTGGCCCTGACCACCGCCCTGCTGCGCGCCGAGCACGGGGCGGCGGCCTGGAATGCGGCGCGGCTTGCGGCGGCGGCGGCGGCGCTGGAAAACTTCCGGGGCAGCCGCCGGCGGTCGGAAATCCTGGGCGAAGCCGGGGGCATCCTTTTCATGGACGACTACGGCCACCATCCCACGGCCATCCGCACCACCCTGGCGGGGCTCAAGACCTTTTACCCCGACCGCCGCCTGGTGGTCAGCTTCATGTCCCACACCTATACCCGGACCGCGGCGCTGCTGGACGAGTTCGCCGCTTCCCTGGGCGCCGCGGACGTGGTGTACCTGCATAAAATTTACGCTTCCGCCCGGGAAGCGTACCAGGGCGGCGTGGACGGCCGCCTGCTGTACGAACGCACCCGGGCGCTGGGCGGCGACGTCCGCTACGTGGAAGAACCGCTGGACGCGGAGCAGGCGCTGCTGGCCGAGCTTCGGCCCGGGGACCTGTTCCTGACCCTGGGCGCCGGGGACAACTGGAAGCTGGGCCAGGCCCTGCTGCGGCGTTTTAAGGAAAAATCGGAGCATCAAAAATGAAGAGCATGACCGGCTACGGCTTTCGTGAACAGCGGGACGACGACGTTTCCCTGTCGGTGGAAATCAAGGGCTACAACAGCCGCTTCCTGGAGATCTTCGTCAACCTGCCGCCCTTTCTGGGCGCCCTGGAAGCCCGGATCCGGGAATACGTCGCTTCCCGCTGCGGCCGGGGCAAGGTGGAAGTCAACCTGCGTTTCCGGGAACTGCGGGCCGAAGCCGTCGTGACCGTGGACGAGTCGGCCGCCAGGGCCTACCACGCGGCGCTGACCCGCCTGGCCGGAGTCCTGGACCTGGACGAACAGCCCGGCCTGGCGCTGATCATGAACCAGGAAGGGGTCCTGCAGATCGAAAAACAGCGGGACGGTGATCGCTACTGGGCTTTGATCCGGCCGGTGCTGGCCGGGACGGTGGACAGCTTCGAGGCCGAGCGGATCCGGGAAGGCGCCGGCACGGAGGCCGACATCCTGGAACACCTGGGCGCCATCGAACGCGCCGTGGACCTGGTCGCCGCCCACGCGCCGGCCATGGAGGCCTCCATCAAGGACAATCTCCGGAGCCGGTTCGCCGAACTGCTGGGCGACGGGGTGGACGAAAACCGGGTGCTGGCCGAAACGGCCCTCCTGTTGATGAAGTACACGGTCTCCGAAGAAGTCGCCCGACTCCGCGCCCACCTGGCCGAGTTCCGGGCCGAGGCGGCGCGCAATCCCGCCCCGGGCAAGAAGCTGGACTTTCTGTGCCAGGAAATCAACCGGGAGGTCAACACCATCGGCTCCAAGACGCCCCTGCTGGAAGTCAGCCGGGCGGTGGTGGGCATGAAGGACGCCCTGGAGAACGTGCGCGAACAACTCAGGAACGTGGAATGAGCGGCCGGGACCTCCGCATCGCCGTATCCGGCAAGAGCGGCTGCGGCAACACCACGGTCAGCCGGATCCTGGCGGAAACGCTGGGCTTGCGCTTGATCAACTTTACCTTCCGCAGCCTGGCGGCGGAACGGGGAATTTCGTTGGAAGAAGTCCTGCGCCGGGCGGCGGACGACGACTGGTGGGACCGGGAAGTGGACCGGCGGCAGGTGGCCATCGCCCGGGAAGACGGCGGCTGCGTGCTCGGGTCCCGGCTGGCCATCTGGATGCTCCCCGAGGCGGACCTGAAGGTCTACCTGAAGGCTTCCCCGGAAACCCGGGCCGGGAGGGTGCACAACCGGGAAGGCGGGGACATCGCCGCCCAGGCGGCGTTCACCGCCGAGCGGGACCGTCAAGACCGGCAGCGCTACCTGCGCATCTACGGCATCGACAACGACGACTATTCGCCGGCGGACCTGGCGCTGGACACGGATGAGCTGGACCCCGAACAGATCGCGGAACGGATCATCCGGGCGCTGGAAGCAAAGCGGAAGGCGGAGCGGCTTGACGGGTAAGGACGGGGTGGGGGAAGAAGAAGCGGTTAGGGTGGGGGTAACGGTAGCGGGCGAAGGGGAGATGGCGGAAGCGGGCGGGGCGGCGTCGGCCGCGGCGGTAGCGGAGTTCAGGCGGGTCGTGTGGGCCAACTATGAGCAAGCCGGGCGCGACTTTCCCTGGCGGCAAAGCGTCGATCCCTGGCCGATCCTGCTGTCCGAAGTGATGCTCCAGCAGACCCGGACCGAGCGGGTCGTGCCCTACTGGACGCGCTGGGCAGCGCTCTGGCCCCGGCCCGCCGACCTGGCCGCGGCGCCCCTGGACCAGGTTTTCCGGGAATGGAGCGGGCTGGGCTACAACCGGCGGGCCCGGTTTCTGGCCCAAGCCGCCGGGCGCATCCAGGCGGACCACGGGGGGCGCGTCCCGGAGGATCCTGCGCAGCTGGAAGCCCTGCCCGGCATCGGCCCCTACACGGCCCGGGCCATCGCCTGCTTCGCCTACGGGAGACCCCTGGCTTTTGTTGAAACCAACATCCGGGCGGCAGCCATCCATTTCTTCTTTCAGGACCGCGCCAAGGTGGCGGACGCGGAGCTCATGCCCCTGCTGCAGGCGGCGCTGGACCAGGATCGTCCCCGGGAGTGGCACTGGGCGCTCATGGACTACGGCGCGGCGCTCAAAAGAATCACCGCCAATCCCGGCCGGCGCAGCGCCGGGTACGCCCGGCAGTCCCGGTTCGAAGGTTCCCCCCGCCAGGCCCGGGGCGCCGCCCTGCGCTGCCTGGCCGCCGAAGGCCCCCGTTCCATCGCCGCCCTGTCCGCAGCCTGCGGCCTGAGCCCAGACCGGATCGCCGGAGCCCTCCGGTCGCTGGTGGCGGAAGGCATGGTGTGCGAGCAGGCCGGGCAATGGCGGGTGGC
>DYPP01000067.1 GCA_020719845.1 Treponema denticola | reverse complement strand
CGGCGTCCGCCCATCCCGAAAATTGTGCCCCGTGCAATTCTGCCGGCTCAGGCGGATTCGAACCGAGGCCGCAGGCCGGCGGCGGCGCGATCCTTTGAGCGCCGACGTTCTTATTGACAGAAACGGCTCCTATGCTCTATGGTGAACTACTTGCACTATCGTCCTATACTGAACAGAAGGGAGCTATTATGGGAAGCCAATTCGTCGACAAGGTCCTGGAGACCGTCGTCGCCCGGAATCCTGCGGAGCCTGAATTTATCCAGGCGGTACGGGAAGTACTTGAATCTATCGAACCGGTCGTGCAGAGGCGTCCGGAACTGGCGCGGCTCAAGATCGTCGAACGCATCGTCGAACCGGAGCGCCAGATCCTGTTCCGCGTACCCTGGATCGACGACAAGGGCGAAATCCAGGTCAACCGGGGCTTCCGGGTGCAGTTCAACAGCGCCCTGGGTCCGTACAAGGGCGGGCTCCGCCTGCACCCGTCGGTTAATCTGGGGATCATCAAGTTTCTCGGTTTTGAGCAGATCTTCAAGAACGCCCTGACCACCACGCCCATCGGCGGCGGCAAGGGCGGCAGCGATTTTGACCCCAAGGGCAAGAGCGACATGGAAGTGATGCGCTTTGCCCAATCCTTCATGAGCGAATTGTTCCGCCACATCGGCCCGGACACGGACGTGCCCGCGGGGGACATCGGCGTCGGCGGCCGGGAAATCGGTTACCTGTACGGCCAGTATAAAAAACTCACCAATTCCTTTACCGGCGTGTTGACCGGCAAGGGCCTGCTCTACGGCGGTTCCCTGGCCCGCACCGAAGCCACGGGCTACGGTTTGGTCTATTTCACCACCCGCATGCTCCAGGACCGCAAGACCGACTGGAAGGGCAAGCGGGTGGTCGTTTCCGGCTCGGGCAACGTAGCCATCTACGCCGCCCAGAAGATCGCCGAACTCGGCGGCACCGTGGTGGCCATGTCGGATTCCAACGGATACATCCTGGACGAACAGGGCATGGACCTCAAGGCGATCAAGCGGATCAAGGAAGTGGAACGCGGCCGCATCAAGGAGTATCTGGGTGACCGGCCCAAGGCGGTCTACAAGGATGGGTGCGACGGCATCTGGACCATCCCCTGCGAAATCGCCCTGCCCTGCGCTACGCAGAACGAACTGAGCGGCGCCGCAGCGTCCACCCTGGTCAGGAACGGCGTCATCGCCGTCGCGGAAGGCGCCAATATGCCCTCCACGCCGGAAGCGGTCAAGGTATTCCACGACAGCGGTGTTTCCTTCGGACCCGCCAAGGCGGCCAACGCCGGCGGCGTCGCCACCAGCGCCCTGGAAATGTCCCAGAACTCCATGCGCCTGCACTGGTCCTTCGAGGAAGTGGACACCAAGCTGCACGGCATCATGGACGGCATCTACGACCAGTGCACGACGGCGGCGGACAAATACGGCTTCAAGGGCAACCTGGTGGCGGGCGCCAATATCGCCGGCTTCCTGCGCGTCGCCGACGCCATGATCGCCCACGGCGTAGTCTAAACCGGGACGACGGCCTGCCGCCGCTCAAGCCAGGTAACAGACGACGTGCTGGGCGGCGGCGTCGGCGTACAGGCGGAGCTCCGCCTGGTCGTCGCTTTCCAGCACGGTTATTGTTTTGCGCCACAGGTCGTCGTCCGGTTCCAGTACGCGCAATTTTCCGGTTACCCGTTCCAGAAAATCCTCGTTTAGGCAGCAATTCTGGCGTTCCGGAAAGACCGCGAAGTAGAGCATGTCCATTTCCACCAGATCGTTGAAAAAATGGGTGCCCAGGGAAACGTCGGGCACCAGACCGGCGTGCATCAGCGCCAGCTCCACCAGGACGGTCACGCCCTTGATGTCGTTGAACGACACGGGCACGCCCATGGCGGGCGTGGAAGTGCCCCAGCGGCCGGGCCCCACCAGCATGACCACCGGGTCCCGTTTGCCGCTGGGCAGGTGGGCCAGCCGCCCCACCAGCCGGGCTACGGCGTATTTTTCCTGTTCCCCCAGCGCCGTATAGGCTTCGCTGGACACGTACACCAACCGGTCCACCGGCGCTGCCAGGCTCCGCCCGACGATGGGCCCGTCGCTCTTCAGAAAAATCGCTTCTTCGGGTATGGATTCGGGCAGCAGGCCGATATCCCCGGCGCCGACGATCTTGACCTTGAAGGGCCGGCACTGGACCAGATTTATCCGGTAGCCCCGCTGGTCGACGTTGACCGTAAATTCCACGTCCACCGGATGTTCATACGCCTTTTCCAGCGTAGCCAACAGCTCGCGCATGCGCACGCAAAAATCGCTGCGCGTAAACAGGCCGTTGAAATCCAGCCGCAGCGCCGCGCTTTCGTCCAGCCCCAGTTCCCGCGCCCGGCCGGCGGCCTCCTGGTCCAGCGTGGCCATCAGGGAAAGAACTTCCGGGCGCAACCGGGACAGAGCCAACCGGATGGGTTCGGTAGAAAAACGGTTGCCCGCCACGTCGATCAGGTCGACCTTGCGCTGGATGTACTTGGCCTCGTCCTCGGGGTGCTTTTCCGGGCCCTTGAGGGGTTGGTTGAGCGCCACGATCCGGGTGTAGTCGTCATCCACCCGATCCACCGCCCGGGTCCCCAGCCCAAAAGCCAGGCGGAGCATGCCCGAATGGGGATCGATACCCGCGTCCCAGACGTAGGGATTATAGGAAAAACCCACCCCGCTGGCGGCGGGAAAAAACCAGTCCCCCCAGGCGTCGCCGGAAACCCGCTGCACCAGCAAGGCCATCTGTTCGTCTTCCTGCAAGAGGCCGTGGTGCTTGCGGTACAGCAGCGCGTCCTCGCTCAGGGAGCTGGCGTAGACCCGGCGCACTGCGTCCAGAAAAGAAGCCAGCCGCTCCTGGGGCGTGCCCTGGTTGGCGCAGAAGACGCTTTCGTACTTGCCCGAGAAGGCGTTGCCGTAGCTGTCTTCCTGGATGGAACTGGAGCGCACGATGATCGGCGCCTGCCCGAAGTATTCCAGCATTTCCTGGAACTGCACCGTGATGTAGTCCAGGAATTTTCCGTGCAGGATCCGTTCCCGGGCCAGCTGGGCTCGTTCCAAAATTTCTTCTATCGTGCCCGTTTTCCGCCGGAGCCACCAGCAGTCGTTCTGGATGACGTAGGTGTAAAAAACGTCGGAGCCGATAAAGAACGAATCGTGGGTCTCCAGAATGCCCTTCCAGTCCGGGTTGTTCCGGTTCAGGATCCGCTGGGCCAGCAGGATGCCCCGGGCCTTCCCGCCGATCAGGCCGGAACCAATCAGCCGCTTGAGCACGTCCGTCAGGAACACCAGGTCGAAGTACTTGCGCGCCAGGGGCAAAAAACTGGTCTGCCGGGTAATGACCATGTGCAGCATGCGCTCAAAAAGCCGTTCCGCCTCCGCTTGCTTGGGTTCCCCGCGGTTCAAGGCCGCGATCAGGCTCTCCGCTTCGTGAAAGCTGGCCGTCCAGGGTCCGTAGCGCTGGATGGTGAAGTTGAGCAGCGGCCGCTTGACCGAAGCCACCACGTCGGCGGTCAGGGCGCTGTTCTTGACGGGCACAAAGGATTGACCCGTCATCTCGTGCAGAAAATACATGGTCGGCGAACGCCGGTTCTCCACCTTCTGGGGTTGGACGTAGCTTTTGTCGGCGTAGGTCCAGACTTCGATGATGATCTGCGCCGTGGAATAGATGGTATCCGTGGCGTGGTTGGAATGGCTGTGCTTGAACAGGGAAAAGTAGGCCAGGGACTGCAATTCCAGGACATAGGGACAAACCACCAGAAAAAAATTGGCCATCATGCGGTCCGCGTACCAGACGTTGGCCAACCCGGACAGACAGTCGAAGACGTACCAGGCGTCGGCGGCGGTCCGCTCCACCACCGCCACCAGATCCAGCACAAAATGCTCGAAGCCCCGGGAAGGGTCCAAGGCTACCGTCTCCACCTCCGGGATTCCGGACAGGATCGGCGGATGGTCGGCAAAGCGGAAGTAGATCAGCCTCTTGTTGCGTTCCAGGGCGCCCCGGGCAAAGGGAAGGGCAAAGCGGCGGTACTCGTCCACGTCTTCCACGTCCCAGACCAGGTTGTCCCCGGGCTGGATACCCTCCAGAATGCCGTCCAGGCCGGGTAGACCGGTTGAATATTCAGGCATACCTACCGCCCCGCTCTGCGGCCGGCTGGGCGACGGCAGGACGTCGGCCTACCGCTTCAGGGGTAAAAAAGACGGGATAGTCGGGGGAACCGTGCATAACGTACATGGGAGTAAAGTATAACTGTTTTTTTTATGATTGAGTCAACTCTAAAAATTTCAGTTTTTAGAGTTGTTCCGCTTAAAACGCAATTCCTGTAAGGAATTGCTTAAGTCCGGTCTAAAAACAACCGTTTTTTAGACCGGACTCATGATTGCCGGCAAGCGGCGGCCACATAAAAAAGCCCCGCTCCCACCCGGAACGGGGTCATTTATGCGATATGAACCCTGCGCGTTTTTGCGGCGAAGAAGACTTGAACTTCCATGCCTCTCGGCACCAGCACCTCAAGCTGGCGTGTCTACCAATTCCACCATCGCCGCGTAAATCGTTTCCGAATATAGTAAATTCGCCGGGGCCTGTCAAGGGCTCGGCGGGATCGACTTTTACCTACATTTAAGCCCCCGAACGGTCGATGATGTGGGTATGAAAACCAGCGATTCCCGTACCTTGATCCCGTTGGCCGGTGTCGTTTTTCTGGCGACTCTGCTTGCGTCCTGCGCCACCGCTTCTCCACCCGCTTCTCCACCCGCAGCGCCGGAAGCAGTGGCGGAGGATGATGCCTGGACCCTCCTGGCCAAGGGCGAAACCGAAAAAGCCCGGGATTTTTTCCGGGGAAAAATGGACGTCAATACACCCGACGCTTCAGGCCGCCTGCCCCTGCATCGGGCGGCGGAATTGGCGGACAGCGATCTGGCGTCCTTTTTTCTTTCCCAGGGAGCAAAGCCGGATGCCCTGGACGCCGGCAAGCGTACCGCTCTGGATATCAGTACGGAA
This sequence comes from Treponema denticola, assembly GCA_020719845.1. Lineage (GTDB taxonomy): Bacteria > Spirochaetota > Spirochaetia > Treponematales > Breznakiellaceae > DYPP01. The sequence goes on along the minus strand of DYPP01000067.1, from coordinate 11,344 downwards.
AAGAAGGATGCCGCCACCACCGCAGTGCTCTGCGCTGCGGGGGCGGACGTCTTCCGGTCCGCTCCGGACGGGTTTTCCGCCGCCCAGCGCGCCTTGAACTCAGGCGGCGCCTTGTTGAACGCGGTCTTGACCAAGGATACGGTCCGGGCCGCCAACCAGGAGGGTAAAACCCTCTTGCACCTGGCCGCGCTGAAGGGCGACCTTGCGGCGGTGACGGCCATCCTCAGCGCCGGGGCGGTGGTCAACCAGCGGGACGGGGGAAATAAAACAGCTTTGGATACGGCTTTTTCCCGCCCCGATTCCTACCCCCACGCCCTGGTGGCGGAATATTTGATCAAAGCCGGCGGCAGCGCGGACAATCCGACGCTTTCCTACCTGGCGCCGGCGGTCCGGGCAGCCAACTTCGGCGTACGGTTTTCCGATGGGTTGACCCCCCTGCACTACGCCGCCCGGGCGGGCCACACCGGGATGGTCAGACTGCTGATCGAAAGAAAGGCGGACGTCAACGCCAAGGACGGCTCCGGCACCGCGCCGCTGCACGAAGCCGCGCGCACCGGCAACCTGGAGGCGATGGATCTTTTGATCGCCGCCGGGGCGGTTCTGGACGCCCGGGACGCCAAGGGCAATGCCGCCCTGCATATCGTCATGCCCCTTGAAACCCGCAAAGCCGGCATCGATCTGCTCCTTTCCAAAGGCGCCAATCCGGGCATCAAGGACGATCATGGCGACACGCCCCTGCACCTGGCCGTAACGCTGAATTTGGGCGTCGAAATCGCGGCTCGGCTGATTTCGGGCGGCACGGATGTGGAACTGCGCAATACCAAGGGCGCGACGCCGCTGCATACCGCGGTGGCGACGGAACGGGTAGCGTATATCCAGCTGCTGCTGGATAACGGCGCGGATATCTTCGCCGCGGATACCGCGGGCCTGACGCCCTTCGATCTGGCCCTGCAAAAAGGCGATGCTGTCCAAGACGCCATCATCACCCCGAAGACGGTCCTGGAGAGCGACAACGGCGGCAACACGCCCTTGCACATCGCGGTGACGGCTTCCGCCCCATCCGCGACGATTGCCCGCATCCTGGACCGGAAAGGCCTGATCACGACGCGCAATAAATTGGGCGATACGGCGCTGCACCTGGCGGTTGCCCAGGATGAAGCGGAAATCGGCCTGGTCCTGTTGGCCCGGGGAGCGGACGTGTTCGCCACCAACGCCCGGGGAGAAAGCCCCCTCTACCTGGCGGCCCATGCCGACGGCGGCTACCGGGAATGGATGCTCAACGCTTTTACCCTCCAGGCCAAGGACGGACTGGGCAACGGCGTCCTGCACTACGCGGCGCAATGGCGCCGGGATGCGGTCATCCCGACGATCGCCGAAAAAGCCGCCCTGCTGGAAGCGCGCAACGTTACCGGCGAGACGCCGCTGTTCAACGCCGTCCGCGCCGGTTCGCCCAGCACCGTCAGCGCCCTGGTCAAGACGGGGGCTTCCACGTCAGCCCGGGATTCGCTGGGCAATACGGCGCTCCACGCGGCGGTGCGCTGGAACACCGCCGCCTGCGTCCAAAGCCTCATCCAGCTCGGGATCGACGTGGACGGCCCCAACCTGAGCGGCAACACGGCTCTGCACGACGCGGTCCGCCTAGGCATGAAGGACATCGAGAACCTGCTGCTGGCCGCCGGCGCCGACCTGGAAGCCCGGGACCTGGAAGGCAATACACCCCTGTTGCAGGCCGTCGCCGCCGGTCTCAGCGGCAGCGTGGAGCGTCTGCTGGAAAAGGGCGCCGATCCGACGGCCCGGAACAACCGGGGCGACACGCCCCTGCACCTGGCGGTCATCCTTGAAAAAAGGGACCTGATCACGATTCTGCTGACTAGGGGCGCTTCCATCCACGTGCGCAACGCGGCGGGCACATCGCCCCTGCAGATGGCCATGGCTCCCGGTCTGGTCTCAACCCTGCTCACCAAAGACCGGCTGTACTCGGGCAATGATCTGGGCCAGACCGCCCTGCACATCGCGGTTCTGGAGCGGGCTTCCAGGGAGACCATCAAAACGATCATCGCCCAGGGCGCGCCCCTTTCCGCGGCGGACGCCCAGGGCAAAACCCCGCTTCATCTGGCGTTGGAAAGCGGCGCCTGGGAAACGGTCAGCCTGCTGGCTTCCGGCGGCGCGGACGTTTTCTCCACCGCCGCGGACGGCGAAACCCCGGGCGGCCAGGCCTTGGTCCTGGGGAATGAAGCTTTGAAAGCTTTGTTTTCCGGTCCGGCGATCGTATCCCGGGACCGGATCGGCAACACCATCCTGCACTACGCCGCGTACCGCGGTACACCGGAGCAGATACAGCTTTTATTGGAGCTGGGGGCGGACAAGATGGCGCGCAACATAGCCGGCGAGAGCGCCCAGGATCTGGCTCGGCGCTGGGACAAGCGGGAGAACTCCGCCCGGCTAGAGTAGGTTCGAATGTTCGTATTGCAGCCGGTACAGACCGGCGTACAGCCCGTCCCGGGCGATAAGCTCCGCGTGGGTACCGTTCTCGACCAGACGTCCGCCGGCCAGGACCAGGATCCGGTCCGCGTGGCGGATGGTGGAAAGCCGGTGGGCGATCACCAGGGAGGTTCGGCCCGCCAGCACCTGTTGGATGCCCAGCTGGATACGGTGCTCGGTTTCGGTATCCACCGAACTGGTGGCTTCATCCAGGATGACCACCGCCGGATTGTGGGCGATTACCCGGGCAAAGCTGATCAGCTGCCGTTGACCGGACGAAATATTGGTTGCCCCTTCGGATAAGAGGGTGGCGTAGCCGGCGGGCAACTCGGAGATGAACTCGTGGGCGTGCACCGTTCGGGCCGCGGTTTCCACCTGCGCGTCCGTGAGCGGCAAACCCAGGCGGATATTTTCCGCCACGCTGCCGGAAAACAGAAAAACATCCTGCAGCACGGGCAGCACGGATCGCCGGAGTTCATCCAGACGAATTTCCGCCAAGGGCGTTCCGTCCAGACGAATGGATCCGGAGTCGATATCCCACAGACGGGTCAGCACGTTGGTGATCGTCGTCTTGCCGGCGCCGGAATAGCCGACGATGGCCACCATTTCGCCGCTCTGCACGGTAAAACTCACCTCCCGCAGTACCGGTTCCCCCGCCTTGTAGGAAAAGCAGACCCGGTCGAATTCGATATGCCCGCGTACCTGGCCTTCAACAGCACGGATTCCCGGGTCCGGTATGCGCTCGTCCGTATCCAGCAAGGCAAAAACCCGCTCGCCGCCGGCCATGGCGGACTGCAGCAGGGTGTATTTTTCGGCGATATCCTGCACGGGCGCAAAAAACATACCCACCAGGTTGATGAAGGCGATCATCACGCCCAGGGAGATGGATTGGTTCATGACCATCATTCCGCCTACGCCGACGATGACGGCGATGGTCAGGGTAGCCATAAAATCCACCAGCGGGCGGAAGGCGGCGAATACGTACATTTCCCCCAGATTGGCGCTGAGCAGCTCCTGGTTGCGGACCGAAAAATCCCGCTTGCTGGCATCTTCCTGAGAGAATAACTGAACGACCTGGATGCCCGAGAGACGCTCGGACAGAAAGGAGTTGACCCGGGAAGAAGCGGTCCGCTGGCGGCGGAACGCGTTTCGGGCCTTTACCCGGCTGATGCCGGTCACCACGGCCACCGGGGGCAGCGTCAGCAGGGCCACCAGGGCCAGCCGCGGCGAAAGCAGGAACAGGGTGATCAATACGCCCACCATCAGGCTCAGGTCTTTGAGGAAGGTGGACAGCACGGAGGTAAAAAACTCGTTGATGGTTTCCACGTCCCCGGTAAGGCGGGTGACGATCCTGCCCACGGGGTGCCGGGACAGAAAAGCCGTGGATTGGGAAGCGGTCTTTTCAAAAAGGGCCAGCCGGAGTTCCTTCATCACTTTTTGTCCGATCAGCGAACTAGCCCAGGTCTGGACAAAGGAGGCCGCCAGGATGACGAGCAGGATCAAAAAGAAAAGCACCGCGCTATAACCCAGCCGGGACAGATCATCCTGGCGCAGGGCACGGATATCCGGCGCCGAAAGGGCATACAGATCTTTGGTGCGGATTGCCGCCCAGGATCCTTCCCGGAGGATCAGTTCCGGAATCCGGTCGACGACGGCAGAATCCTCTTCAGGGCGGAACACATACCAGCTCTCGCCGGCGAGAGCCCCGCGGTTGCCTGAGGTTCCGGTCTGGGGAACGAACAGGTGGCCGCCGATCCGCACCGAGCGTCCCCGCGCTGAAAGCCCCACCCGATCCGCTGCGTGGCCCACCGCCGCCGGATCGGTCGCTACGACCAGATGGCGGGCCAGTATTACCTCGTCCATGACCCGCTGGATCAGCACGGGCAAGACCAATTCGCCCGCCGTGGAGAAGACCAAGGCCAGCAGGGTGAGGGCCACCAGGGATTTGTATGGCCGCAGGTACGAAATCATCCGGCCGGCGATGTGCGGATCGTAGTTTTTCACCACGTCCTCGACGTCAAAAAAGTCGGCCATTTAGGTGGACTCCCGCGCCGACGTCTGCTCCAAGCGCTGCAGCCGCGCCATTTGCGCGTAGAATCCCGCGCCCTCCGCCAGGTCCCGGGGCGCGCCGATTTCGCTGATGCCGCCCGCTTCCAGCACGATGACCAGATCCGCGTTGGCCAGCGTTGATACCCGGTGGGATACCAGTATGGTCGTCCGGCCGCGGCGTTCCGCCAGCAGGCGCTCCAGGATACGTTTTTCCGTCTGGGCGTCTACGGCGGACAGGGCGTCGTCCAGCAAAAGGATATCCGGATCCCCCAACACCGCCCGGGAAATGGCTACCCGCTGCTTTTGGCCGCCGGACAGCGTCAGGCCCCGTTCCCCGATCACCGTATCCCAGCCTTCCTTGAAATCCCCCAAATCCGGGGCGATGGCCGACAATTCGGCCACCGCCTCCAGACGCGCCGGGTCCGCTGCGGGAACTCCGAAGGCGATGTTGCTTTTGATCGACGCGGAAAAAAGGTAGGTATCCTGCGGAGTAACTCCGAAACGGCTGCGCAGGGCTTGCAGGTCCCAATCCCGTACGTCCAGGCCGTCGATGAACACCGTCCCCGGCGGAGGATCGAGCATCCGGCTCAGGGTTTTAAGCAGGGTCGTCTTGCCTGATCCGGTACGACCTAGAAGCCCGAGGATCGTGCCCCGGGGAAGGCGCAGAGTCAGGTCCCGCAGCGCCTGCGTCCCGTTGGGATACGAAAAATGCAGGCCCCGCAGCTCAACCGCGAAGGTGGAAGCCGCGGCGGGCGCTTGCCGGGCGTCCGCGGGGGAACTGATCAACGGTTCGGTGCCGAGTATTTCGTTGATCCGCCCCAGACTCGCCGCGCCCCGCTGCATCATGTTGATCATGAAGCCCGTGCCGACCATCGGCCAGACGAGCATCTGCAGATAGCTGAACATGGCCACCAGCGTTCCGGCGCTCATCCGTCCTTCAATCACCCGGCTGCCGCCGGCAAGCAACAGGATCAGGGTCGTGATGCCGGACAGAAAACTGATCAAGGGAAAGAAGAGGCCGAATATTTTTACCAGTTCCATGTTGGCCCGGCGGTAGTCGTCGTTGGCATCCGCGAACTTGCGCACAAACCACGACCCCTTGACGAAGGATTTTATCACCCTGATTCCGGCAAAGGTTTCCTGCACGGTGTCGCTCAGCGCCGAATACGCTTCCTGGGCGCGCTTGAACCGCCGGCCCACGGCGCTACCGAAAGCGAGAATCAGCAGGGTGATGAAGGGCAACGGCAGAACGGCCAAAGCCGCGGTGCGGCTGTCTTCGATAAAAATGATGACCAGAATGGCCGCGGCCATCACCGTGCCGTCGATGAAGGCGACAAATCCCATACCGATGGCCATGCGTACGGCGTTCATGTCGTTGGTCGCCCTGGCCATCAGGTCGCCGATCTTGTTGCCCTGATAAAAATCGAAGGAGAGCCGCATCAAGTGGGAAAACAGCCGGTCCCGCAACTCGGTTTCTATCCTGCGGGACGCCCCATGGATGAAGTATCGCCATAAAAAACGTCCGCTGGAAATCAGCGCCGCGCTGCCGATCATCCCGGCGGTCAGCAGCCACAGCGAGGATCCGGCGGCGTTCTCCGCCGAGATCAGATCGATGGCCCGCTTGATGAATTGGGGAATGACCATCTGGGCCAGGTCGACGAGCAACAGGCAAACCAAACCCCAGAAATAGTGGGCGCGATATTTTTTTAAAGCCGGGAACAGGGTACGGAACTCGAGGATCGACGATCCTTTCATGATCAGACTTTTCTGGCCGGCGTTTCTTCTTTCTTTTTTTGATCCGCTTCCAGTTTGGCCGACCAGATGTCCAGTTTCTTTTTTACCGTTTCCACTTCGTCCCGTTCGCCCAGCAGCGTATGGATGCGCTTCAAGGCACCCAAATAATTGATCGCCTGCTTGAAGTCGTCGATGCGATTGGTGGACAACTCGTATTTTTCCCGGTACCGGTCCGCAGCCTGCATCATCAGGCGTTTGAGCGTGCGCAGATGATAGATGGTCACTTCGTAATCCGGAGATCGGGGATCCATGTTGGCTACCGCGTTCTTCAAATCAAAAATATTCTTGGCGACCGTGGCAAAGCGGGCTTCCAGTTCTACAAAAGCCCACTTCCACTTGGTATTGTCCCCGTAGGCGTCCTCCACCAGGCGGATGGCCAAGCCCAGCTTGCGGATCAAGGCGTAACGGCGAACCGCGTCGATGCTTTCCAGTTCCGCCACCTTGGCTTCATAGTCCGAATAGGGGACGTCCACCAGGTTGGTGACCACTTCTTCCAGGTAGATCACGCTCTTGTACAACGATTTCCGCGCCTCGTTCAGGGCGTCCTCGTTCCTGACCCCCAGCATGGCCTGGGAAACGCCGCTCATGACGATGTAGTTGGAAGCCAGGTTGAGCATCTCGTCCGCCAGGGTCAGCCGCTTGAATACGGCGCCGTTCTGATCCTTCTGCAGCACCGCCAAAATGCTTTTTTCCCGAAGCAGAATGGCCTCGGTGGTCTCTTTGTAGAGTTTTGATTTTTCCAGATACTGGTGACGATCCTCATTGGAGATCTTCGCCATGGCTAACCCCGTTCCCCGTATTTAGTCAACAATTCATCCGCGTGCGCCAGGGCCGCGCTTCCGACGGCGTCGCCGGCCAACATCCTGGCTATCTCCTCGCGCCGTTGTTCCCGGGGAATGGCCTTGACCGCCGTCACCGTCCGTCCCCGCTCAATTATTTTTTCCACCTTCAAATGATTATCGGCACGAACCGCGATACTTGCAAGATGCGTAATGCAAAAGATTTGCTTGTCCTGGCCCAGCTGGGCCAGATGCTGGCCCACCGCCAGAGCCACTTCCCCGCCGATCCCGGTGTCTATTTCGTCAAAAACCAGCGTCTCGATCGTATCCGCCCGGGCCAGCACCGTCTTGACCGCCAGCATCAACCGGGACAGTTCGCCGCCGGAGGCGATTTTGGCCAGATCCTTGAGCGGCTCGCCCAGGTTGGCGGAAATGAGGAACTCCACGTCCTCCGTCCCCCAGGGACCGCAGACAAGCCCGACGGCGCCCTGCCCCTTGCCGACCACGGCGACGGAAAACCTGGCCCGGGGCATGCCCAAACCGGATAGAATTTCCGTGACGCCCCGGGAAAGATCCGACGCCCCGGCGGTCCGTCGGGCGCCGATGTCCGCGGCCCGGGCCGCGATGTCCTGTTCCAGACGCCCGATCTGGGTTTTGAGCCGGGCCCGGTCTTCTTCGATCCGCGACAGGGCTAGTATTTCATTTTCCGCCTGCGTTCGGTAGGCCAGCACGGCGTCTTCGTCGTCGCCGTACTTTTTTTTAAGCTTGTACAGGACGGCCAACCGTTCCTGGACGGCCTCGAGCCGTTCCGGGTCGTAGCGCAGATCATCCCGATACGTTCTGAGCTGGTCCGCGGCGTCTTCCAGTTCGTAATACTGGTCCGAAAACCGCTTATACAGCCCATCCAGTCCCGGGTCGATGCCCGCGGCGGCTTCCAGCGCGCTCCGGGCTTTGCGCATCAGCGCCAAGAGGGAACTCTCTTCTTCAAACACGCCGACGGCGGCGGTGTTGATCAAGGCCGACAGCTTTTCATGGTCTCCGAGCCGCTTGGCTTCCAGCTCCAGTTGGGCGCTCTCCCCGCTTTTCGGGGCAATCTTGGCAATTTCTTCCACCGCGTAAGCCAGCAACTCCCGCCGCGCTTCCCGGCCCCGTTCGGCCTGCACCGAATCTTCCAGCGCCTTTTTGAGTTCCGCCAGTTCCAGAAAGCGATGGTTGAACTCCAGCACCTGGTCTTCGATACCCGCAAAACGGTCCAGGAATTTGCGGTGCGTCTCTTTCCGCAGCAGCGATTGGTGTTCATGCTGTCCGTGGATGTCGAAGAGCAGGGCGGTAAAATCCTGCAGGTCGCCGCGGGTGACCGGTACATCCTGGATGTAGGCGCTGCCCCGGCCGGACCGCTTGAGGATCCGCCGCAGGATAAGCCGGCCATCCTCCGGGACGATGTCCCTGGACGCCAGCCAGGTCCGAATTTCCGCGTTCCGGGAGTCGTAACGGAGCACCGCCGAAACGCTGGTCTCCTCGCTGCCGGTGCGTACTACGTCCACGTCCACCTTGGCGCCGAGCAGAAAACTCAAGGCCCCCACGATGATCGATTTGCCCGCCCCGGTCTCGCCGCTCAGAATGTTGAGGCCGTTGTCGAAACTGACGGACAACCGATCGATGAGCGCGTAATCCTTGATGATCAGTTCCTCAAGCATCGGGTCCTCCCGACCAATTCAGCTTGGTGCGCAACACGCGATAAAAAACGGAGCGATCCGAAGCGATCAGCTGAACCCGGTACGCGGCGGCGCGTACGCTGACCCGGTCGCCGGGCAGCAGGGGTTCCACCACCTGGCCGTCGACGGTCAAGAGCACGCCGCTCCGCTGTTCCTGCTCAACTTCAGCGTACACGGTTTCATGGGCGGGAACGACGATCGGCCGGTTGGACAGCGTGAAGGGGCAGATCGGATTGATGATGATGGCGTCCATCTCGGGATCCAGGATGGGACCGCCCGCGGCCACCGAATAGGCGGTGGAACCCGTCGGCGTAGCTACGATCAAGCCGTCCGAGCGGTAGTGTCCGAAGCGGATATTCTCGGTGCCGACTTCGAGCCTGATGATTTTGGAAATTCCCGAAGCGGCGATGACGGCGTCGTTTAGGCAGGAGAGGCGTTTGACAACTCCGCCGTCCCGTTCGATACCCACCTCAAACATCAGCCGCCGGGACACGCCGATCCGGCCCGCGATCCATTGTTCAAATACGGATTTCCATTCCGAACGGTGCACGGCGGCGATAAAGCCGAGGGTACCCAGATTGATGGGAAACAGCGGTACCCCCAGCGGCGCCATGCAACGCGCGGCGTAGAGGACGGTGCCGTCGCCGCCCAGGCTGAAAGCCACATCAAAGCTGCCTTCCGGTTGGTCCAGGGGCTTGCCTTCAAAGGCGCAGAGGGTCACCGCAGTCCCCTGCCGTTCCAGGCACCCGCGGATTTCTTCCATCAGGCTCGGGGAATCATCCTTGTGGAGGTTTACGATCAACAGCGCCCGGCGTACACCCTGCTGCATAGGCTGCGGCCCTCCTCAGGGAAGGGTGGCAATAACCTTGGCGACCTTGGCCGCCTGGGAACTTGACAAGCGCGGATAGAGGGGGAAGAGGGCGGTTCTCAGGGCGAGGGAGGCGGCTACCGGGCAACCAGGGCCGTCGACCAGACCCGCCGTCGCCAGGGTATCATCAAAAGCGTGCTCAACGACTACTTCCTTTCTGGAGGCGTAGGCTTTAACGTCCTTCATGCCCGTTTCCAGCAGCAGCGGAAAAGCGTAGTTATTGTACTCCGCCTCGCCGGTCTGCACAAAACGCTTATGTCGGGTGCGCTGCGCGGACTGCAGATACACCTGGGCGATTTCCCGCCGCCGGACAAAGTTCCGCTCGGATTCCTTGAACTGCACCGTGGCCATGGCGGCGTTCAGGTCCGCCAGGCAGAGCTCCTTGGGCAAGTCGGCGTATCCCCTAAGTACCGAAGCCTCCCGGCGGGAAGAAGCGTACAGCAAAGCGCCGCCGCCGCCGGTCAGGATATCCCGTTCTTCCAAGCCCAGCAGGGTGAAGGTGCCAAAGGAGCCGGCCTTCCGGGCGGCCCAGTTGGTGCCGAAACTCAGCGAACAATCTTCAATCGCCGGCAGTCCGATCTCCAGCATCCCGGGCACGTCGGGCACAAAACCAAGGGTATGGTGAACGACGATGGCCCGGGCTTTTGCATCCCCGGTTTCGCCGGCTTCGGGGGACGGGTGCAGCAGGGCGCGGATCGTATCGGCGCTCATGTTGGCCGTGGCTTCATCCACGTCGGCGTACAAGGCCTTCAAGCCCAGGGATTGCAAAACCAGGGCGTAATAGCGGGGTGATAAAGCGGAAACCACTACGCCGCTGCCGGCTTCCAGGCCGAGGGCTTTCAAAGCGTAGAACAGGGCGATGGCCGGACTCCGCAAGGCCAGGCTAAAATCAAACTGCAGGTATTCTTTGGCCGTCTGTACCAAATGATCTTTGCGGTCGCCGGGACCGATCTTGTCTTCAACCATGGCGGTCAAGACCGCGTCCATCTCCTTACGACGGATGGTGGGAGAATAGGCTTCAACTTTCATCTGCTGCCCCGGTTCAAGCGGTCCACCGACCTTTACCGCCTAAGATCGCTTATTTTCTGTAATTCTTTTGGATTGAAAAGTTTGCGAATATCCAAAATAATCAGGTACCCTTGTTCTTGATGTACGACACCCTGAATGTATTCGGCGCCGATTCCGCTGAGCATCTGCGGCGGAGCCTGGATGCGGTCTTCTTCCACGCTGACCACCCGAGAGACCCTATCGATGATCACGCCCAGCTTCATGCCTTCCACGTCCATGATGATGAAACCGGACAAGAGCTCGTCTTCCTCACTGGCGGCCATCTTCTTCAGGTGAAATCGTTTGTGCAAATTTATGATGGGAATGATTTCGCTTCTGAGATTAAAAATGCCTTCAACATAAGAAGGCGCATTGGGAATGGATCGAACTTCCTGAACCCTTACGATCTCTTTTACATCCATGATATCTATACCGTACTGTTCTTCTCCGAGCTGAAAGGTAACCAATTGGTACTGATAGTCCTTTTCGGTCATGTAAACTCCCTCTGACGGCCGTGGAGTATATCGGCGGCTCCAGTACACTGTACTATCGATCAGGGCTTTCTTCAAGTCTTTTCGGAGATTAAGTCTTCCCTGCCGCGGCCAATGCGC
>DYPP01000066.1:12288-16373 GCA_020719845.1 Treponema denticola | reverse complement strand
GACGCCTGGCTGGAGACGGACGATTTTTATACCCAAACCCCGGTGCGCGGCGCACAGGTGCGCGGCGCACTTGTGCGCGGCGCACTTGTGCGCATCAAGCTGGACCCCCGCAAGTCCGCCGCCGCCAACGCCGAAGCCTACTACGACCAGTACCGCAAGGCCAAACATGGCCTGGCGGATGTAACGGCGGAAATCGGCTACGGCGGCGCCGAACTGCAGCGGCTGCAGGCGGAGATGGACCGGCTGCTGGCGGAAGAGAATCCGCTGCGCCTGCACAAGGCGCTGCGCGCGGGGCGGACCAGCGCCCAGGCCGCGGACAAGAAGCGGCCGGGCCTGAGCTTCATCCGCCAGGGCTGGCTGATCATCGTCGGCCGGGACGCGGCGGAAAACGACGGATTGCTGCGCCGCCACGTCAAGGGCAACGACCTCTGGCTGCACATGCGCGACTATCCGGGGTCCTACGTCTTCGTCAAGGCCCGCGCGGGCAAGTCGGTGCCCCTGGACGTCCTGCTGGACGCGGGCAACCTGGCGGTCTTCTATTCCAAAGGGCGCAACGCCGCCGAAGGCGACCTCTTCTACACGCCGGTCAAGTACTTGAGGCGGGCCAAAAACGGCCCCAAGGGGCTGGTCATTCCCACGCACGAAAAAAACCTGCACGTCCGCCTGGACGAGCGGCGCCTGCGGGAGCTGGAAACCTGCCGGGAATCCTAGCGCGTCCCCGATTGGGGCAACATTGGCATTGTCCTCATTGAAAATAGAGATTTTACCGATTATAATACAATCGAGGCTGTCCCGTAACTCAGGGAGTTACGGAACAGCTACCTTAATGTTGTATTTTCGCAGGATTTTGGCGGTTTTACCTGGTTTTAGCAACACAAACAGTTTAAATCCGCCAAAATCCGAAAAAATACTGAGGCTGTCTGATAACTGACCGAGTTGTCAGACAGCTTCAATCAGGTACGCAGGTACAACGGGAGCAGCGTCGATGTCGAACAAGGGACTTTTGCACAAGGCTTTGGTGATGAACGAAGACTCCAGCGCTGCGGAAGAAGCCGACCGCCACGCGGGGATCAGTCCGGAAGACCGGAAGGAAATCACCGCGCAGATAGAAGAAATCACCCGCAAGAACCGCATCGACGTCGGTCCGGAGCAATTCCGCCTGAGCCCGCTCAAAAAGGGCTTTATTTTTCCCCTGGCGGTCAACGTGCTGGCCATCGCCTTTACCGGCAGCGCCCTCTGGGGGCTGTCCACGGTGTTCAGCGAACGGGAAGCGGCCTATTCCTCCAGCGGCGCCGCCCTGGCCTCCGCCGAAGGCAAGCTGATCCAGGAATTGAAGAAGGATTCGGAATCCCGCATTTCGGAAAAGGAAAAGGAAATCGCCGAGTTCCAGACCCGGCTGGCGGCGATGGAAAAAGAGCAGTCCAACCTGCAGGCCAGTTTTGAGCAGCGGATCGCCGGCCGGGAAGCCGAACTGCGGTCCCAGATGGAAAAGGAACTGGAAAAGGAACGCGCCCGCTTGATGGCCGAAGGCCTCTCCGAGGCGGTCATCCAGGAGCGGTTGAAGAAGTTCGAGGAAGAACGGCTGGCGGGCATCAGGAAGGAATTGGCGGACTACCAGAAAAAGCTGGACGCCGAAAAAGCGGCGGCGGAAGCCAACTACGCCCGCCTGCGGGACGAATACAAGACCACCATCGGTTCGCTCAACGAAGAACGCAAGCGGATCCAGGATGAATCCAAAAAGCGGGAAGACGCCCTGCGGGCGTCCCTGGAAGCCAAGACCCAGGAGCTGGAATCCCGGTCCCAGGCCCTGGCCGGACAGGCCGCCCAGGCCAGCGCCGGCCTGGAGCAGGCCAAGGCCGAACTGGCCCGGATCGGCGAACAGAGCGCCAAAGCCACAGCGGCGGAAGACCAGATCGTGGGCCTCTACCTGGCGGTGCAGGCCGCCCTGCGGGAGCGGCGCTACGAGGACGCGGCGGCGCGCTCGGCATCGCTGCGCAGCTACCTGACCGACCCCAGCCTGGCCGGGATCGCTTCCCTGGATAAACGCCGCCAGGCCGACCTGTTCGCCGCCGACGCCCTTTCCCAGCTGGCCGGCAGCCAGCTGGAACGGACTTCCACAGACACGACCCTGCTGCTCAGCCAGGCGGAACTGGTGGCCTCCATCCGCAACTTCGCGGAGCAGGCCAGGAACGCCCTGGCCGCAGGCCAGAACGACCGCGCCGCCGAAGCCTATACCCGGGTACTGGGCCAGATCCCCGAAGTCCTGCAGGCCCACGCTTATTTTACCGACCGCAACCTGGATGAAACCGGCCAACGCCGGCAGGAAGCCGACCTGGCGCTGACCCGGGCGGGAGAGGCCGCCGCCCGGAACGACTACGACGCCGCCGCCGCCGCCTACGCCGAAGCCGCGGCCTATCTGGGCCTGTCGGCGGCTGAAACCACCCGTCTGGTGGACGGCGTCGGCGCCCTGGCTTCCGCCCGGGGCGCCACTGAAAAGGCCGCCGCCGATACCCGGGCGGCCCAGAACCCGCTGAACCGGGCCAAGCGCGACCTGGACGCCAAAAAGTGGAACCAGTCCGTGGACGCCTACGCCCAGGTGCTGGCCCAGTATCCCCAGGCGGCGCAGAAACCGGAAGCCCTCAAGGGCATCGACAGCGCCCTGGCCGGACTGGCGGCGGAAGCCGACGCCCAGGCCCGGGAAGACAAGAAAAAAGCCCGGGAGCTGGAAGCGGAGATCAGCCGCTTGTCCGCGGAACTCAGCCAGGACGCGGAGCGCAGCGCCGTGCTCAACGTCGAAAAGGAGCAGAGCGCGCTGCGGGTGGCCGAACTGGAACGCCTGCTGGAAGAAGCCCGCGCCGGCAGCGCCGCCGCCGCCCAGAGCGCCCCGGGGCCGGCAGCCGCCAAATCGCCGGAAGAACTGGCCGCCGAAGCCCGGCTCAAAGCCGATCTGGAACAGGCCCGGGCCGAGAACGCCCGGCTGGCCCAGACCGCCGGCCGGTACGATACCATGCTCGGATCGTATAGCCGCTACCAGCGGGCCGAAGACGCTGCCCTGGCCCGGGGCTCAGGCGGCCTGATCGACGCCCGCACCCAGCTGGACGCCTTCCTGACCGACGCGGCCACCCGGCAGGCCTTTCCGGACCTGCGGGAGCGCATCGCCCGCTACGAACAGGAGTTCGTCAGCGCGGGACAAAAAGAAAGCATCTACAACGCCCAGACCATCGCCGAGAACGCGCTGCGCCTCAAGGACGCGGCCAGCCGGGAACGGTATTTTCAGGATGTGGGCGCCCGCTACCGGAACGACGCGGAGATGCAGGCCTACATCGAAGCCCTCAAGCGGGGCCTGCGCTAGCGCGATGTTCATCTGGTACCAGCTACCGGCGGATACGCCGATTACCATGAAATATCAAGCATAGCATAGGGAATTTTCATGGTGTTCGCCGATCTACCCCGGCGCCGGACCGAACGTCAGTGGGCCAGGTCTTTGAGGTCCAGCGTGTCGATTTCCCAGATCTGGATCAGGAATTCGCTGTCGTCGCTGTCCTGCTGCGGAATCTCGACCGTCCGGGTAAAGACGGAAATATATTTTATGCCGTCGAAGCGCTCGTGCACAAAGCGCAGCGCCCCGGTGGGTATGGAAAACTCCCCGGACCCGTCGGCCTCGTACACGTACAGGTAGTCCCCCGTATCCGCCAGCAGCCGCCCGTCGGACAGAATCCCCGTCAACTGCCGTGAAATCGGGAGCGGGACGGGCGCCAGAGTGGGGGAAGAAGCGCCATCATATTCCCAACGGTAGGTCACCGTATCGCCGTCCAGGGGATAGGACAAGTAGAGAAACTGCGAAGATTTATAGTAACCCGCCCACACCGGACCCGTCGGGCGGGCAGGAGGACCAATTGTAAAATCGTTAAATACAGCTCCGATCAAACCCGAGTTGCCGTTAAAAACCTGACAAGCTATGGATGGGTAAGCGCTGGCTACCGGCCAGATGACTAATGCAAGATAGTCATCGGTGGAATTGAAGGGAGCAACGCCAAAACCGACAACATCGTTTATCACCACGTTGAATACAGGACTGGCCGCTC
>DYPP01000066.1:0-12188 GCA_020719845.1 Treponema denticola | reverse complement strand
ACGCCAAAACCGACAACATCGTTTATCACCACGTTGAATACAGGACTGGCCGCTCCGTCGTATTTTATAATCCCCTCATTGGAATTATAATTGGCGCCCATCATTACTTTGTCCATACTGGTCAGAGGAGGATAGATCGGCGACAGCAGGGTGGCGATATCGCCGAAAGCATTGTACACGAAAAAAGATAGGTTAAAACTATGCGGAAAATTGGTGTCATAAAAACCGACGCTGATGCCTTGGGCTTCCTTTTTTACCCACGTGCCTTGGGCATAATAGCCGGGATCCCGCCGCGGCAGGTAATACCCGCCCTTGGCGGTATCCCACAGGCGGACGGTCTTGCTCCACACCGGGTCGCCCAGCTTGGCGGCGGTGTATTCCGAGGCGCTCAGGGCGGGGTCGAAGGGGGGCTGCCGGCAGGAAGCCAGCAGGACGGCGGTGGCCGAAAATACAGCGAGCGCGGCGGCGAGTCGGGCAACGGGCTTGGTTTTCATAGGAAGAACCTCGCGCCGAAGCGCAGCGTCGGCCATTCGGCGTAGAATTCGTCGTCGTAGGCGTAGGCGACGGGTCCGCCGTCGTCGGTACCCCGGGAGGCGACCATCAGCGGGCCGTTGGCGCCGGGGTACAGGGTGGCGCCGATTTCGGCGAACAGCGTAAACCGCGGCACGATGCGCCAGTCGAAGCCCGCCGCCAGGGTCCCCGACACGGGACCGATGGGGTCGATGACGCCCAGTTCCGTGTTGACGTGCATCAGCGCCGTCGCCGCCAGATAGGGCCGGATAAAGGCCGCGGAAGAACCGAAGCGGACGCCCATGGCCAGGCCGGGCATGATCATGGGCAGGGAAACGATCATTCCGTCGTAGGGTTCGACGCCATACCGGGACGGCAGAAAGAAACCGAACAGGTACTGCTCGAGGCCGAACTTGAAGAAGAGCCGGTTCTGCCGCGCGTTGACGCCGAACCAGAGGTCCGGAAACTGGGACATCACCAGAGCGGACTCCACCATCCAGCGCCGCAGGGGCACCAGGGGAATGGCCAGCAGGGCGTCGTTGTCCAGGGCGGCGAAGACGCCGGACTGGTCCTGGGCGCCGGACTTGACCGCCCGCCAGGCAAAGGTGGCGGGCACGACGGCTTGGATCCGCGCTTCGCCCTCGTCGCCGATCAGCACCGGCTCTTTGCTGAAGCCGCTGACCCGGGTTCCCGGCGCGGCCCGCAGGCGGACGTAGGAAGAGCGCTCCGTAGGCTGGGCCGCTTCCACCGCCGCCGTCAGGGGCAGCCAGAAGGTTTCCGCCAGTTCGCGCTCGTCCGGCAGGGGCCCCGCAAAGCGGCCCTCGGCCACCGTCTTTTCCGACAGCACGTCCACGACGGTGAAGACGGCCTCCGCCGTATCGGCGCCCGAGTCCAGCGTCGCCGTCACCCGGACGATGAATTGGAACCCCTCCAGCCCCGCCAGAGCCAGGGCCTCGTGCGCCCCGGGTCCACGCTTGACTTCCCGCACCCGGGGGGACTTGGCCAGCGCCGTGTCCAGGGACCAGGCCCAGGTTTCCTGCTCCGCCGGGCCGCCGGAAAACGACAGTTCGATCAGGGTCATCACCCGCAGGGGGCGGGCTGCCGCCGCCGCGTCCTGGGCCGCCAGGGACCAGACCTGCCCCCAGAGGAGCGCCGCCAGGGCTGTGCCCCGCACTAATCTCATGTTCACCACCAGGTCCTCAACAAGTGCAGTTTGCCGCTCAGGCCATCAAAGAGCAGCCAACGGTCGCCGTCGGGGGCAAAGGCGATCCTCGTCTCTTCCGTATCGTCCAGCACGTAGTAATCCAGTTCGTCCCCCGAATCGGCGTCGTAGCGCGTCAACCGGGTATCCCGGTCATGGTTCAGCACGATGGCCCCGTCCCGGGTCAGCCAGCCGGACTCGCTGTCGTCGCTGGGAGGTAAAAAAGGCTGGGATTCAGCGCCGTCGGAAACATTCGTGCCGGTCATAGCCGTGGTAAAGGCTGCGGGCGTAGAAAAATTGAGAATAAAAGCGGTACCCCAGGATGAGAACAGCAAACGCACCTTCGTTCCTTCGCAATAGACGTCCCGCAAGCCCAGGTCAGGATAGAAGATGGGATCAAGATTTTTATTGACGCTTGATCCGCCGTTCCAGAAAGCAACACCGGTATATTCGTATTTATACAAAGCCCCAAGCATGTCATAAAAGACGACGTTGGTAACGGAGCCCAAGGTATACGAGCCTGATGCATCCGGGAAGACGGGATTGGTCATCTGATCGTCGATGTCCGCAAGGGTGGACGCATCCATACGATGCACGTAACTGCCGTTGCCGCTGATAAAATATCCGTACATGTCGGTAGCCAAGAATGCCCCTATGGAGCTGTTGGAAACGATTCTTTTAATTCCCAGGGTTTCCCCGTCCAGAATTATAAGTCGGGGTCCCTGAGATACCGCATCGACTAATACGAATATGTAAGATTTCCCCGTACTCGGGGAACTGAGGAATTCCATCTTCCGTATCCAGAAATCCCCACCCACCCCGGCATCCTCCAGCTCGGAGCGCAGGTCCAGCACGGCTTCCGCCCGGGTCAGGTAGCTGGGGAACATGTCGGCGCCGATGAACTGGCAGGTGCCGAGGACCAGGGTCAGCAAGACGGCGGCCGCCGCGAGCAACAGCCGGGGGAAGGGGCGCTTCGCGAATACGTTGTTCACCATTTTATCAGCACCCCCAGGGACAGGAACATCGAACCCATATTGTTCATGTACAGCCATTGTTGCGCCAGAAAGCCGCTGTCCAGGCCCAGGGAATAGGGAAAGCGTTCTTCCAGCACCAGCGCCCAGGCGGGAAAGTGGTATTCCAGGGTAAACCAGAAGGGCTCCAGGGTCAGGTCGAAGCCGGCGGGCGACTCGTAGCCCGACGCATGGGTCAGCAGGGTGCCGATGGCCGAAAAGCCCGTGCCCAGGGCGTAGCGGAAGCGGGCGTCGTTCTTGGCCTGCAGGTAAGCGCCGACGCCCAGGCGCACTTCGTCGTGCAACACCAGAGCGGAACCGGGCATAAAATCGTAGGCCGTCCAGAGGGCGTTCTCCCCCTTCAGAAAGACGCGGTCCGGCAGAGGGTACCAGCGGTAGGCCAGGCCGGCGCCCAGAAGGCGCCCCAGGCCGGTGCTGGCCCCCCAGGCGGACTCGGTTACCTGCTGTAGCCGGGGTAGCTGGACGGGTTTTTCCGTGACCCCCTTGGGCAGGACCAGTTTTTTGGTCCAGTAGCCGTCGCGGTACACTTCCAGGTACACCGGGACGCCGGCCTCAAAGGGCGCGTAGGCGGCGGTCAGTTCCCCGTCGACGACGGTCCCGGCTTCCCGGTAGGCGTCGCCGTCTTCCGAGCCGTAGCGTACGGCCACGCCCGAATCCGCCGACGCAAAGCGCTGGCCGAAGGCGACCAGGCTGTGGTCTTCTTCCATCAAGACCGCGCTGGTTTTCCAGGCCTGGGCTACCGCCCGGGCGGAATCGTCGATGATCGGCCGGGCGCTGAGGCCGGCGAAGGCCGAATAGGCGTCCGCGGCGCGCAGGCCGCCCTGTTCGGCGTCGTAGGCGGCGATGCGCCACAACAGGTTGCGTCCATCCAAGGTGCTCCTGACGACCAGCACCCAGCGAACCCCCGCAGATCGGCCGGCTTCCCGGGCCAGCTCGGGTTCGCCCCGGCCGTCGTCCGCTCCCAGGCGGCGGCGCTCCGTCGCCCGCACGGAAAGGCCCCGTTCGGCAAAGGCGGCGCCCACCGCCGCGGCGACGGCATCGGCAAAACTCAGTCCCTCAGCCTCCGCGTCCGCCGCATAGCGGGCGTCCAGCAGCAGCAGCGCCTCAGCGGGCTCGGCTTCCTGGGCGCCTGAGAACAGCGGCGCAAAACAGAGCAGGACCGTCCAGAGCAGGTTGGGGAGACGTCGACGCATGCTCATTTCTCCGTCATCACTTCCACGCCGTCCCAATCGGCGGCCGGCGGCGCCTCGATATAGGTCCGGCAGCGTTCCAGGTACTGCTCCGCGGGAAAATCGCCGGGCAGCAGCTGCAGGATCCGCTGGAACAAGGCGGCGGCGCGGGTAAATTCGCGCTTGTAGTATAATTTTACCGCATCGTCGTGGATTTTCCAGGCCTCGGCTTCCGGTCCTTCCACCTTGAACCGGGTGGTCAGGATGTCCACCCCCAGGGTCTTGCCCTTGACCGCCACCTTGTCCACCACCCGGCAGGGCAGTTCGCCCCGGATGCGTTCGGCGACGCCGTCGGTGATCAGGATGGGCTGATGGTACTTTTTGGTCAGCCCCTCCAGTCGGGACGACAGGTTGACCGTGTCGCCGATGACGGTGTAGTTCATCTTCTTGTCGCAGCCGATGTTGCCCACCGTGACGATGCCGTAGTTGATGCCCACGCCGATATGGAACTCCGGCGCGCCCATGGCGATCTGCTCCCGGTTGAACTTGCCCAGGGCGTCGGTCATCTCCAGCCCCGCCATGACCGAGGACAGGGCGTCGTTGCCATGGCTGACCGGGGCGCCGAAGACCGCCATGATGGCGTCGCCGATGTACTTGTCCACCATGCCGTTGCGGTCCATGATGATGTCCACCATGATGCCGAAATAACGGTTCAGCGAATTGACCAGCGCGTCCGGCGCCATGCGCTCGGAAATGGTGGTGAAGCTGCGGATGTCGGAGAAAAGGATGGAAACGTCCCGGTTGTTGCCGACCAGCATTTTTTCGGGATTGACGAAGACTTCCTCGATGACGTCCTTGGGCACGTAGAGCTGGAAGATGTTGCGGATGCGCATTTCCCGCTTCTGGGCCACCACGGCGTCGAAGGCGTAGCGCTTGATCTGGTCGTAGGCGGTGCCCAGCTCTTCCAGCATCAGGTTGAAGGTGTGCGACAGCTGGCCGATCTCGTCCTTGTAGATCACCGGCACGCGTTCGGACAGGTTGTTGGATTCGATGATGTGCCGCATGACCTCCACCACCCGTTCGATGGGTTTGGTCAGGTAGCCCGCCAGGAAGAGCAGCAGGAACAGGCCGACCAGCGAGGCGCCGGCCAGAATGTACAGCGAAGTCCGGGCGATGGCTTCCACGTCGCCGTAGAAGGCCTGCCGTTCCTCGGTGACGAAGATCTGCCAGCCGAAGGGGGCAAAGGGCAACACCGACGCCACCCGGTCGGTACCGCCCAGGCGCAGGGTGACGAAGCCCCGCTTGGCTTGGCGGGACAGTTCGGCCATCGGCGGCAGTTCGTCTTCCCCGGGTATCGCCGGTCCGGCGCGCATGGCCATCTTGCCGTCCGCGTCCAGGGCCAGGATGGTTTCCGTGGGACTGCGCAGGATGCTGCGGGCAAAAGCCTCCACCGCCGCCTGGGCGGCCTGCTCCATGTCCGGCCGGCCGACGAAGCCGTTGTCCACCAGCAGGTTCCACTGGCTGTCGGCGTATTTTTCCAGCTCCGCGGCCTTGAAATCCAGAAAGTCCACCGCCACCCGGGTCACCGCGGAGGCGGCGACGAAGTAGGAGGACATCCCGGCCAGCACCACCGAGGCGATCAAGAGGGGAATGACGACGAAAATAATTTTGAGCCGTATACTCATATCTTTTACTATACGCTGTAATCTCAAAAACCTCAACGGATGCGGACATAATTGTCCTGCCCGGTCCGGACGGAGTTGACCGCCTCCGGAAGACAGGCTATCTTACGCGCATGTATTCGGTACGGGTGGAAGCGGATTTCGCGGCGGCCCATCATCTGACCCATTACCACGGCAAGTGCGAGAACCTGCACGGACACAACTACCGGGTTCGGCTCTGGGCCCGGGGCGAACACCTGGACGAGGGGGGCATGCTGGTCGATTTCGGGGTGCTCAAGGGCAGCCTGCGGGAAGTGGTCGCCGGCCTGGACCACAACGACCTGAACGCCCTGCCCGAGTTCCGGGACGATCCCAGCGCCGAACGGATCGCCCGCTATATTTTTGACCGGGTGGCCGAGCGCCTGCGCGCCCTGGCGGTGGATACGGACCTGCTGCAGGCGGTGGAAGTCTACGAAACGCCCACCAGCATGGCCCGCTATGAGCGATCCTGACTACCGCCATCCCTACCTGACTTCTTCCCTGATCGCCTACCTCGGCAACAAACGGTCGCTGCTGCCTTTTCTGGGACGGCGCATCGCCGCCTGCGCCGAAAAAATAGCCGCCTCCGGGACCCCGCGCTTTCTGGACCCCTTTGCCGGATCCGGAGCGGTCTCGCGGCTGGCCCGGTTTATGGGCTTTCGAGTGGCGGCCAACGACCTTGAACTGTACGCCGCCCTGATCGCCCGCTCGCGCATCGGCCTGGACCCGGCGGCGCTGGCAGGCTCCTTTGCCGACGAGGGCGGCGGCACCGCCGCCTTTGCCGCCCTGCAGGCCTTCGCCGCCGGCGCCGCGCCTGATTCGGCGGTCCTGGGGCTGGACAGCGGCGAAGGACGCCGCCGCTGGCGGGACGCCTTTGCGGACGCCGAAAAGGCTGCCGCCTGGCTGGGCCGACACTACGCGCCCCGCCGCACCGCCGAGGCGGACTGGCGCAGCGAACGGCTGTTCTATACCGCGGAAAACGCGGGCTATCTGGACCGGGCCCGGGAAGCGGTGGAACAGCGCTATCCCGGCCCGGCGGCGGACTTGATCGGGACAACCGGGCCGGAGGCGGACGCCAAAGCGGCGCTGATCGACGCCCTGCTCTACCAGGCCGCCACGCACACCAACACCTCGGGCGTATTCAAAGCCTGCCACCGGGGCTTCGGCGGGCACGGCGGCGACGCGCTGGGCCGCATCCTGGCGCCCATGGCCATCGCGCCGCCCATTCTGGCGGCGGGGCCGCCGGGCAGCGCGGACCGGCTGGACGCGGCGGCTTTCTGCGCCCGGCGCTCCGGGGACATCGCCTACCTGGACCCGCCCTACAACCAGCACCAGTACGGCTCCAACTACCACCTCCTGACCAGCATCGCCAAGTGGGACAAGCCGCCGGTTCCGGAGGAACGGCGGGAAAACGGTTTTCTGATCAACCGCTCCGGCATCAGGCCGGACTGGACGGAAACCCGGTCCGATTTTTGCCGCCGCGGCAAGGCGGCGGGGGCCTTTGCCCGCCTGCTGGCGGCCGTGGACGCCCGCTTCATCCTGGTCTCCTACAACGACGGCGGCATCCTCGATCAGGATGAATTGTCGGAGCTGCTGGCCGCCCGGGGCGAACCGCGGCGGGAAGAAGTGCCCTACACCGCCTACCGGGGCGGCAAGCAGAGCGACGCCCGGATCCAGCGCACCCGGGAATTCCTCTTTGTGGTGGATACCGCCGACGCCGGCCGGCGGACGCGCGGCCGGCCGCTGCGGGAAGGCGCGGACCGGCAAGACCTGGACGCCCGGATCGCCGCTTTGCTGGCCGGCCGTTTTGTCCCGGAACGCGTGCGCCGGACCTTTCCGGAGGGCGGATTCGCTGTTTTGGAAGACGGCCGTTGCCCGTTTCCCCCCGACGGGTTGACTTTGGTCCGATGGGGAGCCTCAACGACGGAAAAGAGCGCTTTTTTGGATCGCCTGGAAGCCTGCGCCTGCGCGTCGGCGGAAGAAACGCTGGCCGTGCTGCTGGCGGCGCTGGAAAGCAGAACGCCCGGGCCGCGGCTCGATCCGCCGACCCGCGCCCTGGTCCGGGACATCCTGGGCTTTCTGCGCAAGGTCGCCTTCCTGAAGTACGCCCGGGTCTACCGGGACGCCGCCGGCCGGCTCCGGGCCTTCCTGTCCGGCGGCGGGCCGGCCTTTGCGTCCTTGCTGGAACGCCTGGACCGGCTGGACGGGATCGCCCGCAAGCGGGGGGTGGGCAGTTCAGTCCCGGAAAACGTCCCGGGTAAAAACGACGGCGCCTGAAAAGCCCTTTCCCGGCGCCGACTCCACCGTCAGCCGGCCCCGGAGCTGCATGGACAACTGCTCCACCAAGGTCAAGCCCAACCGGAAATAGAGCCGGTCCGCGCCTGCGGCGGTCCCCACCCCGTCGTCGTGCACCCGCAGCCGGTATTCGGTCGAATCGTTTTCCGCGCTCAGATCGACGCCGATGGTGCCGGAAGCCTGGCCCACAAAGGCGTGCTTGACGCTGTTGGTCACCAGTTCGTTGATGATGATCCCGACGGGAATGGCCTTTTCGATCGTCAGCGTACAGGCTTCGGCCCGCAGCTTGATGGTGATCTTCCGTTTGAACAGGTCGTACATGTCGCGGATGGAATCGGTCATCTGCTCCAGGTAGCGCGGCATGTCGATGCGGTCCAGGGACTTGGAAGTATACAGCTGTTCGTGGATCAGCGCCATGGCGCTGATGCGGCCCTCGATGTCGTCGATGATGCCCGTTTCGGCGCCGCCCATGTGGCTCCGTTGCAGGTTGAGCAGACTGATGATCAGCTGCAGGTTGTTCTTGACCCGGTGGTGCACTTCCTTGATCAGCGTTTCCCGTTCCCGGAGCGCCTGGGTCAGCCTTTCCTGGGTATTCTTGTAGTCGCTGATGTCGATGTTCAGGCCCAGGATGCCGGTGACCTGGCCGTCTTCCAGGATCGGGCCGACGATGTTGCGGAACGTTCGCTTCCCACCGCCGATGGTATAGCTCTGTTCGCCCTCGAACACCTGGCCCCGGAGGGCCATCTCGTTGGAAACCCGCCACTGGGTCTTGATTTCTTCCTGATCGGTGATCTCCTCCATACGCTTGCCCGACGTCTCGCCCCACAGGTTTTTGCTGAAGTCGTTCTGCATGATGGTCCGGTTTTCGGTATCGTTCATCCAGAAATCGAAGGGCAGGCTGTTGAGCACCGCCTGCAGCTGGGCGGTCCGGCTTCCCAGCTGCCGCTGGAGATCCAGATGCCCGGAAATATCCCGCACCGTCAGGATGAGCAGGCGCCCGGCGGCGGTGGGCATGCCCGCCGCTTTGAGCAGACACGGGATCCGGGCGCCGGATTCATGGGTCCAGACCGCCTCGCATGCCAGCATATTCTCAAGGCCGACGGCGGACAGGTCGCGCAGCAGGCCGGGATTCCGCGCCGACCCGAGGGGAAGATCTTCCAGCGCGAGCCCTTTCAATTCCGCCGCCGGGCGACCGGACAATCCAGTCGCCCAGCGGTTGGAATCGACGACCACATTGTCGTTCAGGATCAGCACCGCGTCGTTGGTCAGCCGGATCAGCAGTCGGCACGAGTCGGGCAGTTCCGCCGGGATCACGCTTCTTCCCCAAACACCAACG
This sequence comes from Treponema denticola, assembly GCA_020719845.1. Lineage (GTDB taxonomy): Bacteria > Spirochaetota > Spirochaetia > Treponematales > Breznakiellaceae > DYPP01. The sequence continues at coordinate 2,946 of DYPP01000066.1, read as the reverse complement.
CCGTAAAGGTAAAGAGTTCCGCCCCCGCTTCGGCGTAGGAACCGGGCGGCAACCCGGCCTTGCGGCAGATGTAGTCCAGGTAGGCGTCCAGGTCCCAGCCCTGTTCCACCGGGACCTGGGGCAAGAGGACGCCGGAGCGGCCGCGGTGGACCAGGTAGAGCCCGTGGACGCCTACCCGCACGGTCCGGGGATCGGCGCAGCGTACCATGGGGGAAAGGGCGGAAATTTCGATATGGCAGCGGGGCAGCTCCCGCGGCTCAAGGGCGGGAAAACGGGGATCCTCGAAGGCCGCCGCCAGGGCCATCTGCCGCACGGTTTCCCGCAGCGGCCGGGCTGCGGTCAGGTGGCCGATGCAGCCCCGCAGCGCGCCGTCCATGCTGAGGGTGACGAAGGCGCCGCAGGGCCGGGACAAGCCGGACGGCGCCTCCGCGCCCTGGTCGTAGCGGGGTTTGCGGCCGTCGAAATGGGCGGCGATCGTTTCCCGGGCTTCCCGCAGCAGCAGCCGGCGCTCCTCTTCGGTCAGGATAAAGTCCATGCTCCCAGTATAGTACTTTCCGCGGTCGGTTGAAATAGCCACGCCGCGCCTTGTATCGTCTGCCGCCGCCGCGGCGGCCATGACCAGACAGGACATCGAGGTGATCGCCCCGGTCGGCTCCCGGGAAGCGCTGCGGGCGGCGTTGGACGCCCGGGCGGACGCGCTGTATTTCGGCGCCGGCAGCCTCAACATGCGCGCCCGCAGCGCCGCGGCCTTCGGCCTGGCGGACCTGCCGGAACTGGCCGCCGCCGCGGCGGACCGGGGAGCGCGCAGCTACCTGACGCTCAACGTGGCCAACACCGCGGCGCTGCGGTTCTACGCCCGCTGGGCGGACACGGTGGTGCTGGCCCGGAAGACGGCAGCGAGCTGCAGCGGGACGAAGACTACTTTTTATCCGCCAAAGACCTCAAGACCATTTCCTTTCTGGACCGCATCCTGGCCGCCGGGGTCAGGTCGCTTAAAATAGAAGGCCGGGCCCGGTCGGCGGATTACGTCCGGACGACGGTGGAATGCTGCGCCGAAGCGGTGGACGCCGTGCTGGCGGGATCCTTTACGCCCCAACGGGTGGCCGACGGGGACCGGCGGATGGCGGAGGTGTTCAACCGCGGCTTCCGGGACAGCTGGTACCTGGGCGCCCGGATGGGCGCGCATACCGACGGCTACGGCTCCCAGGCGACGGTCAGGCAGACGCAGATCGGCGTCTGCCGCAACTACTACTCCCGGGCGGGGGCGGCGGAATTCCGGCTGGATCCGGCTTCGCGCCCTCCGCCTTGAACCCCGTCCGGGGAACGGCGTATAGTCGGGCCATGGACACCATCCGCCCACCCCGCCCGCGCCCCTTGGCGACGGCCTTCACCTATTCCATCCCCGTGCTCCTGGGCTATCTGACCATCGGCATCGCCTTCGGCCTGCTTTTATCCGACTCCGGCTACCCCTGGTACCTGGCCCTGGCCATGAGCCTGTTCATCTACGCCGGCGCCGCCCAGTTCATCGCCATCGGGCTTTTTGCCTCCGGAGCGTCCCTGTGGGAAGCGGTGCTGGTCATTTTTATCGTCAACGCCCGGCACATGGCCTACAGCGTGTCCATGCTGTCCCGCTTTGACCGGGCGGGAAGACGCAAGCCCTACCTGATCTTCGCACTGACCGACGAAACCTTCGCCCTGCTTTCTTCCCTGCCTGCGGACGGGCTTACGGAAACGGAACGGAACCGGCTGATGTTCAACGTCTCGGCCCTCAACCAGCTCTACTGGACGACGGGATCGGTGGCCGGCGCGCTGGCGGGGACGCTGATCCCTTTCAAGATCGAAGGCCTGTCCTTCGCCCTCACCGCCCTGTTCGTGGTGCTGACGGTGGAACAGATGCTGCGGGTCAGACGCCCGCGGCCCTTCCTTATTGCCGCCCTGGTCGGCGCGCTGGCAACCTTCCTGCTCCCAGGCCGGATCGCGCTGCTGTCGGCCATGGTGCTGTCCCTGGCTTTGGTCGGCTTGTTCGACCCGCCGGCCCGGTCCCCCTCCAGTCCGGAAAGCGACCCCGCTCCCGGAGGTGCGGCATGCTGAGCCTGGACCAGGCCTTTGTCGCCGTATTCGCCCTGGCCCTGACCACCCTGTTCTGCCGGGCCGCGCCGTTTTTGCTGTTCCGGGGTCCCGCCGGCCCCCGGCGGGCGCGGTTCATCGCCTTTGTCGAACTGGCGGTACCGCCGACGGCGATGACCATTCTGGCGGTATCCGCCATCGCCGGCAGCTTCAAGGAAGGCGTCCAGCCGGCCCTGACCACCCTGGCGGCGGCGACGGCCACCGCGCTCATCCACCTGTGGCGGCGCAACGCCCTGCTGAGCATCGTCGGCGGCACGATCCTGTTTATCCTGCCAAACTGAATATTTATTCATTGAAAGCCGCGTCTTAGCCGTATTCTTGCATATATATGCTTGACAATGAATATTCCTCCGTGCGAAGCTGAGCCCATGATCAAGGACGATTTACAGGCGACTGCGGCGCTGGCGCATCTGGATCTGGGTGCGGACGATTTGGCGGCGGCGCTTCCGGCGTTTGAGCAAATGCTCGGCTATTTTGCCGCCATGCTGGCGGCCGACGCGGACGGGGCGGCCTTTGCCGGTTCCGTCGCCGATCCGGCGCAAACCGCCAGCGGCGTGGCCATCAACCACTTCCGCTCGGAACTCAATTACAATAACAATCCCCTCGTCAACGCCAATCTTCCGGCCGACGTTTTGCTGGCGCAGTCCGGCGAGACGGACGGCCGCTTCATCGTCGTTCCCAACGTCCTGTAAGTTTCCGGAGGCAATCCCGATGGCTCAATCCGTCTATCCCGACGGCTTCAAGGCGTACTTCGACGCTTGGGAAGCCAAAATCGGCGCGTTCATCCAGTTCAAGGCCGACCTTGCCGCCGTCCCGGCG
>DYPP01000163.1 GCA_020719845.1 Treponema denticola | reverse complement strand
TGCGCGAGGCGCGGATGCTCGGGCGCTGGAACGAGCGGTCCATCGAGGCCGAGTCCTTGCTGAACCGGGAGCGTTACCAGCGCCTGGACGCCTTTCTTGCCAAGCGGGGCCAGGTGATCCGGGTGGCTCCGGATAGCCTCTGCGGCTTCCTGCACGGTAAGGCTGGGGTCATCGAGCGGGCCGACGGGCGGAAGCTGGGCTTCATCGGCTCCATGAACGAGACCCGCCACGGCTGGCAGAACCACTACGAGATCCTCTGGGAGGACGACTCTCCCGAGGGGATCGCCTGGATCGAGGCCGAGTTCGAGTACCTGTGGAACGCGGCCCGCCCTCTGCCCGAGGCGGTCTGCCGCGAGGTTCGGCGGCGCGGCCGGCGCTACGAGGTTGGGCTTCCCGACATCGAGGCCGGGGACGTTCTGGCCCCGGCCGCCCTGATCGAGTCCCCGCTGTACCGCGAGGGCATGGCCCTGCAACCCTGGCAACAGGGGTTCGTGACCGAATGCCTGCGCCACTACAACGACCACGGTCAGGTGCGGCTGCTGCTGGCCGATGAGGTGGGCCTGGGCAAGACCCTGTCGCTCGGGACGGCGGCCCTGACCCTGTGCCTGTTGTCCGAGCGGCTGTCGGAGAAGACGGCGCGTCGCCGCAAGCCCATCGTGATCTTCGCCCCGGCGACCCTGTGCGAGCAGTGGCAGACCGAGATGATCGACAAGCTCGGTATCCCCTGCGCCCGCTGGCACTCCAGCCGCAAGGTGTGGCTCGACCCGGAGGAGCGGGCGATCTCCCCGAGTGGGGCTGAGCACATTGCCCGCTGTCCGCTGCGCATCGGGATCGTATCCACCGGGCTGATGGTGCAGCCATCGCGGGAGAAGGAGGTCCTTGCCGGCCTGGCCTTCGACTTGGTCATCCTCGACGAGGCCCACAAGGCGCGTTCCCGCCAGGGGCTCGGTCAGAAGGCCAACGATCCGAACGAACTATTGGCCTTCATGCACGCTGTCGCCAACCGGGCCGACCATGTGCTGCTCGGCACCGCAACGCCCATCCAGACGCGGCCGGAGGATCTGTGGGACCTGGTGCGGGTGCTGCACCGGGGCAGCAACGGCTTTGTCCTCGGCAATGAGCTTGCTCCCTGGCACAACCCGGGGCGCGTGCTGCCCATCCTGAACGGAGAGGAACGGGTCTTGGATCTGAACCATGGTTGGCAGTTGTTGCGCTCGCCGCTGCCGACCATGGAGTCTACCAACGAGCCCAACGCACGCCGGCTGTTCCGCAACCTGCGCGAAGACCTGGGGCTGCGCCGGACAGAACACCTGGCGGGCGCCTTGCCGGTGCTGTCGGCGGATCTCCGCGACGATCTGGAGACCGAGTTGGAGCGGGTGATCGACGGTGCCTCGTTCTTCCAACGCGAGAATCCCTTCGTTCGTCATGTGGTCCTGCGCAAACGCACGACCCTGGAGGCGCAAGGGCTGCTGGACAAGATCGCTGTCAACGTCCACCCGGAGGAGGGGCTGGTCAAGGACCCGCACCGGTTCAACGCCCTGTTCCAGGGGGGTGCGCTGCGGACCACGCCAGACTTCGACCTGGCTTACCAGGAGGCACGCGCCTTCGGGGCCGTGCTCGCCAAGCGGGGCAAGGGCGGGGGTTTCATGAAGAACCTGATGGAGCAGAGGGTCTGCTCAAGTCGGGTGGCCGGCATCAACACCGCGACCGTCTTGCTCGCTGGGCGTCAGGTCCAGGAGGAGACGGAAGACGTTGAGGCCGAGCTGGAGCTTCAGACCGACGCGGAGCGCGCCGCACTCGTTGGCCTGATCGGCGCCCTGGAAGGCATGAGCGACGATCCGAAGCTCCAGGCGATCCGCTATTACCTGCATGACGAGGGTTGGCTGGAACTGGGCTGCATCATCTTCAGCCAGTACCACGACACCGCCCGGTGGGTGGCCGACTCCCTGGCCGCGGAACTGCCGGGCGAGGTCATCGGGCTCTACGCCGGCGCGGATCGCAGCCGCCTGTACCGCGATGGCTCTGCGGTCGGCATCGCCCGCGAGGCCCTGAAGCGGATGGTCGCCGATCACGACATCCGCATCATGGTCGCCACCGACGCCGCCTGCGAGGGGCTGAATCTCCAGACCCTGGGGACCCTGATCAATGTCGATCTGCCCTGGAATCCGACCAGGCTGGAACAGCGCATCGGGCGGATCAAGCGTTTCGGGCAGGCCCGCTCGCAGGTGGACATGCTGAACCTGGTCCACCAGGGCACGGTGGACGAGAAGGTCTATGAGCGCATCTCGGAGCGCATGCGCAACCGCTACGACCTGTTCGGGGGTCTACCGGACACCATCAGGGACGAATGGATCGACGACATCGAGACCCTGGGCGAGAAAATGGACCAGTACATCGAAGAGCGCCGCCAGGCCACCGGTTTCGATCTGCGCTACAACGACACCATCAAGCCCAGCGACGATGCCTGGCGGGACTGCGCGGCCGTGCTGGCGCGGCGCGATCTCGATAACCTGATGCGGCAGGGGTGGGTTTGACCTCGCCGATCTCGGGCCTGGACACGACGGCGGCCACTGCCCCGTCCACCGCGACCTTCTGTCGGTTGTGCAGGCGCTTATAGACCCGCTTGAACGGCGGCATCTGGACGACACGGACCTCAGCCACCGGGCTCGCCCTCGGGGACGAAGGGCTCGGCCTCCTCGACCGGGACCATCCGCGACATGAGGATGTCGCGCACCAGGTCGATGGGGAGGTCCG
>DYPP01000162.1 GCA_020719845.1 Treponema denticola | reverse complement strand
TGGTCTCCGAGAAGATGCCCGTCAAGCGGCCCAAGGCGGGCAGACCGCGCAAGGACGAGCCCACTCCCGAGGTGGAGGTCTTCCGCATCGCGCTCGGTCAGCTCGTGCCGAACGGGGAAGTCACCGCGGCCGAGCGGTTCCACGCGCGGCACTTCGTGCTGGTGACGAGCCACATGGACCGGGAGACCTGGCCGGATGCGCGCGTGCTGGCCGAGTATCGGCATCAGCAGATGATTGAGGGGCACACGGGATTCCGATGGCTCAAGGGGATGGCCCAGGTCGCGCCTGTCTTCCTGCACACGCCCTCGCGCATCGCCGCCCTCGGCCTGGTGTTCGTGCTGGCGCTGATGGTGCGCAACTACCTGCAGTTCACGCTGCGTCGCAGGCTGGTCGAGGAGAAGCAGACGGTGCCGGATCGCCTGGGCAAGCCGACGCAGTCCCCGACGACGGAGACGGCCATGATTCCGTTCGAAGCCGCCCAGTCGGTACGTGTCGCCGCGGAGGGTAGGCCCCCGGAACGCATAGTCATCGGCCTCACCGCCGCGGCGAGGACCGTGCTCCAGGTGCTCGGCGTGGACGAGACCCTGTTCACGACGCCGCGGGTTCGAGCGCCTCGAAAATCGGCACCGGTCAGCCCGAATGACAGTTTGCGATTCCGCGATTCGACGGAGACGTAGTAGCAGCGTGTGATGAAGAGGGAGGGTAGAGTCGGCTTGCTACAAACCCTTTCCGGGAGCAGGCCAACATGACCCACCCCACGAACCCTCCGCCTCCCTCCACGGTAGAAGTTGCCCTTGCCGCGCTGACTCTGCAAGGAGTCTACGGAGCCATCACTGATCTGGCACGGGGTAACGGCATCTCGCGCCAGAAGGTCTACAAGTTGCGGGACACGGCCCGCGCGGCCGTCGAGACTGCCTTCGCTGGTGTCGGCACTCCGAAAGGAGGCTTGACCCTGACTGTAACGGAGGACGACATCGCCCGGACCGTAGTGGCCCTGCGGGTGGTGACGCCCGCCTCGATCCGCGACATCGTCGCGATGCTGCCCATCATCTACGGCGTCAGATGGAGCTACGGCAAGGTCCAGGGCGTGCTGTGCCGGGCCCAGGAGATGGCGGCGCAGTTCCTGGCCGGGGTCGACCTCTCGGGCATCGACAGCACCGCGCTCGACGAGATGTTCAGCCAGGGACAAGCGGTGTTCGCTGGCATCGACCTGGACACGCAGTACCTGTTCCAGCTCGAGTCCCACCCTTCCCGCTCCGGAGAGGAGTGGGCCAAGGCCCTCGGCCATCTCCGCGACAAGCAGCACCTCGCCCCCGCCACCGTCGTCAAGGACGCCGGCTCTGGCCTGGCGAGCGGAGTACAAGCTTGCTGGCCCGGCATCGAGGAGCGCGATGACCTGTTCCACGTGGTCTACAGGATGGGCAAGGAGGCGGTCCACCTGGAGCGGCGGGCCTACGCCGCCATCGCCGCCGAGGATGCCCTGGCGGTCAGGGTGACTAGGGCCAAGACCGAGGACGAGCGCGGTAGATTCACCGATCGGCTCCAGCAGGCCCACCAGCACACCGAGCATGTCATCGACCAGTACGACCGCTACGAGGTCCTGAGACAACAAGCCGGGCGGGTGCTCGAGTTGACCGACCGGGGCAGTGGGCGCCTGCGTACCTCCGGAGAGGTGGTCGACACGCTGTCCCGCGTCGCGAACGAGATGGAGGCCCTGGACGGGAAGAGGATCCGTGCCGTGGCGCGCTACCTGCGGAACCGGGCGGTGGGGCTGGGCCGGTACCTCGACGGGCTGCGCAAGCGCCTGGATGCCGGCACCGACGAGGCCGGCGGCGTGAACGTCGTCGAGGCGGCCGTGCGGGCCTGGCAGGCCGGGCTCGAGGTGAGCCGTGGGGGGCCGTCCTGGGACCACAAGGCGCGCCAGCAGGAGCTGGTCGACGCGGTCCGCCACATCCTGGAGGTGACCGGGAGCGAGCCGGAGCGCCTCCAGCGGGCCATCGCGGCGGTCTGGCCCCAACTGGCCGAACGCCACCGCGCATCGAGCGCGATCGAGAACCTCAACTCGGTTCTTCGTCCCTACCTTGTGGTGCAGAAGCACGCCGAGCAGGGCTTCCTCGACCTCTTCCGCTTCCACTGGAACACCCGGACGCGGGAGTGGGGGCGATGGAAGGGCACGTCGGCCTACGAGCAGCTCACGGGCAAGAAGGTCGACGACTGGCTCACGCTGCTCGGCCTCCCTCCCGGCCCGGCGCTCGCTGTAGCAGCCTGACGTCCTCCCGAGGCAGCTCTTCTGCACCGCCTCACGCCGACAGGCCACCGTGGCTCCCAGCTGGGATCCCCGGAACGTTGAGCAGCGCGTGACGAATGCTGGAATCAATAGGATTGTCCGCTAGATTGGCCCGATCTGATCGGTGCCCGAAAATCAGAGGTCGCCGCTCTTGGGGTCTCAGGAATGTAGGGTGGATCGTTCGATGCGACTTGCACCGGGGCACCCGGCATGGTCGAAGTTGTTCATGGACACCAACCGAGAAGACGCCATCAGGGTACGTTACAACGCCATCGCGGCCACCGCCGGAACCATACCATCCATCCACAGCCCTAATCGATCATGTTATTTAACTACACGCCCTAATCAATCGTAAACGATTCAGTACTAATTCCTGCATTACTTAGGCTAAAAAATATTGCCGTATTTGCATCTCGCAGATATCCGTCAGTGCCAATATACGACCAGTTTGTTGTTCCCGAAACAGTTTG
>DYPP01000065.1 GCA_020719845.1 Treponema denticola | reverse complement strand
AATTCACTTGATGGCTATAAGATCGCCGCAGCGATCAGTACACCATTGGTTTTCGGACGACTTCCCGGCGACGGACGCGGGGAATTAATCCTCCTTCGACGCTTGTTCCAGCCAGCCGTAGTCGATGGTGTTGGTCGGACAAGGATTGAAGCACGCGCCGCAGACCAGGCAGTCCCGGGCGACAACGAAACGCTTGCGGTCTTCGTCTGTACGGATGGCCTCGGCGGGGCACGCTTTTAGGCACTGGCCGCAGGCGACGCAAGCCGACGGCGCGATGCGGACGCCCCACCGGGCAAAACGGGAAGTCAGGTTCAGGATGGTGCCGTAGGGGCAGAGATGGGCGTGCCAAAAAGATTCCTCGAACACCAGGCTTACCAGCAGGGACAACGCCACGACCGCCGGCAACAGGGGAAATCCCGAACCGCTTCGTTTAATCAGCATCATGGCGACCAGGGTCGCCGCGAGCAAACCGTAGCGGACAAAGGAGTTTTTGAGCAATCCGGGACCCGGGATCCGTTTTATGCCCAGTTTTTTATAGACGAAGGCGATGGGCCGCATCAGGGTAGCCATCGGACAAGCCCAACCGCAATAAATCCGGCCGAAGAGAACGGAAAGTCCCACCCCGATCAGGAAGACGCCCATCCATAGGTTGATTTTCCTCATCGCCGAGAGGACGATGAAAAGAACCAGAAACAGCGCTTCCGCCAGCATCCGGCCGACGGTAAAGCCCCGGAAACGACCACCCTTGGCAGCGTTTTTCTTGTTCATTTTGCTTGCTCCTTGTTTTACAAACCGATCTGGGCTACGGCTTCATCCAGAAATAGGCGGCTGCGGGCTTCCAGGTCAAAGTCGTGGCGCTCCATGCGCCAGAGGGACACCAGCAGGCGGAATCCGCCCACCAACAGCAGGGTACTGGTAAACGGGTCCCGGTCTTTCCGGATTTCGCCGCCGGAAACCGCGCCGGCGATCCGATCCCGCAGCAGGCCGATGGTGCCTTCCATCATGATGTGCACCCGCTGGGCCAGTTCCGAATCCGCGCTGAACAGTTCTTCGGAAAACAGGATCAGGGTCATGGCGGGTTGTGCGGCGAACAGCCGGGCGTGGCCGACAAAAAAGGCTTCCAAAAAAGCGCGCAGCCCCGGCCCGGCCTTTTCCGTATCCCGGATGATGCCCTGGCGCTTGCCGTTCAAGACTTCCACCAGGGCCAACAGGATGTCCGCCTTGGATAAAAAGTGCCGGTACAGCGCCGGTTCGGTAATCCCGATCTCCTGGGCGATTTTCTTCATCGTCAATTCCTGCATGCCCTTCTGAAAAACAAGGCGCATGGTGGTCTCCACGATTTCCTGCTGCCGATCGCTCAATACCTTTTCCGCCACGTCCGCGCTCCCCAACTTCAACCCGGAAGTTAATTATCAATTACTAACATACCCTAATCACAACCACCCGTCAAGGGAATTGGCGATCCGCAGACCGAATTTATACGATTTTTTCCCCGGGGGACCTTCAACGGATGGAAAATACCACCTGCTGGCCTTCGATGCCCCGCAACCGGGTACGCCACTTGCGCACCCGCGCCTTCAGGGGCGCCAGGGCGCGGCGAACCGCAACATCCCGCAGGACGGCTTCGCTGAAGAACAGCTCCCTATCCCCCGCCAGGCCCTGGATGCGGGCCGCCCGGTTGACGGTCTGGCCGAAATAGTCGAAGCGGTCGTTGAGGGTCACGGCGATGGCCGGTCCCGCGTGGAGCCCCATCTTGACGATCACCGCGTCCCCCGAACCGGGCACCTTCAGGGCTTCCATCAGCTTCTGGCCCTCCAGCGCCGCCGACAGGGCGTCCGCGGGGGAACGGAAGCTGCCCATCACCGCGTCGCCGATGGTCTTGACCACCACGCCGTGCCGGGCCTGGATGACGCCGAAGAGCACCTTGAAGTGCTCCCGCACCAGGCGGTAGGCCGCCGCGTCGCCCAGTTCTTCGTACAGCCGGGTGGACCCCTTGATATCGGTGAACAGGATGGCCACGTGGCGGATCGCCAGGCTCTCTTCGGCGCTCAGCACGTCGTCGCTGAACCGTTCGTGGAAAAGGGGTCGGTGCAGGACGTCCAGGCCGGAGAGGAACTGCCCCGGCGCAAGCGGATTTCTGCCGCCCGGGGCCTGGTTGTAGGCCATAAGCAAGGCTTCCTCTTCCCCGGGGGCGTAGGTGGCCAGCTTCGGTGTCGCGGTAAAGGTAACCTCCACGTTGCTGTCCAGTTCGTTCCGGAATCCCACGTTGCAGAGGGGACAAAAGCCTTCCGCCCTGGCGTCGTGCAGATGGGCGGAGAAATCCGGGATCCCCCGGCAATGGGGGCAGTGGTAGTCCCAGCGCAGGTCGAACCAGCCCTCCAGCACGCCCGCGAGGAATACGTCCGTCGTCGCCTCCGCCCCGGTCCCCCGTTCCCGGGCCACCGCCAGGGGATTGATGCGGAACAGGTCCGGCGCCGCCTTGCCCCTGGTCCAGTCGCGCACCGCCGTCAGGGTTTTCTTCCAGTCTGGTCCGTCTCCGTAGGGCAACAGGTCTTCAATCATGGATTCCCCCTGGTAAAGGAATATAGCACATTTATGCGTTTTCAGGCTCGGGTATCGCCGCAGTCCAGCGCCCGGAGCGTATAAGACGCCGCCAGAGCGGCCAGGGACACGCCCAGGAAGACCGGGACGTAGCCGGCGGTTCTGATCAGCAGGCCCATCAGGATGGGAAAGATGGCCACCGTCAGGTTGAGTGTGCCCACGATGCCCGTATACAGGACCCGGTTTTCGGGGCTGCTCAACTGGACGATCATCGCGTCCTGGGTTACCAGCCGGGCGCTGACCGAGAGTCCGACCAGCAGAAAGAGGACCACGTAGACCAGGGAAGGAGCCCAGGAGCTTACCAAGAGCGCGGCTACGGGCAGAACAACCGCCGTAGCGGACCAGAGGCGGAGGATCAGCTTGTTGCCCCCCCGATGCACCAGATGAGGCCAGATCAGTCCGGCCAGGATGTTGCCCAGGATCTGGACGAACAGCACGTTGCCCGCCAGCGCCGGGTCCAGGTCGTAGCGGCGCTTGGCCAGGGCCAGATAAAAAGGAATGAGCGCCATGGTGGTGCCCATCAGGTTGTTGTAGAGGATATAGGTGCGCAGGTTCTTGTCCTGCCGCAGCAGGTCCGGCAGCCGGGCCAGGGTGGCCGCCAGGCTCGGCGAAGGCGCCGTCGGGGACGGCTGTTCCCGGATGGTCCAGAAGCCGGTATTGGCCACAAAGAGGAAAAACGACGCGGCGGCGAAGAGCAGGGCGTAGTTTTGCGGGTACGGGAACCGACCCAGGATGAACCGGGCGCCCAGGGCGGAAAAAAAGATCCCCACCCCGGAAATGAGCTGCTTTCTGGGGAAGAAGCGCTGCAGGAGCGGCCGGGAAAGGCCCTTGCCCAGCAGGTCGACGTAGGAAATGCCGGCAAAGGCGCCGCTGACCGTAAAGAGCAGCAGTTCGCCGTAGATCAGCAGCAGCGCCTGGGTCATGGAAAAACGGCGGATGCCCAGGATGGTGGCCCCCAGGGCGGCCAGGGACAGCACCCGCAGGCTGATCGCGCCGATCAGGTAGCCCTTTTTCCGGGCTTTGTCCTGCAGGTAGCCGGCAAAACTCAGCTGGGACAACAGCGGGATGCCGATCATGATCGCCGTCACGATGCCGACGTGCAGCTCCCGGCCGCCGATTTCCAGGATCAGGGCGGGAATGACGGTATTTATTTCCGTGAAGGTAACGGTTATCGACAGAAAAACCGCGTGCCAGAGAAAGGCCCGGTAGGTGCGCGTCTGATTCAAGCTTGCCTCACGGAGAGATGCCAAAGGCCACAAAAAACTTCCGTTTTTCGCGGCGACATAAAAGCCCGACCGCGGCGCTTACCGCGACCGCGATCGGACTGGGTGGCAGAACCCGGCGATTCTGCCCGGCCTTAGACCTTCAAAGCCGCGAACCGTTCGGCGGTCTGCCGGTTGTGTTCCCGCAGGCCGTCCAGGGAGAATTCCAGTTCCTTGCTTTTGGTCAGGAACAGGATGTCGGCGTACAATTTGTACGCCGTTCCCGCCCGGTCGGCGATGCCCGCGGCGATGCCCGTAGCGTCGGCCGTCGGAATCGGCTCCAGCCGGGCCAGGTGGGCGTAGTCCCGCTGCCGCTGCACCCGGGGCAGTTCCTGCCGCAGGTGGATGCGGGTGTTCCGGCCCAGCAGCAGGGCGTCCAGGGTGTCCAGGTTGGCCTTTTCCGCGTCCTTGAGCCGACTTAGTTCCACCCCCAGGGCGGCGGAAGCCTTGGTCGCTTCGGCGCCGAGCAGGACGTCGACTTCTTCCAGATAGGCCTTCTGGAAGTCCCGGGCCACGCGCAGCAGGGCGTCGATGGTGGTGATTTCGTCCTTTTCGCGCTTGGTCAGCCAATAGTCCACGCCCAGGGCGGCCTGGTGGCCGGTCTCGATGCCGGTGATGGCGTCCGGGCCCTTGATGATGTCCCCGACGATGAAGAGCCAGGGCAGGGAAGACTGGTAGTAGGCGTCCACCTTGACCCGCCGGCCGGCCATTTCCAGCGTGCCCGCAAAGGGGGCGAACACGTCGAACTCCGGGCCCTGGCCGATGGCTTCGATCACCTGGGCGCCGGAATAGGTTTCGATATCGTTCTTGTCGAATTCCGGGGCGAACATCTTCTGGTCGTTGAAGACCCGCACGCAGCGGCTGGTCTTGAGCCCGACGATGGCGCCGCCCTCGATCAGGATTTCTTCCGGCCCGCGGCCGGGCTTGAAGGTGATGCCCTCTTCGGTGCCTTCCTCGATTTCCTCATCGTCCGCAGGCATGATGTCCCGGGTCTCCAGGCAGGTTACGGTCAGCTTGACCTGGCCGTATTTCTTTTTCTGCAGCCGGGCCAGGCTGCGGGCGATGTCCATGGCCACGTTGCCGCCGCCGATGACCACGATTTCCTTTTCCACCGGGAATTCTTCGCCCCGGGTGATGCGGGCCAGCAGATCCACCGCCTGGAAGACCATCCGGTGGTCCGTGCCGGGCACCCGGGTGCTGCGGCCGCCGTGGAAGCCCGTGGCCATGATCACCGCGTCGAAGTCGTCCCGCAATTTTTCCACGGGGATGTCCTTGCCGATCACCGTGTTGGTCTGGAGGTCGACGCCCAGGGAGATGATGAAGTCGATGTCCTTGTCGATGGCCTCGTAGGGCAGGCGGTATTCGGGCATGCCGTAGCGCATCATGCCGCCGGCCTTGGGGTACTTTTCGTACAGCGTCACCCGGTAGCCCATCAGCACCAGGTAGTAGGCGGCGGACAAGCCCGCCGGACCGGCGCCGACGATGGCCACCCGGTGGTTGCCGGGGGTCACCACCTTCTGGCCGAGCAGGGCGGGCAGGCCTTCCGGCGGAATCTGGTCCATGGCGTAGCGCTTGAGCCAGCGGATGCTGACCGGTTCGCCCCGGACGCCCAGGCTGCAGGCGGTTTCGCACTTGTGGGTGCAGATGCGGCCGCAGATGTCCGGCAGGGGGTTGGTCTTGTACATCTGCCGGCCCGATTCGGCCATATCGTCCTTCCAGATGGCTTCGATGTATTCGGGAATGTTCATGTGCGCCGGGCAGGCGGCGGTGCACAGGCCGCAGGATACGCAGCGGCTGGCTTCCTTGATCGCCTGTTCCCGGCTGTAGCCTTTGACGATTTCGATGAACGAAGCGCCCCGCTCCTCCGCCGTCAGCTCTTCCATGGTCGGCCGTTCCAGGTCCAGGAAGTTGATCTTCTCGTCCGCGTGCCAGCCCGCGGGAAAGGGCTTCTCGTGCATGCCCTGGTCGGTGGGGAACATGAAGAAGGTATTGGTGTCCGGGCTGATGTGGGTGTATTCCCGGGTCATGGACAGGGAGTTGGTGGTGCAGACGTCGACGCAGAGGGCGCACCAGCAGCAGCGGCCGTAGTCGATGACCGGCCGGTATTCGGTCTTGCCGATCCCCGCTTCCCGGCCCTTGACGGGCACCATGCGGATGGCGTCGTTGTCGCAAATTTCGGCGCAGGTGCCGCAGCCGATGCACTTGTCCAGATCGTTGACGTGGAAACCCCGATACCGTTCCGCCGCGCCCCGGTACTGGTGGGGTACGTCCAGGGTGTCCGGTTTTTCGCCCAGATGCTTCAGCGCCGTAAAGGGCCTGAGTACGCTGCCGAGTTTGTCAAAAGCCATCGTTTGCTCCTATCGGTCCACTTCGGGGGGACACGCGTCAAGGCTGAACATCACCTGGGACGCGTCCTCGATGCGGGTGCCGACCAGTATGTTTTCCAGAATGTGCACGCCGTGGGTCACGCTGGCCCCCCGGACGTGCACCCGGTAGGGACGGACGCCGCCGTCGCTGACCATGTAGTAGGCGTACTCGCCCTTGCTGCTCTCGGTCCGCACGTAGGCGTCCCCGGCGGGCACCCGCCACTTGAGCGGGTTGGGCTGCTTGTTCCACACCGGTCCGTCGGGCATCTTGTCCAGCGCCTGGCGCACGATGCGGATGGATTCCACCAGCTCCCGCCGGCGCACCATCAGCCGGGCAAAGGCGTCGCTCTCCGTGGCCGTGGGAATGTCGAACTCCAGTTCCGGGTATACCTCGTAGGGGTCGTCCCGGCGCACGTCGTGGGCAAAGCCCGCGGCCCGCAGGTTGGGCCCCGTGGCGCCCCAGGTGATAGCCTTGTCCACCGGCAGGACGCCGATGCCCACCGCCCGCTGGCGGAGGATCCTGTTGTTGAAGAAGAGGTCGTCGTATTCGGGCAGCCGTCCTTCGATGTAGGACAGCACGTCCCGGACCCGGTTCTTGAAGCCCTGCGGCAGGTCCCGGCGGACGCCGCCGGGCATGTTGTAGATGTGGTAGACCCGGCCGCCGGTCAGCTCCTCGAACAGGTCCAGCACCCGGTCGCGGTCGGAGATGGACCAGTTGGGCAGGGTATAGAGGCCGATGGTGCCGGCGTGGCCGCCGAAGGTAAAGAGGTGGCTGGCGATGCGGCTGAGCTCCAGCACCAGCACGCGGATGAACTGGGCCCGCCGGGGGACTTCGATGTTGGCGATGGTTTCGATGGCCCGGGCGTAATTTTCTTCGTTCGGGTCCGGATCGGGCACGCAGATGCGGCACACGATGGCGATGTTCTGGATGAACAGCCGCTCTTCCATCAGCTTTTCAAAACCCCGGTGCAGAAAGCCCGCCTCGGTCTTGGCGCGGACGATGGTATCGCTCTCCAGGGTCAGCTTGAGGGCAAAGTTGCCCTCGATGCCCGGGTGGTTGGGGCCGATGAACAGGTTGTATTCCCGGTTTTCCGGCGCGTCGGCGCCGGGCATGATGGCCCGGCCGTCGCCGGCGGTGACAAGATTATCCATGGGTTCCTCCGTGATAGCCGCCGGTCACCAGATCGTCCCAAGAGGGCTCGTAATCCTTGTAGGTGAAGTGTTCGTGGGCAAAGTCCCGGGTGACAAAGTCCTTGCGCATCGGCGGCGGCCCCTTCCAGTCGGTCAGGATGAAGCGCTCCTGGTCCTTGTTGCCCAGAAAGTCGACGCCGAACATCTCGTGGATGTCCCGCTCAAAGAAGGACGCCGGCTGCCAGAGGTCGGTCAGGGTGCCCATGGCGGCGGTTTCCCGGTCGATGCGCACCTTGGCGGACAGGAGGCAGTTGTCCCGGTAGGTCCAGAAGTGGTAGACCAGCTCGAATTGGTGGTCCGCGATCCAGTCCACGCAGCTGATGGCCGACAGGTGCTCAAAGCCCAACCGGGTGCGCAGGGCCGCGGCAAAGGCGTAGAGGCCTTCCGCAGGCAGCTTGACTTCCAAGCGGCGGCGGCTCTTTTCGACCACCGCCGCGCCCGCCGCCAGGGCGGCGACGGCGGCGATGATCTGGGCGGCTGATTTTTGTTCCGTCATTTGCCTGCCTCCAGGATACCGTAGAAGGCGCCGTCGGCGGGGATGCTGTGGTGGGTAGCCACGTTCTCCCCGAAGACGTGCTCCTGGTTCTTGCGGTAGAATTCGTAATTCTTGTAGTAGTCTTCCCAGCTGTTGGCCTGGCCCCCGTCGATGCGGTCCATCAGGGCGTTGAATCCGGAAATGATGGCCTCCGGCCGGGGCATGCAGCCCGCCAGGTAGAGCTCCACCGGCAGGTACTGGTCCAGGCTCTTCATGGTGGCGTAGCTGTTCCAGTACATGCCGCCGTTGATGGTGCAGCTGCCGAAGCCCACCACGTACTTGGGCGCCTGCATCTGCTCGTAGATCAGGATGACCCGCTTCAGGGTCTTGATGCTCAGGTAGCCGGTGATGAGCAGGATGTCCGCCTGCCGGGGGGTGACCATGGGCGCGATGCCGAAACGCTCCATGTCGTAGCGGCTGGTCATGGTCGGCGGCAACTCCACCGCGCCGCAGCCGGTGCAGTAGTGCAGCATCCAGAGGCTCCGCTTCTTGAGGTTCGCCAGCACCTTGTCCCAGGCGCTGCGCTGGGTCAGTTCTTTTTCAGCCATTGTCCTATCTCCCTTACCATAGCCCGAAGGTGATGCCGATTACCCCGACGGCCGCCAGGGGCAGCGGGAGCTTCCAGAAGAAACGCATGGCCGAATCGGTGCGGAAGCGGCCGAACACGGCGTTGACGCTGAGCACCAGGGTGAACAGGATGAAGAGCTTGGCCACGTATTCGAACCAGTTGAGCGCCCCGCCCAGGAACAGATTCATGTAGATGGTCAGTTCCACGGTCAGGTTGATCAGGTGCTGGATGAACATCAGGCCCAGGTACTTGCCGCCCATCTCGGTCATCGGTCCGGTGGCGATCTCGTGGGGCGCCACGATCACCTCGAAGGGTTTTTCGTTCATCATGCCCTGCAGGGCAAAGAGGGAAGCGATGGCCAGCAGCGGGTCCGTGACCAGGCCCCAGCCGGCGACGCCGCCCTGCTGCTGCAGGCGCATCAGCTCGTACATGCTGGTGGTGTTGTTCTTCATGGCCATGCCGATGAAGGCCAGCACGAAGGGCAGCTCGTAGCCCGCCAGCATCTGCAGCGCCCGGGAAATGCCGATGCTGCCGTTGGGGTTGGCCGTCTGCCCCACCCCCAGGGCCATGCCCAGGGACGGCACCAGCATCAGGTACATGACCACGATGTAGTCGCCGTACCGGCTGAAGTAGTGGAAGCCCGGCACGGGGATGAAGTACATGGTCATGAGGGTGCCGCCCAGGAGCATCATCATGGCCACGTCGTGCATGTAGCCGTGGCTGATGTTGGTCTTTTTGGACATCAGCTTGACCACGTCGAAGAAGGGCTGGATCCAGCTGGGACCGACCCGGCGCTGGATCCGGGCGGTGAATTTACGTCCGTAGCCGCCCAGGAGGACCCCCAGGGAAAAGCTGACGAAGGGATAGGCGATGATCCAGAGGATCAAGCCGAGACCGGCGTTCATAGTACCTCCTTGAGGACGACCAGGACGATGAGCACCGCCGCCACGGCGTAAGCCGCGTAGGTGTTGACCTGGCCGGTAAAGAAGCGCCGGATGTAGTCGCCCTTGATCCGGATCAGGCGGCTCAGGTTTTCTTCGATCCGCTTTACCGGCGCCCGGTGGTACTGGGCTTCAAAGATGTGGTCGAAGGCGCTGTAGAAATTGTAGTTGAAGTTGTAGGGCACGTTCTTGTTCAGGAAGTGGCCCGCCGCGTAGTTGTCGTACTGGGACACGATGCGCCGTCGGCCGCCCAGCATAAAAATGATGGCGGCGACGATGAAGGTGGCGGTAAAGACGCCGGTCACGACCATCATGTTCAGCTGGCCTTCGCCGGCGCCGACGCCGCCCAGGGTCCAGGAGATCGCTTCCAGGCCCAGACTGGCCTGGATTTCCGCCACCCAGCCCAGGATCAGGCCCGGGAAGACGCCGGTGGCCAGGACCACGCCCATCAGGATCCAGATCGGGATCTGCATGGCCGGACCTACTTCGCGCACCGACTCGTAGCGTTCCGGCAGCTGGCCCAGGAAGGTGTTGTGGATCAGCTTGTACACCGACAGGATGGTGCCGATGGTGGCCAAAAAGGCCGCCAGGGCGATGAAGGGATAGCCCCCCAGGATCAGGGAACGGTAGATCAGCCACTTGGACACGAAGCCGTTCATCGGCGGAATCCCCGCCAGGCCGATGATGCCGAACAGCATGCCCAGAAAGGCCACGGGCTGCTTGGTGATCAGGCCGCCCAGCTTGTTCAGGTTGGTCGTGCCGGTGCGGTGTTCCACCGCGGCGATGCTGAAGAGGATCAGGGATACGTAGGTCAGGTGGTTGAAGATGTGGAAGAGGCCGCCGGCGGTGCCGAAGCTGGAAGCCGTGGCCAGGCCCAGCAGCATATAGCCGCCCTGGCCGATGGAATGCCAGGTGACCAGCTGCTTGGCGTCGTGCTGGAAGAGGGCCGTAAAGGTGGGCAGCACCGCGGTCAACGCGGCCAGCACCAGGAGGATGGTCCGGAAATTGAAGTGCGCCGAGACGCCCAGCCGGTCCACCGTATGCAGCCCCAGCACGGAAAACAGGAAAATCACCACCCCGTACACCCCTATCCGAGTCGAGATGGAAGCGAGATAGGCGCTGATGCCCGTCTCGGCAGCCGCGTAGGACGCGGGCAGCCAACCATGCAGGGGATAGGCGGCGGATTCAATCAGCAGGGGTATGAAGATCAGGATCACCGCCGTGACCAGCACCCACAGGTCCGCCGCCGCCAGGCCGCGGGCGATGTCGGCAAAGGCGAAGCTGCCCGCGTAGGCCTTGACGAAGAGCAGGCCGCCGAAGAGCACCATGCCGGCGGTGATGGCGTAGACCAGGTAGGCAAAGGAGGCGGACTTGGCTTCGTCGGCTTTACCCTGCTGCATCAAAAAGTAGGTGGCCCAGCTCATCAGTTCCCACATGATGAAGAAGGTCAGCAGGTCCCGGGCCAGCACCACGCCGACCATCCCGAACACCTTGGCCGACAGCCAGGCGTAGTACAGGGGATAGTCTGCGGCGTAGCGCAGGGCGCCGAGGGAAAAGATCACCGTGAGCAGGGTCAGGAAGGCGATCATGAGCACGAAGTACCAGGACAGGGGCGTCAGGCCGTAGCTCAGGGTGAACCCGAGGAAGCCGGGGCCGGCCACGTCGACGCCGATCAGTGGCTTGGCCAGCACAGCCAGGGCCAGGTACGCCAGGGCAACCAGCAGCGCCCAGCCCTTGGACAGGACCGGCGCGGAGCGCAGGCTGCCGGACAAGAGCAGGCTGACGGCAAAGCCGACTATAGGAACGATCAGCAGCAGCAGGGTATACACGGGGCCTCCCTTTTAATTCAGAACCGAAAGCCCGTCGGCCATCGGACCCATCACCGCGGACAGGGTCGGCAGCAGCAGGGCGCCGAACACGACGAGGGCGGCGAACAGGGCCACCGCCGCCAGGGCGGGCCATTCCATTTCGTAGGACTTGGCCCGATCCGTCGCCGGCGCCGCGTCGTCGGCGGAAAAGAGGGTCCGCACCACCCGGAAAAAGTAGACCGCCTCCAGGATGGTGCCCAGCAGGATGACGGCGATGCCGATCCAGGCCAGGGCGCCGTTCTGCGCCGCCGCGGCGGAGAGAACCTGGAACTTGGTGAAGAAGCCGAACAGCGGCGGCAGGCCGATCAGCGACAGCGCCGCCAGGGCAAAGAGCGCGCCCGTCACGGGCATGCGCCGTCCCAGGCCGCGGTAGGCGCCGATGTCCCGGTTCCCGGTGCGCAGGATGAAGTACCCGGCGCTTAAAAAGAGCGCCGACTTGGCGCCGGAATGCATCAGCAGGTGCTGCAGCGCCGCCCGGCCGCCCTCGGGGGTACCCAGGGACAGGGCAAAGAGCATGACGCCGATCTGGCCGATGCTGGAATAGGCCAGCGCGCGCTTGAGCTCGGTCTGGGAATAGGCGGCGAACTCGCCGACCAGCACGCCCGCCAGGGCCAGCACCCCGAACACGGGCAGCAGGTCCAGGGCGCCGAAAACCGTGGTCAGCACCCGGAAGGCCACCACCAGGGACAACTCGATGACGAAGCCCGACAGGATCGCGCTGATCGAGCTGGGCGCCGAGGAGTGGGCGTCGGGCAGCCAGGTGTTGACCGGGAAGATGGCCGCTTCCACGCCCATGCCGAACAGGAACAGGACCCCCGCCAGCACCGCGTAGCCCTTGGGCGCGGTCGCGAAGGCCGCGGCAATGTCCGCCATGGCCAGGCTGCCCGCGACCTTGTAGGCCAGCGCGATGGCCACCAGGATGAAGGTGGAGCCGATGGAGCCGAGCACCATGTACTTGAACGCCGCTTCCAGGGCGGCGCCGGTCTGTTCCCAGGAAACCAGGATGTAGGAGGCGATGCAGAGAATCTCGAAGAACACGAAGAGGTTGAAGATGTCCCGGGTCAGCACCAGGCCGAAAGAGGACGTCATCAGCAGCATCAGCACCGCGTAGTAGGTAACCGGCGCGTGGCTGTCCTTCATGTAGGCGGTGGAATAGAGCACCACCAGCAGAACGCTGACCGCCACGATCAGCGCCAGCCCCGTGCCCAGGGCGTCTAGGGTCAAGGGGATGCCCAGGGGCGCCGGGATGGCGGCCACCACGACCGGTTGGGCCGCCTGCAGGGCATAGGGCAGCCAGGACAGGGCCAGGGCGCCCAGGCCGGCGCTCACCAGCAGGGCCAGCGCCGCGGCAAAGGTCTTGTGGTTGACAAAGACCATCAGGAAGGCCGCCGCCAGCGGCGCGAGGATGAACAGGATGGGGCTTACCATTTGAGCCCCCTCAGCCGGGAAGCGTCGATGGTCCCGTGCAGGGCGTAGATGCGCATGACCAGGGTCAGCATCAGCGCGGTGACGCCGAAGCCGATGACGATGGCCGTCAGCACCAGCGCCGACGGCACGGGATCGACCATCCGGCCGGCAGCCATGCCGGGGAAGAAGATGGGGACCTGGCCGCCGTCCACGTAGCCCAGGGTCACCAGCAGCAGGTTGATGCCCACGTCGGCCACGTTGAGGCCGATCACGATGCGGATCAGGTTGCGCTGGCTGAGCACGGCGTAGAGGCCGATCAGGATCAGCGCGAAAGCGGTGATATACAAAATCTGGGCCGTCGATATCATGGGCGCACCTCGTGTTGGTCGTGGCCGCCCTCTTCGGTCAGGCTCGAAACCACGGTGGTAAGTTCGCTGGCCACCTTGATGCCCACCATGGCGTAGATGAGGGGTATGAAGCCGGCGCTGAACAGGGTCATGTATTCGCCCTTGGGCAGTACGTTGGCCAGGAACGACGCGTCCCCGGCAAAAAGGCCCAGGGCGCCCAGGCCAATGAAGCCCAGGCCCGCCGCGCCTTCCAGCAGTCCCAGTAGGCGGTGGGGCATTTTGACCGCGTCGCCGGTCAGCAGGATGATGAAGACCGCCGTGGCGATCAGCACGCCCCCGGGAAAGCCGCCCCCCGGCGACAGGTGGCCGTGGGCGATGATGTACACGCCCACCAGCACGATGAAGGGCAGCAGGAACCGCCCGCCGTACTGCAGGATGAAGCCGCCGTCGTCGTCGGCGAACATGGACCGGAATACCCGGTCCTTGAGGCCCGCCGCCAGCAGGGCTACGCCCAGGGCGCTGACGAAGAGGACGGTGACCTCGCCCAGGGTGTCCAGGCCGCGGTACTGGACGACGATGGCGGTAACCACGTTGGCGGACCCGCTGACTTCCCGGGATGATTCGATGATCGGCGTCCCCACGGAGTCAAGCGCGGTGCGCTCCTGGGCCTGGAAGAGGGTCGGCACCAGGGTGGCGGCATAGAAGGCAAAGCCCGCCAGCAGCAGAAAACCGGTCAGTTTACGCATGGCCCGCCTCCTTGGACGCCCGCAGGGCCGCGGAACTTTCGTCGGCGGCGTTTTTGGCGGCGGCGTCCGAAGCGTCCCCGGCGTGCCGGGTGCGGTAGAGGGCCAGCACGAAGACCACCGTGGTCAGCGCCGAGCCGATGGCCGCTTCGGTGATGGCCACGTCCGGCGCGGCCACCAGCACGAAGAGCAGGGACACGAACAGGCTCAGGGTGGACAGCAGGATGACCGCCGAAGCCAGGGAACGGCAAAAAATCGTCGCCAGCGCCATGGCCACCAGCAGAACGCTGATGAAAAGAACGATCCAGGTAATCACAGGCGGTCCTCCTTGCCCTTCAGGTCGTCCCGCACGCTGCCTTCGGCCAGGGGGACGCCCGCCTTGTAGGCGCTCCGGGCGATGGTGCTGGAAGAAATGGGGTTGGCCAGGGCGATGAACACGATCAGCAGTACCGCCTTGGTGGCCAGGGACGGCGCCAGAAAGGCGCTGCCCAGCAGCACGCTCATGGCGCCCAGGGTGGTGGCCTTGGTGCCGGTCTGCAGTCTATTGTAGACGTCGGGCATCCGGATCAGCCCGAGGCTGCCCAATACCAGGAACAGACTGCCCAGCAGGACGAAAATATCGCCGATAATCGTCATTTCATGACCCCCTGCAAAAAACGGGCGATCATGACCACCCCGATGAAGCCGATGACGATGTTGACGATGGCCACGTCCATGAAAAAGACGCTGCCGGCGGAGACGCTGTAGACCGCCAGAAAGGCGGTGGAGATCACGGCCAGCATGTCCGAAGCCACCAGCCGGTCGAACGCCGACGGCCCGCGCAGCAGGCGCAGGATGGTCAGCAGCGCGGCCAGTCCCATCAGAATGTAGGATGCGGTGAGTATCATGCCACGATCTCCTTGAGGGTCCCCTCGAAGGCGCCCACGATGGCGGCGGTCGCCGCGTCGCTGTCCTGTCCCTGCACGTCGATCCAGTGGATGAACATGCGGTCATCCTTGACGTCCAGGGTCAGCGTGCCCGGGGTCAGGGTGATGGAATTGGCCAGCACCAGCTTGCCCAGGGGGGAAAGCATGCCCGTCTTCACTTCCACGATGCCCGGCCGGATCGGCAGGGCGGGATTCAGCACCCGGGACGCCACGTCCAGGTTAGCCTTGATCAATTCCCGCATAAAAATGAGAAAATAGACGAATACGGAGATCACGGCCTTCGGCGTAAAGCGTAGCCCCGCGTACACCGGACTCAGCCTGCGGACGGCCAGCGCGATGACCAGCACCGCCAGCGCTCCGACTACCAACTCGTCGTACCCCAGGCTCGCGGTTACCAGGATCCACGTTGCGGCCAGAGCGGCGATGAGGTACGGCAATCCGTTCTTCAGTTTCATGGTGCCCCCATATAAAAATACTAGTATCGATATATATTTAACTTTATATCCGAGCCTACCACAAGACCCGAATTCTGTAAATAGAAAAATATCGGATCCTTGGATGCAATTTCAAAAATTGGATATTTTTGAAATTGCATCCTTACTCTTTGTCGCCGAAGGTCTTCAGGTACTGGAACCGTTCCAGCGCCCCCCGCGCCGCGTCGTCGTTGCCCGCCAGCTTGCCCCGGAAAGCCTCGATGCCGACGTAGCCATGTGCGTCCATCCAGGTGGAAAGTTCCTTGTTCAGGTTGGTGATCTGCCGCGGCCCCTGACGGTACAGGGTACTGACCACCTCCACCGCCCGGGCGCCGGCCAGCAGCATCTTGATCAGCGCTGCGCCGTCGTGGATGCCCGTGGCGCCCACCAGATCGAAGGAAGACGAGGCGGACAGCAGCGAAATCCAGCGCAGGGCCTGGACGTGCTCGGCGGGCGCGCTGTGCATGGCGGCGGCTTTGACGGCCACCTTTTCGGTATCCATATCCGGCGAATAGTAACGGTTGAAGAGCACCACCGCGTCGGCGCCGGCCTGGCCCAGGCTGCGCACGATGCGGGGCAGGCTGGTGAAGTAGGGACCGATCTTGGCCGCCACGGGCAGGCTGGTGGCCGCCTTGACCTTGCGCACCGTCTCGGCGTAGACCGCCTCGGTGCGGTTGGAATCCTGTTCCAGGTCAAAGGGGCTGACGAAGAGGTTGAGCTGCAGCGCGTCCGCGCCGGCTTCGGCCAGCTCGGCGGCAAAGGCGGCCCATTCGCCGTCGCTGACCGCGTTGATGCTGGCGATGACCGGGATGCCGCCGGCGGCCTTGGCGTCCTTGACCAGCTTCAGGTATTCGGCCACCGAATGCTTGCGTTCATAGTAGGAGATGAAGCCGTCCAGGTCGTCCTGGCCGTAGATGATGCCGCCCCTGCCGGCTTCCCGGGCGGCTTGGTTCAGGATCTGCTCTTCAAACAGCGACTTCAGCACCACCGCGCCGGCCCCGGCCGCCCCGAGTTCGGCGATGGTCTTGACCTGCCCGGTCAGGCTGCTGCTGCCGGCGATGACCGGACTGCGTAATTTCAACCCCAGAAAAGTAGTCTCGATATCGGCCATGTGGTTCCTCCAAGATTGTTTTGGTCGCGGATAGCATCGTCATGGAGACTTTACTATATCATCGAAATCATTTTTTGGAATCCCCAAAAGATGAGTCAAATCCAAAAACATCAGTTTTTAGATTTGCACCGATAAAACCGCAATTCCTGTAAGGAATTGCTTAAGTCCGCTCTAAAAAAAACCGGTTTTTAGAGCGGACTCAA
>DYPP01000161.1 GCA_020719845.1 Treponema denticola | reverse complement strand
GCGACAGGCCGCAAGCCTCAGCCCGGCAAGGGCCAAAGCCGCAACCACTGCTTTACGATCATTCTTTCGCTACCTGCGCCATTGCGGTGCGACCCAACTGGATCTCGCCGCTGCGGTTCCAACGGTGCCCAATTGGTCGATGACCGGGATCCCCCGGGCCATCGCTCCGGAACACGTGCAGGCCGTGTTCGCACATTGCCCGCGCGACACCCCGCTCGGGCGCCGTGACTACGCGATCCTTATACTGTTGGCGCGTTTGGGCCTGCGCTCCGGAGAAATTGTCGCGCTGACCCTGGACAGTATCGATTGGGAGGCGGGCTCCATTGCCGTGGCTGGCAAGGGAAATCAAGCGGCATGCTTACCCATGCCCATGGAAGTCGGCGAGGCGATTGCAGATTATCTGCGCCACGGACGCCCCGTCAGCAGCAGTCGGGCGCTATTCCTGCGTGTCTGCGCACCGATCCGCGGCCTGGGAGCGGCGCAGAGCGTCGGTACGATTGCCGGTGCGGCGATCAAGCGCGCCGGCATCGAAACCCTGCACCGGGGAAGCCACCAATTCCGGCACGCACTGGCCGCCGATATGCTCCGCCATGGCGCCACACTAACTGAGATCGGCGCTGTGTTGCGGCACCGCCACGCTAAGACGACCGGCATTTATGCGAAGGTGGATTTCGCGGCGCTACGTCCGCTGAGTTTGCCTTGGCCAGGGGGTGCGAAATGAGCACCTTGCGAGAATTGCTGCAGGATTATCTGGCCATGCGTCGTGGCTTGGGATTCAAGCTGCGCACGGAAGGCATCGCCCTGTTGTCGTTCGTCACCTTTATGGAGCAAGCCCAGGCCGACTCCATTTCCACGGACCTCGCGCTCGACTGGGCGAAGCAAGCGACATCGGTCCAGCCCACCCGGTGGGCGCAGCGCTTGAGCTACGTTCGCGGCTTCGCCCGTTATTGCAGTGCCATCGATCCACGGACGGAGATTCCACCCTTGGGCCTGTTACCCTGCTCTCACCACAGGCCAAGTCCATACTTCTTCACGGACGACGACATCGATCACTTGCTGGAAGGCGCTCTGCAGTTGCCAGCGAAAGAGGGGTTGGCAAACCGCACCCTGTATTGCCTCTTCGGACTGCTGAGCGTATCGGGCCTGCGCATTTGCGAAGCGCTCGGCCTCACCTTGGGTGACGTCGATCTCGACGAAGGCATCCTGACGATCCGCTGTACCAAGTTCGGCAAGTCCCGCCTGATTCCGCTGCATGCAACGACCGTCGAAGCCTTGGCTGACTACCGGGAGCGCCGCGAACAATTCCTGGCCGGGCGTCAAGTCTCCCACTGGTTTGTCAACGCCCGCGGCGGGCGCCTGGGGTACGACTGCGTGCTCCGTGCTTTCCGTCGCCTGACAGCCGCACTGCCCAGCCAACCCGGTCGCACACGACCGCGGCTGCACGATCTTCGACACCGCTTTGCCTTGATGACGGTCGTGCACTGGTATCAAGTCGGAGATGACGTGCAGCGGCGCCTCCCGGTGCTTTCGGCTTTCCTTGGCCACGTGCAGGTCAGCGATACCTATTGGTACCTCTCGGCCTGTCCGCAATTGCTGGATGCCGCCAAGGTACGCCTGGAGCGCCATTGGGAGCAGACATCATGAAGCCGAGTAGCACCTTCCCCGTGTTGCTGACACGCTTCTTCAGCCAGCGCCTGATGCAGCAACGACAAGCCAGCCCCCATACGATCAGCTCCTACCGCGATACCTTTCGCCTCCTGCTCCACTTCGCAAAAGTCCGCCTCGGCAGGGAACCATCGCGCCTCATCTGGGAAGACATTGACGCGCCGCTGATCGTCGCCTTTCTGGACGACCTTCAAGAGCGCCGGGGGATTGGTGCACGCAGCAGGAATCTGCGACTGACGGCCATCCGCTCCTTCTTCAGCTATGCCGCTTACGAGCTACCCGAGCGGGCCGCGCAAATCCAGCGCGTTCTGGCGATCCCCGCCAAACGCCACCCCCATGAGCAGGTCCATTACCTGTCTCGGCAGGAAATCGACGCCTTGCTCGCGGCCCCAGACCGCAACACCTGGTCCGGGCGCCGCGATCACGCCTGGCTGCTCCTGGCGGTGCAGACAGGGCTACGTTTGTCGGAATTGACCGGACTGATGCGCGCGGATACGCATCTTGGCGTCGGCGCCTATGTCCATGTACTGGGCAAGGGTCGGAAGGAACGCTCCACCCCACTGACCGAACAAACGGCGACAGTGCTGCAGGCCTGGCTGAAGGAGCCTGCACGCGGCGAGGGTCAGGTTCTATTTCCCAATCGTCGTGGCGCACGCTTGAGCAACGATGGGGTCCAGTATCTGCTGGCGCAGCACGTGGCAACCGCCAGTGAAGCCTGCCCGTCATTGCGTAGTAAGCACATCTCGCCCCATGTATTGAGGCATACGGCGGCCATGGAGTTGTTGCAGGCTGGCACCGATCCGACAGTGATTGCACTTTGGCTCGGCCATGAATCGGTTGAGACCACGCACATCTATTTGGAGGCGGATTTGGCGATGAAACAGAAGATCCTCGCCAAGACAACGCCCCACGAAGGATGTGCTGGCATCTATAAACCGGATGATGCGTTGCTTGCCTTCCTCAAGGCGCTTTGAAGTGACGAAGGCTATGCCGAGTCATTCGCTCCCGTGGACGCTCTTGTGCCTTATCCGGCGGGCAAATAGACAGCCCCAGTGCTGGGACTCGGCATAGTCCGGGTGTCGGCATAGTGGGGAC
>DYPP01000160.1:1336-2789 GCA_020719845.1 Treponema denticola | reverse complement strand
GCCGCCGCCACCGAGGCCGCCGCCACCGAGGCCGCCGCGCCGGTCCAAAAGACGACCCGCGTCATCACGGTCAAAGTGCCGATGGAAGTTGAAAGCCGGACCAGATTCGCGGATGGTACCCTGGATGAAGTCACCAACTCCGAGTACGACCCCTCCGGCCTGCTGCTGATCGGCCAAACTCGGCTGTCCGCGTCGGGCACGCTGCTGGAAGACGTGCAATACGCCTACCAGGGTTCCCTCCTGGTCACCAAGACCTCCCGGGACGCGGAGGGCAAGCTGCTGTCCGTACGGACCTTCACCTACGACGGAGTCGGCCGCCTGAGCGGAGAATCCCTCAAGGACGGGGCGGGCAAACCGGTTTCCGCTTCCCTGTACGCCTATGACGCCGCGGGCAAGCGCGTTGCCTGGATCATCAAGGACGCCAAGGGCGTCCAGGTGGCCGAAACCTTGTACACCGTCAAGGACGGCCGCGTGATGGGTGCCGAATTGCGGGACGGGACGGGAAAAAAGAACGGCCACAGCGTGTACGCCTACGACGCCGCGGGCAACATCGTCAGCCAGAAATACTACAACGCCCTGGGGTCCCTGCAGCGGATCGAGGCGTCGGTGTGGGAAAACGGCAAGCCGGTCCGGGAAGAACGCCAGACCGCCGGCGGACAGGTCCAGTACCGGACCGACTACGTCTACGGTCCGGAGGGCGAACTGCAGCGCAAAACCACCGTGGACGTGCCGGGCAACGCCACCAAGATCGTGGAATACGCCTACACGTTCCGCGACGAACGCCGTACGGTTGAGGAATAGGGAGCCGACTCATGAAGCGACTGATTATCGTCTTTACCTTGCTGCTGGTTTCCCTGGCGGCCTTTGCCTCGGAAGAACTGGATATCTACACCTACATGTACCAGGATTCGACCACCACCCAGGAGCGCCTGAGCATCCTGCAGAGCGTGGCGGAAGCAAAAATAGAGGGTGCCGGACAGCTGTTCGCCGGCGCCCTGTCCCAGCTGCTGCGGGAGCAGCCGACGCTCCGGACGATGGCGGAAAAGGACGCCGCCGACGTGTCGGCGCGGCTGTTGGCGGGCTTGTTGGGCGAAGCCAAGTACTCAGGCGCCGCCGGCGACCTGTGGCGGGTGGTCCAGAGCTTCGCCAACCCGCTGGTCAAGGCCGACGCCCTGATCGCCCTGGGCCGGATCCGCTCTCCGGATTACCTGGAACAGGTGGTCCGGCTGCTGGCGGATCTGAACTTGAAGCCCGCGGATGATCCGGAAGCGGGCGGCAAAATTGCCTATGGGGCGGTGCTGGCGCTGGAGAAGTATCAGCAGCCCGAGGGTTATTTGCCCGTATTCTTCGCTTCCACCGGCTGGTATCCCCGGCGCATCCGGGACCAGGCCGTCAAGAGTCTGCCCTTCATCGTGGCCGATCCTTCCCAGCCGCTTTCCACCATCATCGGCAC
>DYPP01000160.1:0-1236 GCA_020719845.1 Treponema denticola | reverse complement strand
TCGCTTTCCGCGGTGGCGGCCCTGGCGGCCATCGGCAGCGACGAAGCCGCCCGGGCGCTGGTATCCTTTTTGAACATCCTCAACGGCAAGCGCAAGGACGACCGGGTAACCCAGGAAGACGAGCGTCTGGTGCGGGCGGTCATTCCCGCCCTGGGCGCAACGGGCAAGCCCATCGGCCGGCCCGTGCTCCGGCTGGTGGGCAACCTGGACTGGACCAACGCGGTCAAGGTGCTGGCTACGGAAGCCCTTAAAAAGCTGGAATAGGATCGGATATTCCGGTCAAAGAAAAAGCCGCCTTGAGGCGGCTTTTTTTATTCCGTAAGGATCTTCAACACCTGGTCGGGACTGGCGGCGGCCAGTATTTCAGAGCGTTTTTCCGAACTCTTGAACAGCAGGCTTATTTCCGCCAGAAACTGCAGGTGCGGCCCGGTCTTGTCGATGGGCGACAGGGTCATGATGAAGATGCGGCAGGGCTCGTGGTCCAGGGAGTCAAAATCGACGGGTTGGTCGGAAATGCCGATGCAGGCCACCAGATCGTGGATGGTCTGGGTTTTGCCGTGGGGAATGGCGATGCCGTGCTTCATCCCGGTGGACATTTTCTGTTCCCGGTCCATGATGGCCGCTTCCGCGGCTTCCCGGTTCTTGATCTTGCCGCTCTTGACCAGCAGATCAAGCAGTTCCTGTATAATTTCTTGCTTGGTGGCGCCCTTCAAATGCAGGCTGATAGTATCTTTAATAAGCACGGTCTTGAGGTTCATGGTACAAGTTTAGAATCCCCCGGGCTAAAAGTCAAGGCGCCCGTTTCTTCCCCTGCGGGCATCGATCCTGGTCTTGATATGCCGCAACAATCCGGGGGCGTATTGGATCGCATCGATGATCACCGGGGTGGAAAGGGAATCCAGGAATTCTTCCGGCCTGCTTTCCGCCTGCTCCGCGTACTGAGCATAATCCAGGGAAACGTACTGCGCTTCGGTGAACGTTTTTTCCAGGAGGGTCGTCTTGCCCACCTGCCGAGGCCCGGTCACTACTCTAGCCGGATACTGCCGGGCAAGCCTGAGGCTGTCTGATAACTAACCGAGTTATCAGACAGCCTCAATTCAGCTCCTGACAATCGTTGAGTCCGGTCTAAAAGCCGGTTGTTTTCAGACCGGACCCATCATTCTCCCTTTTCCGCTCAAGATCAGGTGGCTTCGTCCACTGATTCCAGTATACATCAGCCCCGCAGCTTCCTAAGTT
>DYPP01000159.1 GCA_020719845.1 Treponema denticola | reverse complement strand
AATTGCAGACTACCGCTCCGGCAAAGGCCGGAGCGGTTTTCTTACATTAGCGTAGGAATCTTCTCTGATTCCTACGCCGGTGTAGTATAGAAAAAGAACTCAGCCGACACATTACCGGCAATGGCAAGTTTCACAACCTCTAAATATATACTAATTATAGATATAATATTTTTACAATCTGATTTAGCCGCTATTATTAAAGATGGCATGAATAATGCTATATAAATAAGGTAAACCATACTGAGAGGAGTTTGATATGAACGGTTCGATCGATTTTGCGGTAACTTCGGTAACCAGCGTGTACGGTACCAATTCCTTTTCCAATTCCCTGATGCGCGAACGCCTGCCCAAAAACATCTACAAGGAAGTCCTTTCCGTGCAGGCCGGGGAAAAGGAACTGACCCTGGAGGTGGCGGAAGTGGTGGCCGCCTCGATGCGCGACTGGGCGCTGGAAAAAGGCGCCACCCACTATACCCACTGGTTCCACCCCCTGACGGGACTGACCGCAGAAAAGCACGATTCCTTCATTTCGCCCACCCAGGACGGCAAGGTGCTGATGGAATTTTCCGGCAAGGAGCTGATCAAGGGCGAACCCGACGCCTCCAGCTTCCCCTCCGGCGGCCTGCGGGCCACCTTTGAAGCCCGGGGCTATACCGCCTGGGACGTCACCAGCCCGGCCTTCCTCAAGCAGGACCCCACGGGCACCACCCTGTGCATTCCCACGGCCTTCATCAGCTACTACGGCCACGCCCTGGACAAGAAGGTACCCCTGCTGCGTTCCATGGACGCCCTGAGCGCCCAAGCCGTCCGGGTGCTCAAGTCCCTCGGCAATACGCAGTCCAAACGCGTGCTGACCACGGTCGGCCCGGAACAGGAATACTTTCTGGTGGACAAAAAATACTTCGACGCCCGGCCCGACCTGATGCTCACCGGACGGACCGTGTTCGGTTCCATGCCCGCCAAGGGCCAGGAGATGGAAGACCACTACTTCGGCGCCATCAAGGAGCGGGTAGCCCTGTTCATGCGCGAGCTGAACACCGAGCTGTGGAAGGTGGGCGTCGCCGCCAAGACCCAGCACAACGAAGTCGCGCCCAACCAGTTTGAAATTGCGCCCATCTTCACCACCACCAACGTGGCGGTGGACGGCAACCAGATGGTGATGGAAACGATCCAGAAGGTCGCCCGCCGGCAGGGCATGGAAGCCCTGCTGCACGAAAAGCCCTTTGCCGGGGTCAACGGTTCGGGCAAGCACAACAACTGGTCCATGGCCACCGACGACGGCGTCAACCTGCTGGAGCCCGGGGAGAACCCCGAGTCCAACGCCCGGTTCCTGCTGTTCGCCACCGCCGTGGTCGAAGCGGTGGACCGGTTCGCCCTGCTGCTGCGCTCGTCCGCGGCCACCGCGGGCAACGATCACCGGCTGGGCGCCAACGAGGCGCCGCCGGCCATCATCTCCGTCTTTTTCGGCGGCCCGTTGACCGAAATTCTGGACAACATCGTCGACGGCAAGAGCGCCTCCAAGTCCGGCGCGGCGGGCAGCATCCAGCTGGGCGTCACCAGCCTGCCCAGCCTGCCCCGGGACGTTTCCGACCGGAACCGCACCAGCCCCTTCGCCTTTACGGGCAACAAGTTCGAATTCCGCATGGTGGGGTCTTCCCAGTCCATCGCCACGCCGAATACCTACCTGAACGTAGCCGTCGCCCAGGTGCTTTCCGAGTTCGCCGCCAAGCTGGAAAAGGCGACGGACAAGAACGCCGCCATCCAGGCCATCGTCAAGGAATCCTACGGCAAGCACCGCCGGGTGGTGTTCAACGGCAACGGCTACGCCGAAGAGTGGGTCCGCGAGGCGGAACGCCGGGGCCTGCCCAACGTCCGGGCCACCGTGGACGCCCTGCCGGTGCTGATCCGGAGCGAAACCATCGCCCTGTTCGAGAACCACAAGGTGCTCACCAAGGACGAAATGGAAAGCCGCTACCATATCTATCTGGAAAAATACACCAAGCAGATCAACATCGAAGCGGGGGTGATGATCGACATGGCCAAACGGTCCATTTTCCCTGCGGTCAGCGCCTTTGCCGGCTCCCTGGCCCGGGATGCCGCCGCCCTGGCTTCCATCGGCGCGGTCAGTTCGGCCCAGGAAAAGCGGGTCAAGCGCATCGCTGAACTCAGCGCCGAACTTTTTGAAGAAACCGAAAAGCTGGAAAAGGTCCTGACCGAAGCCCAGGAACTGGAAGAGATCTTTGCCCAGGCCAAGGCGCATCGGGAAAAGGTCGTGGCCCAGATGGTCGTGCTGCGCGCCAAGGCGGACGGCCTGGAAAAGCTGGTGGCCAAGAGCGCCTGGCCCTTCCCCAGCTATGAGGAACTGCTGTTCAAGCTGTAAGCGGCGTCCATTGACTTTGCTTGCCCGAATTCGGGTTTGAAAACAGCCCCGACTAGCCTAAAAGAGGCCTTTGTCTCTTGAATAATAGTCGGGGCTTTTTCATACTGACCGGCATGGAAACCGATCTGCCCGAGGAAGAAACCGTCGACCCGAGTCTGGTGCGCCGCCTGCACACCGTCTACGGTCTCGACGCCGCAGTGGCCGAACGGATCATCGAGGACGTGCTGCTTTTCTACGCGGATACTCAGGAAGAATGGATCCGGTCCCGGCACATCCGCCTGCAGGGACAGGGGTTGGCGAACGAAGCCATTTTCAGTCGGATCGCCCAGGAAGTCGGTCAGCGGCGCTTTGCCGCCAAGCCGCTGTCCCTGCGCCAGATCCGGCGCGTCATCTACGGTTAGCCCGGCACGACGCTGAACCGACCAATT
>DYPP01000064.1 GCA_020719845.1 Treponema denticola | reverse complement strand
AGCTGCTGCACACCCACTACGAGCCGCGGCCGCTGTATTTAAAGTAAAAGACCGAGAGCGATAAAAAAGGCCGTTCCGGATTATCCGGAACGGCCTTTTTTGCAGCATGCCCGCCGAAGCGGTCCGCGGGGCTAAACGCCTTCCTTGATGATTTCGATCTTGATCCCCTCGTTGGCGGTGCTGCCCTCTTTGGGCGGGATGCTGACCTTGAGGATGCCGTTGCGGAAGGCGGCTTTGACCTGGTCCTGGGCGAACTTGTCCAAGGGGACGTAGTACTTCTGTTTTTCGATGTCCTTCAGCTTCAGGCGGCGCTTGAAGTAGCGGATCCCTTCATCTGCCGTGGACTCGGCCTGGATTTTGGCGGAAAAGACCATGTAGTCGCCCTGAAAGGACAGGCTGATGTCCTTTTCGTCAAAGCCCGCCAGGGCAAACTCGAACACCAGGCTACGGTCCGCCAGCATGTAGACGTTCATCGGCGGGTACGAAAAATTGGGATAGTAGTCGACGTTCTCGTCCTGGGCCGGCCCGTAGGGGCCGCGCTCGGATCCGGAAAAGGGTCCCCGTTCCCGGAACTTGGGGCCGAACTGGTCAAAGTTCTTCTGGAACTCGTCGCTGAAATCCTGGGCGGCTTCGAAAATTTCGTCGAAGATGGTCCCCAGATCCACGTACACTTTGTTGCCTCGCATATAAGGCTCCTTATCTGCCGACCCGAAGGCTCGGCGGTGATTGACCCTCCCAAGGAGCGGTCACTCTAAATATACCCAACCGGATCCGTAAAAGCAACGTTTGGAAGCATGCAGGGGCGCGGGGCAATAAACCATGGACAAAGTTGCATATCGAATCCATTATGTACCAATTAAAACCGGAGGTTTTATGAATCGAACGGTAAAAAGGGCATTCGGGTTTTTGGGAGCGTTGGCCGTATTGGCCGTATCCCTGTCCGCCCAGAACGCGGCGGACGTCAAGGGCGTCCTGACCATTTTCCACGCCGGCAGCCTGACCCTGCCCCTGGCGGAAATGGAAAAGAACCTGGAAAAGATGTATCCCGGCCTGGACATCCAGCGGGAAGCCGGCGGCAGCACCGAAGCGGCGCGGAAGATATCCGACCTGGGCCGACCCTGCGACCTGATGATCTCCGCTGACTACCAGGTCATCGACAAGATCCTGCTACCCAGGTTTACGGACATGAACATCCGCTTCGCCAACAACCAGCTGGTCCTCTGCTATACCCCGTCTTCGCGCTTTGCCAAGGAAATCAACGAGCGGAACTGGTACGAGATCCTGACCCGCAAGGGCGTGGTCTGGGGCCATGCGGACCCCAACCTGGATCCCTGCGGCTACCGCAGCCTGATGACCATGCAGCTGGCGGAAATTTACTACCGCCAACCGGACTTGTACAAGAAACTGCTGGCCAACCGGCCCATCGAGAACGTACGTTCCAAATCGGTGGATCTGATCAGCCTGATGCAGTCGGGCAACATGGACTACGCCTGGGAATATCTGTCCGTCGCCAAACAGCACAAGCTCAACTTTATCGCCCTGCCCAACGAGATCAACCTGGGGGATTATCGTTTTGAGGATTACTACGCCCAGGCCAAGGTCGAAGTTACGGGTTCCAAGCCGGGGGTGATGGTCACCAACGTCGGTTCGTCGGTGACCTACGGGGCGGCGTTGATCAAGAACGCGCCCAACCGTCCGGCGGCGATGGCCTTTCTGCGGTATCTGCTGGCCGCCGACCGGGGTCTCAAGATCCTGGAGGGCATGAGCCAGCCGGCGATCATCCCCGCCCGGGTGCCGACCCAAACTATGCTTGCCGTCCTGCCGGCGGAGTTGAAGTCCCTGGTGGAGGTTAAATAAAATTTTCGGAAAAAAAGTTCCGGTCGGCGGAAAGATCGATTTCTTTCTGCCGGCCAGTTTTTTTGCCGGTGCCCTGGTCCTCTTGTTCATCACCGTGCCGCTGGTCCGGTTGATGATTTCCCCCGAGCCGGATCTGCTTATCGAGACGATTCTGGACCCGGACGTGGTCAAGGCGATCCTGCTCAGCTTCCGCACCGCCGGGACGGCTACCCTGATCGCCTTCGGCATCGGGACGCCGTTGGCGTATCTGCTGGCCTACAAAGACTTCCGGGGAAAGCACCTGGTGGAAAGCCTGGTGGACCTGCCCCTGGTCATTCCCCACCCGGTGATCGGCATCGCCATCCTGGGCGTGGCGGGGCGCAACAGCGTCGTGGGTCGGGTGCTGCAGCAGCTGGGCATCCGGCTGATGGGCACCGTGTCGGGCATCGTGGTGGTGCTGCTGTTCGTGGGACTGCCGCTGTACATCAATTCGGCCAAAACTGGTTTTGAGGCGATCCCGAAACGGCTGGAATACGTGGCCCGCAGCCTCGGCGCCGGGCCCTTCGGCGCGTTCCGGCGGGTGACCTTTCCCCTGGCCTGGCGGAGCATCCTGGTAGGCATGCTGATGTGCTTTGCCCGGGCGATCAGCGAATTCGGCGCCGTGGTCGTGATCGCCTACCATCCCATGATCGCGCCGGTGCTGCTGTTCGAGCGCTACGAAGCCTACGGTCTGCGCTATTCCCAGCCCGTGGCCTTCTGGCTGGTGCTGATCAGCCTGTCCCTCTTTTTGACCCTGCGCACGCTGATGCTCAAAAAACGGCCCAAAAAGCCAAACCGGGGGCCCAGATGATCCGCCTGGAAGGGGTGTACCTGCATTTTGACGAATTTTTCTTGCGGGACATCAACCTGCGGATAGAAGAAGCCTGCTTTTTCGTGCTGATGGGCCCCACCGGCGCGGGCAAGACGGTCTTGCTGGAAGCCATCGCCGGGCATCACAAGATCCAGAAAGGAAGCGTTTTTCTCCGCAGCCAGGACGTAACCCATCATTCGCCGGAGCAGCGCCGGATCGGCATCGTGTACCAGGATTACGCGCTGTTCCCCCACCTGAGCGTGGCGGAGAACATCCTGTTCGCGCTGCCCTACATGAAGGCCGAAGTCCGCGCCGGTCATGAGCGGCGTTTTGAAGAACTGGTGACGCGACTCAACCTGGGCCACCTGCTGCACCGCAAACCCCTGACCCTGAGCGGCGGCGAAGCCCAGCGGACGGCGCTGGCCCGGGCGCTGCTGCCCGATCCGGACCTCATCCTGCTGGATGAGCCCCTTTCGGCCCTGGACCCCGCCTTCCGGGGCGAAATGCGGGATATGCTCAAGGACCTGCAGCGCGAAACGGGAAAAACCTTTATCGTGGTCACCCACGACTTCGGCGAAGCCCGGGACCTGGGCCGGCGGGGCGCGATCATGAACCAGGGCCAGATCATCCAGCAGGGAACCATTGAGGAACTGTTCACCCAGCCGGCAAACGACTTTGTGGCCCGCTTTGTGGGCTTGCCGGGCTGATGAACCCGGGCCGGGGCTCAGCAGCGCGTAGGCCGGTCTACTGGTTGACCTTCCAGCGGTACCCGGCGGCGGTGATTTCCTTGCCGAAGATGGGCGTCTCCGCCTTGACCGCGTCCACCGTCAGGCGCAGGGCGTCGAAGGCGGCGCCCCGGTGTTCGGCGGCCACACCGACGATGAAGCTGACGCCCCCCGCCGGGACGCCGCCCAGGCTATGCCGGATCCACACTTCCCGGCAACCGCATTCCCGTACCGCCCGGGCGGCGATTTCCGCCAGGCTCTGGGCGGCGATAACCCGTTCCGCGTCGTATTCGATGGCCGTCACCCGGCCGCCTGCGATCGGATCGTCCCGGATCTGGCCGAAAAACCAGGCCTGGGCGCCGACGCGACCGTCCTGGGACCAGCGGTCCTGAACCGCTTCGGCCAGGTCCCGGCGCAGAGGTCCGTCTACAAAAAAAGGTTCTTCCCGCATCTCAGCCTCCCGACGCGGGGGGCAGCAGGGCCAGCTCCGCCACGGCGTCGACGACGCTGCCCTCGGACAGCAGCCGATGGTCGACGGCGATGCGGAAATGGTGCCCCCGCAGCGCGGGGAAGGCGCCGTCCAGGGCGGGGCGCAGTTCCGAAACCCTGCGGGGCAGGTCCAGGGTCAGGGTCGTGGTGGCGGCGCCCAGGACGTCGATCAGGGGCCCGTAGGCACGGACGGCGACGGTCATACCCGGGCAGGCCCGGAGTCCGCCGCTTCCGGCGCTTCCAGGCGCAGCTCGATGGCCTGGTCGCCGTCCACGGTTCCCAGGGACCGGATCAGGGCCAGGATGACTTCCTGAAACACGTCCTGCACGAACCCGTTCAGGCCGACGTGCTTGCCGTCTACGGTAAGGCTGATTTTTCGCTTGGTCGCAATTTTTCGCGGTCGTTCCGGCATGGCTACGCTCCTTGGGTGATAAAACGGTCGATGCGGGTTAAAATTTCCGCTTTGACGGGGTAATCGGTGAGGTAAAGATCGAAGTCCGCCGGATCGAACTTGGGCGCTTGCGGATTCGCCGCGTCCTTCCGGTGGGTAAGCACCGTCAGGGCGCCGGGCAGGACGCGGCCTTCCACAAAGAGGACGTCCGCCTCCGCCAAAAGCGTCCGGAACCAGGTGGGCTGTCCGGCGAACGCCGTGGAGGTCGGATCGGCCGGAGCGGTCTCCGGAAAGCCGGCGACGGATACGTGCAGGCCCGCGGCGCCGACAAAGGCCACCGTGTCGGCGCCGGACCGGCTATAGAGGTCCGTATCCGATCCGGGGCGGTCAAAGTCGCCGGAGTGGGAACTGTACTTGACCACCGCGACCCGCAGGCCCTGCTTTTTGCAGGCCGCCGCGGCGGCGGCGATCAGCGACGTCTTGCCGGTGTTGGAATAGCCGACCACGCAGATCGTGGGCACCGCGCCGGCGCTCATGCCGAAGGTTTTCCGGATTCATGGGAAGCGCCGGCCAGCATTTTGAGCGCGTGGGCCATGACGGGCAGCAGGACCCGCAGCCCGGTCTCGACGCCGTTGACGCTGCCCGGCAGGTTGACGACGATCACCGAGCCTTTGAGGCCGGCATAGCCCCGGGAAAGCTGGGCGGTCGGCGTTTCTTTCAGGCTTTCGGCGCGGATGGCTTCGGCGATGCCCGGCAATTCCCGGTCGCAGAAGGCTCTGGTCACTTCCGGCGTGTTGTCCCGGGGGCCGATGCCCGTGCCGCCGGAGCTGATGATGAACTGGGCGCCCCAGGCGGCGGCGTCGTCGAAGGCCGCCGCCAGGTCGGTCGGTTCGTCGCTGACCACCCAGCGCCGGGTTTCGGCGTCGGGGTATTTTTCCTGTATCCGCTGGACCGCGCGTTGGCCGGAAATATCTTCGTATTCGCCCCGGCTGGCCCGGTCGGAGGCGACGATGACGGCTACCTTCATCCTTGGGACTCCCTGAGGGTTTCTTTGGTCTTCTCCAGCAGCGAAATGGGGCCGATGACCATTTTTTTGTCCACCGCCTTGCACATGTCGTAGACCGTCAGGGCGGCCACCGCCACGGCGGTCAGGGCTTCCATCTCGATGCCCGTCTTGTCGGTACAGCGGGCGGTGGACTCGATGGCCACCCCGTCGTCCCGCAGAAAAAGCTGGACGTCCATGAATTCAATTTCGATGGGATGGCAGAGGGGAATCAGGCCGGACGCCCGCTTGCCGCCCATGATGCCGGCGATTTTGGACACCGTGAGCACGTCGCCCTTCTTCATCTGGTTGTCCCGGATCAGGGCGACGGTTTCCGGCGCCAGGCTGATGAAGCCGCCGGCCCGGGCGGTGCGGCGCACGACGCTCTTGGCCGAAACATCCACCATCCGCGCCACCCCGGCGTCGTCCACGTGACTCAGTTGGTTTTGCATACTACCGGAACTCCTTTTATCCGCCGATCTGGACCATCGGCCGGTTGGTGCAGACCGTGCCGTATTCGGGCTTCATCCTGATGGCCTTCAGCAGGCTGCCCCGGATGTCCTCAAAATCGACGGGCACTTCTCCGTTGCTGTGCAGGCAGGGCTTGAGCACGCCGTCGGACAAGAGGCGGAGCCGGTTGCACACGTCGCAGGGCAGGGGCCGGTCGTAGACGGCGCCGTCGAACTTGGTCCGGGTCAGCCGATATTCGGCGATGGTCTGCAGGATCAGGGCGTTGGCGTCGCAGAAGCGCCGCATGGCGTCCAGTTCCTCCGGAGAAGTGCTTTTCTGTACCACCATGTTGATTTTTGTGCCTTCGAAGCCCGCTTCCCGGGCGGCCTGCACCCCCGCCAGCACGGCGTCCAGGGTTCCGACCCGGGTCAGGCGGGCGTAGCGTTCCGGGTCCAGCGTGTCCAGGG
This sequence comes from Treponema denticola, assembly GCA_020719845.1. Lineage (GTDB taxonomy): Bacteria > Spirochaetota > Spirochaetia > Treponematales > Breznakiellaceae > DYPP01. The sequence goes on along the minus strand of DYPP01000064.1, from coordinate 10,753 downwards.
AGATGTTGAGACGGTGCAGGCCGGCTCGCTTCAGTTCCCCGGCAAAGCGGGGCAACAGGGTGCCGTTGGTGGTCATGGCCAGCGTCTTGACCCCCGGAATCAGGGCCAGCAGGGCCACCAGATCGACGATGCCCAGGCGCACCAGGGGTTCGCCGCCGGTCAGCCGAAATTTGGTGATGCCCAAGGGCATCGCGGCCGCCACAATGGCGGCGATCTGTTCGTAGGTGATCAGCGAAGCGTGGGGCACCAGGGGCACGCCGGATTCTTCCATGCAGTACACGCAGCGCAGGTTGCAGCGGTCGGTGACCGAGATGCGGAGGTAACTTATTTCCCTACCGAATGAATCGCGCATATACCCTGTCTTCCGCAGTCAGCGTCAACGTGCCTTTGTCGATGCGCACCAGCAGGTCCGCGCCGGCCAGGGAGGTGATGTGGCCGGAACCCATGTAGGGCAGCAAACGGGCGGTTCCATTATCCAGGCGGGCGGGCAGGTATTCGTGCCGGTCGGCCTTGGTCCGGCTGAAGGGCTCCGCCAGCGGCAGCTCCGCCTCCTTCGGTCGGTGCGCCAGTCCCAGCAGGCGCTGGATCAGGGGCACGATCAGCAGTTCGAACTGGACAAAAGTGGAAACCGGGTTGCCCGGCAGGCCGATGACGAACTTGTCGCCCAAGCGGCCGAAGATCGTGGGCTTGCCGGGTTTGATGGCCACGCCGTGAAAAAGGATGTCCACCCCCAGGGCCTTGAGCGCCTCCGGAACGTAGTCCAGGTCGCCCATGGATACGCCGCCGGACAGCACGACCAGGTCGCTGCGCTCAAAAGCCGCGCCGATTTCCCGGAGGGTGACCTCCGGATCGTCCCCCACCCGTACGGCGGATACCGGCTCGGCGCCGGCCAGCGTGGCCATGGCGGTCAGCTGGTAGCTGTTGCTGTCGTAGATGCCGCCCGCCGCCAGAGCTGAACCGGGAGTGTGCAGTTCGTTGCCCGTCACCAGTACGGACAATCGGGGCCGGCGGGCTACCGGCACCCTGGCATAGCCCTGGGAGGCCAGCACGCCGATATCCTGGGGCAAGAGGCGCCGCGCGTCCAGCAGCGGATCCCCGGCCCGGATGTCCTCGGCCTGGTAGGCGATGTTGGTGTCCTTTTCGGTTTTGACGATCAGGTAGCGCCGGTCGTGGACGGTCGTGAATTCAAAGCGCACGATACGCTCGATCCCCGCCGGCACGGGCGCGCCGGTCATGATCTTGACGCATTCGCCCTTTTTCAGGCTGATTGTTCCCGCCTCGCCGGCGGTGATCGACCCGATTTCCAGAAATTCGGTTGAATCGTCGCCCCCGGCGATGCCGATGCCGTCCACCGCCGCCTTGTCGAAGAGCGGAAAGCTCAGCCGGGCGGCCAGGGGGCGGCACAGAACCCGGCCCAGGGCCTGCTCAAGGGGAACTTCTTCTTCGACTACCGTCACCGGCTGCTCTACGACGATGGCCAGAGCCGCGGCGGGTTCCATCATACCTAATTGTTTCATCCCTACCTCGCGCATTTTATTTGGGGGGCAATAGATCGCCTAGATAACCTGTGGTTTTGCGCAGTAAAAGCATCAGGTTGATCTAGATGTTAGAAGGTTGAATTCTCTATATCTCATCCAAAATCGTTCTCAATTGAGCTTTCGCAATGTCAGTGATATTCTCGTGTTCTAGGATTACTTCGCAATAGTTTCTTACCAACTCATATTGCTTGCAGTTGCTCTTTAGAGACCAGATCGCAGAGCGACAAATTGAGTCCTTTATTGCGAGGAGACGATCTTGGTCTGTTTTCTTGGAGTCTTTGTATTTCTCCAGATAGCCCGTGAACTGCGCATAATCGAGGACTTTGACGAGTTGAAGAATTGGATCATAACGGCCACTCGCCAGGAACTTGCCCCATAGCATGTCTAGTTGTGATGGATCTGTTATGTCCCCGTCGAAGCTTGGAAGTTTGGAATCTTTTATCTTTTGGTAGATGGATTGATTGTCGCCGGTCAGCTTCGTTAGGAAGTTCGAGTTGTCTTTTGCAGTATATTTTAGAAGGTAGATTAAGAACAATTGACCTCGAGCTGTCTGTTTCTCAAAATCAGATTCAATGATAGGAACGAGAAAATCGTTGTTGTTGAGTATCTCTAAAAAGAACCCTAGGACTGGCATAAAACTCGAGTCCTTCTTTGAGAGCGCTCCATTGGCGTAGTACATGTAGGCGTCAAGTGTATACTCAGGTGAGGGAGCCTGAAAATATTTACTAAACATTTCCGAGAAAACTTTGTCATCCATTTTCTGGATTGGACCTAATTTTTCACGCAACTCGATATTTTGGGTTTGAACCTTCTCTGTCATATTCACGAGATCCCGGATTTTGCAGTCGATCAGATAAGTTCCGTATGAATCCTCCGGCTCAAAGCAGATACGAACAAAGCTCTTGCTCAATTGAATTCCTTTCGGTTCTCCGATGTCACCGACGGCACCTTCAAGGCCTTCTTGGTGAAAGTAGACTTTACCATCTGGCGAAGTTACTTTTATGTCGTACACCACGTTGGCTTTTGCGGACGTGTCCGTAGCCATGTTCCAGAACAAGGAGTAGAGAAAGAAGTACTGTTTCTTCATGACGCTATTTGTGCTAGGGATCTGCGGACCAGTCTCCGGCTTCGTTCTGTACCATTTGTCTGAAATTGAATAATCAAGAGTTTTCAACAGAATTCCGTCGACCGAATATGCGTAGCCAGAGGCAATACAACCCAAAACTATACCCAACAAAACCTTCCGGTATCTCACAATTGCACTCCTCGTTGCCAGAAATCTATTGTTCTGCGATCCCATCCTTCCAACGGTGATTATACCTCAATATACGGTTTTAGCAATTCAATATTCGCTGAAAAAACAGTTAGCCGGAGATATCTATTATGTCGATACTGCTAGGGTATCCTTAAAAAATCCGTGCTTTGGGGTGGAATTGATGGAGCCAGGCTGCTGGCAGTGGAGGCGGGGTATGATAAAAACTTGGTACCTAGGATTGATGCTGATGCTGGCTGCGGATTTGTCGCTGTTCGCGGAGGCGACGACCTACAGCGCGGCCATCGGGGCGAATTTTTTTGAATATTCCCGGAACGCTCTGGAAACGGGCCTGGGCATCGTCATTCCGCTGCAGGAAGGGCTTTCTTTTGAAGCCAAGGCCGCCTACGCGGTGCAGCCGTCGGAGGGGGACGCCTTTATGGCGGTCCCGCTCCAGGGCGGGGTACGGTTTTCGTTCGGCGGCGATCCGTTCGCCTTCCATTGTTCCCTGGGTCTGGAGCCGGTCTTCGTCCTCAACCCCGATTCGTTCCGCATGGGACCCTATCTGGGGCTGGAAGTCTCCCGGCGGGTGCATCCGTACCTGCATTTGTTTCTGGGGATCGAACAGGCGTTGTTGTTCGGCGGCCCGGACTACGTTTCCACCGGCACCCGGGCGGCGGGGGGCTTCCGGTTTTCGTTCACCGACTGAAATCGGCGGATTTTCTTGACAGCCGCCGTCGGGGGTCCTATACTTACCGGCAACCTCTGAGTCGTTTGGCCTACGGACCCCAACCCGGGTTACGGCGGGCGACCGATGGGTGCGTCGGGAAACGGGCGCGCCTCCCGTGTTTGGAAAAGAGGAATTCCAAATCGCGACAGGAGGTTTTCTATGTCCTACATGGGTTCCATTCTGCGGGTAGACTTGACCACGGGCAAGCTGACCACGGAAAAATTCCCCCGGGAACTGGCCAGGAAGTTTTTGGGCGGTCGGGGCTTGGCCACCAAGCTGTTCGCCGACGAAGTCGACGCCAAGGTGGACGCGCTTTCCCCTAAAAACAAGCTGCTCTTCGCCACCGGCCCGCTGACCAACACCACCGCCCCCACCGGCGGTCGCTACATGGTCATCACCAAAAGCCCCCTGACCGGCCTGATCGCCTCCAGCAACTCCGGCGGTTCCTTCGGCGCCTACATGAAGAAGGCGGGCTACGACATCGTCATTTTTGAAGGCAAGTCGCCCAAGCCGGTCTACCTGTACCTGGGGGACGACAAGGTTGAGCTCCGGGACGCGGGCCACCTGTGGGGTAAGCGGGTCTGGGAAACGACGGATCTGCTGATGGCCGAAGTCGGCCAGAAGAACGCCAAGGTCACCTGCATCGGGCCGGCGGGGGAAAACCTGGTGCTGGTGGCGTCGATCATGAACGACAAGCACCGGGCTTCCGGCCGCAGCGGCGTCGGCGCGGTGATGGGCAGCAAGAACCTTAAGGCCATCGTCGCCTTCGGCTCCAAGCGCAGCCCCATCGTCAACGAAGAAAAAATGAAGGAAGTGGTCAAAAACCAGATCAAGATGCTGAAGGACCATCCGGTCACCGGCCAGGGACTGCCCGCGCTGGGCACCAAGGTTCTGGACAACATCGTCAACGAGAACGGCCTGTACCCGACGCGCAACTTCCAGGAAGCCCAGTACGCCAAGGTGGGCAACATGTCCGGCGAAGCGCTGGTGGACAGGTACCTGGTCAAGAATGTGGCCTGCTACGCCTGCCCGATCGGCTGCGGACGCCTGGTCGAACTGCCCAACGGCATGGTCGGCGAAGGTCCGGAGTACGAAAGCGGCTGGGCCTTCGGGCCAATGTGCGACATCGACGACCTGAACGCCATTACCGAAGCCAACCTGATGTGCAACGACCTGGGCATGGACACCATCAGCGCCGGCGTGACCATCGCCGCGGCGATGGAGCTCTACGAGCGGGGCTTTATCCCCAAAGCGGATATCGGCAAGGGGCCGGAGCTCAAGTTCGGCGCCACCGAGGCGTTGGCCTGGTACCTCAAGAAGATGGCTTACCGGGACGGCATCGGCAGCACCATGGCCGACGGTTCCTACCGCCTGGCCGAACACTACGGCCACGCCGAAGTCTCCATGACCGTCAAGAAGCAGGAGATTCCCGCCTACGACCCCCGGGGCGTACAGGGACACGGACTGGGCTACGCCACCAACAACCGCGGCGGCTGCCACGTCCGTTCCTACCTGATCAGCCCCGAAATCCTGGGCGTGCCGGAAAAGCTCGATCCCCAGGCCATTGAAGGCAAGCCCGAATGGGTCAAGGCTTTCCAGGATCTTACCGGGGTGATCGATTCTTCCGGGCTCTGCCTCTTCACCAGCTTTGCCCTGGGGGCTCCCCAGTACGCGGAACTGCTCAACGCCGCCCTGGGCGAGAACTGGTCCGTCGACGACATGATGAAGATCGGGGAACGCATCTGGAACATCGAGCGCAAGTTCAACCTGGACAGCGGCATGAGCACCGCCGACGACACCCTGCCGGAGCGCCTGCTGAAGGTCCCCATCTCTTCGGGACCGAACAAGGGCCACGTCAACCGGCTGCCGGAAATGCTGCCCAAGTACTACAGCATCCGCGGCTGGGACGCCAAGGGCGTTCCGACCAAAGAAAAACTGGCCGAACTCGGCCTGTAGCCCGTCGATGAAGTGATGAAATAAAGAAAGGCCGGGGCTTTCCCCGGCCTTTCTTTTGGGGTAGTCTGAAGCATGGGTGCGCAAAAACCGCTGGAAGTCAAAATATTCGCGACCCTGCGGCTCAAACTGGGCCTGGGCCTGCTGAGCTACGAAGGCCCGCCGCTGACGGTGGACGCCCTGATCGACTGGATCCAGTCCCGGGCCGACGCCGCGGGCAAGAACGTGGACGTGCGGCATGAACTGCTGGCCGAAGATCAAAGCATCCGTCCGGGAACCATGATCCTGATCGACGGACGCAACATCCACCACCTGCAGGGTATCCGGACGCTGGTGGAAGGCCAAACCGTCAGCGTCTTCCCGCCCGCCGGGGGCGGCTGAGCCGTGGACGACCGCTACGTCCGCCACGCGGACCTGCTCGGGGCGGACCTGTGGCGGCGCCTGCGTACGCTCCGGGTGCTGGTGGCGGGCGCGGGAGGCTTGGGCACCCACGTCCTGGACCTGCTGGTGCGCATGGCGCCGTTGCGCCTGGAATTGTGGGACCCGGGCCTGCTGGACGAACCGGACCTGAATCGCCAGTGCCTGTATACTCCCGTCGATCTGGGAGCCCCCAAGACCGACGCCGCCCGGCGGCGCCTGGGCCAGATCAACCCGGACGCGGAGATCGCCGCTCATTTTGAAGCCCTGGGGTCCGATAGCGCGGCCGGCCTGGATTTTGACGGGGTGGACGTCTGTCTTGACTGCCTGGACAGCTTTTCCGCCCGGGCCGACCTGGAAAAAGCGGTACTGCGGATCCGGGAACGCACCGGCGGCGCGGCCATCCCCATCTTCCACGGCGGGGTTTCCGGCTTTTTCGGCCAGACCGCGACCCTGCTGCCCCCGGAGTACGGCTATGCCCGGGTTTTCGGGCCTGATTTTGCCCGCGTCGGCGCCGACCCCAAGCCGGTGTTCCCGCCGGCGGTGGCCATGGTCGCGGCGCTGCAGACGTCGGCATTGATCGCCTGGCTGCGATCCGGCGGAAAGGTCGCCTTCGGCGCCTTGACCCTCGTGGACGCCGCGGGGAACAGCTTTGACCGCATCGACGTCCAGTAAAACCCTATAAGACCCCCAGGCCTTTTCCGCTTCGCAGGGCTTCCCCCATTTCCAGCAGGGACACCAGCTTGTCCGCGGCGCAGACGATCAGGCTTTCCGCATAGCGGGGCGGTATCGGGGTGAGCGGCCACATGTGCCGGAGGATGCAGTCCCGCTCCACCCTGGTCAGGGGACCAAAGTCCCGTTCGGCGTTCTCCAGGGCTTCCCGGGGATGCTCAAAGCCGTGGAGTCCGCCGGAGCGGGGTTTTTCCCGGTGCCAGTCGTAATGAAAAAAATCGTGCAGCAGGGCGCCGCGGACCAGCTGGGGCAGGCGTCGGCGGACGCCGAGCAAGCGGGCCAGGCGGTAGGCCAGGGCGGCGACGGCGATGGAATGTTCGGCGACGCTGGCGCCGTGGTGCGGCAGGCAGCGCACCGGATCGTAGCGGGGCGAAGCTACGACGGACTGGGCTAGTTTCTCAAATTCGCTACTTGCGGAAATGACGCCCTCCGATGATGGATTCCAGCCGGGCGGTGATCCGCTCGGGAATGGCGTGCAGCATCGGTTTCAATTCGGCTACCAAGCGGGGAAACGCCTTGAGCGTGCGCAGCAGCCGGCGGATTTCCCGGGGCAGGCGATGCGGTTCCCCGTCGAACGAAGGAATGAACGCGCCGCCCCGGGCGACCAGTTCCTTGAGATCCGCGATGAAGGCTTTGAAGTTGACGATCGCCTTGATCGAGCCGACGGTATCCATGGCAAAATACATGGCCAGCGCGCCGGCCGCAAAGGCCCGGGCGGTAGGCGAAAGCGAAGCGATCAATCCTGTTGCGGCGGGTTCATACAATATCACGGCAAGGGCGGTCAACAGGCCCCAGACCAGGGAAAAGCTCAGGCATACCCGGCCCTTGAGGTTGAACGGTTCGGCGCTGTAATCCCAGAGGCGCAGACTGAAGAGGTTTTCCAGCAGCAGCGAAACGGCGTATTCGATCAGCGAAGGCGAAACCAACACCAGTGTCCAGTAGGCGAACCAGGACTCCTGCCGCAGGAAGGCGGATATGCCGGCGATGGTCAGGGCGCCGAAGCCGTAGATGGGCACGAAGGGACCGGACAAGAAGCCGGCGTTGACCCAGCGGCGGTCCTTGTAGCTCCGGAAGGCGGTTTCCAGCATCCACCCGAGAAAGGAGGAAGCGGAGAAATATAAAAACAGGCTGAATACTTGATCCGGCATACCGGTCTAGGGAGCTAGGCTTGGTCTTCGACGATGCCGCTGATGAGGGGGATGGCTTTGGTCGGAAACAGCTTGCGTGTCAGGAATACGCCCAGAAAGCCCGCCGCCAGTCCGAAGACGGCCAGGGCCGCCCGCAATTCCTCCGCCGAAGCGGGGGCCAGGTAGGCGGTCAGCGCGTACCCGGCGACGGCGGCCAGCACCGGCAGCGCCAGCACGATCAGCCCTTCCTGGACCGTCATGCCCAGGGGGTTGTCTATTTCCACCAGCTGGCCGACGGCCAGTTTTAGATTCAGCTTGTTTTCAGCGTTGAGGATGCTCCCTGCGGACTTGCAGGCGTCGTTGCTGCAGCCGACGCAGCCGCCCAGCTCACCGCCCCTGAGGGTTATCGTCTTTCCCGCTATCGTCAGGATCCTTCCCGTCTCTTTCATGGCTAACCTCCGGACATGATATTCGAATGCGCTCGATGGATACCGCTTTGCCGGTCTGCTCCACTTCAATCAGTACGCCCTGCAGCTCCGGTCTGTCCCAAGCCTCCCGGCTCCAGTCGGGGATGCCGCTGATGAATTCCTGGATGCGGATTTGGCCGTTGGTGCCGCCGACGGAATCGAGGCTGCCTGTGCGTCCCGCGTCGCAGATGACCGCCGTGCCGCCGCCCAAAATGGTCTCGTCCGCGGTCTGCACCCGGGCGTGGGAGCCGACGACGGCGGAACAGCGGCCGTCGGCCTGGGCGAACAGGGACAGCTTTTCGGCGGTGGCGGAAGCGTGGAAGTCCACCAGCACGTAGGGCGTTTCCCGGCGCAGGCGTTCCAGCAGTTCGGGCAGCAGGATGTAGGGACTGTCCGGGTGCATGCGCCCGAAGGCGCTCTGGCCCAACAGCACGGCAACGGCGACCTTTGTATCCCCCACCGTGTAGGTGCGGGAACCCAGGCCCGGCGAGTAGGCGCTGAGGTTGGCCGGACGCAGCACGTAGGGCAGGCGGTCCAGGTTCTGCACCAGATCTTTTTTATAGAAGCAGCACTCGCCGGTGGTCAGCACGTCGGCGCCCAGCTTGCGGATGTACCCGGCGTGGTTGCGGCCCAGGCCGTAGCCGCCGGTGGCGCCGTCGGCGTTGGCGACGACAAAATCAACGCCGCGTTCCCGCTTGAGTATCGGCAGGGCGGTTTTGAGGGCGTAGATGCCCGCTTTGCCCACGATTTCGGCGACATACAAAATTTTCAATACCCTACTCCGGTTGATCAGCGGATTTGAGTCAGCCGACGATCGAATTCTTCGGCGGCCCGGGCATCGCCCAGTTCCGTACAGGCGTCGCGCAGGTTGAACAAGGCGTCCTTGTACAGGGGAGCCAGGCTGACCGCCCGCTCAAAACAGCCCCGGGCTTCTTCATAATCCCCTTCGGCAAAATACAACACGCCCAGGTTGTTCCAACTCTTCGGCGCTTGCCCGTCCCTTTTCAGCGCTTCCCGGTAGCACGCTTCGGCCTTGGGGAACGATTCACGCTCGTAATGAATAAGGCCCAGGGAATTCCACGCGTCCGCCAGGTTGTCGTCGAAAAAAACCGCTTGCTCAAAGCTGATGAGGGCTTCATCATAATCGCCCGTCCGCTGTTGGGCAATGCCCAAATTCAGCCACAGCAGCGGATTTTCCGGTTCCAGGGCCAGAGCCCGCCGGAACAGGGAAATAGCCTGATCGGGATGATCGGCTTCGGTCAGGGCGATGCCCGAGTCGTTCAGCGCGGCCGCGTTTTCCATTTTAAACCCCACCGGGAACAGAGCGCGTCCTGTACGTCCTCCCGTCTCCGCCGCTTCAGATGAGCTTGGCGCTCAGGATGGTGACGTCGTCTTCATACGAATACAGCTTGGACGCGGCCAGCACGGCGGTTAGAATATACTGATGATAGTCGGGTTCCGCAAGCGAATCCGTCAAGATGGTGGCCAGTTCGTCGTTGGCGATGTTGCGTCTGCTGCCGAACTCGGTCAGCCCTCGGTGTAGGTCAGGATGATGTCCCCGGTTTCCAGCGTTTCGGTGATGTCGGCGTAGGTAAAGGTCATCCCCCGCCGGTCGATGACGCCGGCCAGAAAAGAAATGAGCAGGCCCGATGTCTTGCGGAGCTCAAAGTTCATGCGCTCGTTGAGCCAGGACAGGAAGGCCGCGGGGGAAAAGGCTGTCCGGACATAATTGCGGACGTAATCGGAATAGATGATGGCTTTGAGGATGCCGGTGATGAAAGCCGCCCGTACGCCGTGGCCGGCGACGGTCAGGATCAGGCAGCGGTCTTCGGGCAGCGTGATGACGTCGTAGTAATCGCCGCCGCGGAACAGGCCGGGCACCGGCTGGTAGCTGACCCGGAATTCCACGCCCGTGGTGCTGTTCAGCTTGGGCCGCAGCAGGGCCTTCTGCATTTCCCCGGCCCAACGGAGTTCGTCGTCGAAGATTTTATTGACGCTTTTCAGTTCCTGCTGCATGCGCCGCAGGTTCAGGTGGGTTTTAATCCGCACCAGGATTTCTTCCTTATGGAAGGGAATGGTGACGTAATCCACCCCGCCCTGGGTAAAGGCTTTGACCTTGCTGGCCGTGTCGTCCAGGGAACTGACAAAGATGACCGGTATTTCCCGGGTGGCCGCGTCGTCCACCACCAGCACCCGGGTTGCGCCGCCGCTTGACTCGTTCACGGGCGGCTTCGGGCGAGGAGCGTATTGCTGGGCGTAGCTGGAAAATCATGCAATACACAGCGTCGCTTAAACATCGCACCCCCAGAAAGGCGGTAAACTAAGACGCGACCCCGGCTTATGCAACTGGAGAAGCAAGTAGAATCAGTAAAAGAAAGGTGAGGAGTCCCCCTGATTGTAAACGCGACGGATGCTGTAGGTGGTGCCTTCAAAAAAGCTCCCCGAATTCTCGGTCATATCGAAGTCATAGGACTGATCTGTCCCATTATTAAAAATCACAGTAGCGCTGTCTCCGGAACTTGAGAAGCTGGAAATGC
>DYPP01000063.1 GCA_020719845.1 Treponema denticola | reverse complement strand
TGTTCGCGCTGGGCTTTGAGCAGCGCCCAGTTCCGCTGCAGGTAGATGTCGCCGCGGATGGAATAGTAATACCCGGTGATCAACTGGGCCATGACCATGGCCAGCAGTTCCTCGTCCCGCAGGTTGGCCGCCCGGGCTCGGCGTATGGCCACGAACACGTCGTGGTGCCTGGTGCCGTATTTACGGGAATAGAGGAACAGAACGCGCTCAAAAGCCGCGTCCCGCACCATATTCCAGTACTTGAAACAAAAAGCGAGGGTCTTGTCCTCCAGGCTGACCAGGGTGGGCGGAATCTGGATGCGCGCCAGGTCGGCGGCGGAAAAGCGGACCGAGGACAGATCCAGGAGGGCCGGTCTGGTCCGCTGCTCGGCTGCCGCCCGGCGCATCGGCGCGGCTGCCGGATCGGCTTTGGCCGGTAGCCGATGACGCGCCAGCTGCCGGACAAAATCTTCCTTGTCCTTCTCGATCAGCAGCCGGCGCCGGTCTTCGGCCTGCTGCCGCCCTTCCGCCGCCCGGCGTCGCCGTTCCTCTTCCAGCACGGTCAGCGTTTCGGTCAGGTAGGCGCGCACCAGGTCTTCCGCCGTGCCCAGATCCGCCGCGTAGTATGCCAGCCGTTCGGCGTAGCGGTGCAGGCGCTCGATGGCCGCGATGGCTTCAAAGCGTTCATCCGGCAGCATGGCCAGAATGGCTTCCGCCGCCTTGATCGTCGCGTAGGCGTCCCGGCGGTCGTAGGCAGCCGTCTTGAGGGCGATATACTTGATGCTGCGCTTGACCCGCTCCAGCACGCGCCGGCCCAGGCTTTGGTACGCCTGGGTCAGCAACGCCGGATAAAGACCGTCCCGCGTCCGGAACGCCCGGAGCACCCGGGTCCGGAATTCCGTATCCGGGTAGCGGTTCTGCAGCCGGGTACGATACAGCCGGAGAGCATCCGCCGGACGGCCCGCGGACCGGAGCTCATAGTAGCGTTCGATATCCGGATCATGGTCGGGTCGCAGGAAGGGGTATTCGGCCCGCAACAATTCCGCCTGAAGCTCAAGGGTGCTCATTGGGCTGGATTATACGCCGCGGATTTCATTTTCCGCAATCCGGGATTGATGGTATAATGGGCGGAACAAAGGGAGGCTTGTGCATATGGCAACGACGGAAGGTTACATCCTGGCCCTCGATCAGGGTACGACGACGTCCCGGGCGATCGTCTTCAACCATGGCGGCGCGGTCATCAGCGTCTCCCAGAAGCCCTTCCGGCAGATCTACCCGCGCCCGGGTTGGGTGGAGCACGATCCGGAAGAAATCTGGCAGACCCAACTGGCTTCCGCCCGGGAAGCCATCGCCCAGGCCCAGATCACCGCCGACCAGATCGCGGCGATCGGAGTCACCAACCAGCGCGAAACCGCGGTGCTCTGGGAAAAAGACAGCGGCAAGCCGGTCTACAACGCCATCGTCTGGCAGTGCCGCCGTTCTGCGGACCTGTGCCGGGAACTGACCGCCCAGGGCCACGCCGACCTGGTCCGGGACAAAACCGGACTCGTTCTGGATCCTTATTTTTCGGCCACCAAGCTGATGTGGCTGTTTGAGGACAATCCGGACCTGCGGCGTCGGGCTGAACGGGGAGAGCTGCTGTTCGGCACCATCGACTCATGGCTGATCTACCGGCTGACTGGCCACCACCTGACGGACGCCACCAACGCCTCCCGGACCCTGCTGTACAACATCAAGACGGGTGAATGGGATGAGGACCTGCTGCGGATATTCAACGTTCCCCGACAGATCCTGCCCGAAGTCCGGGCCTCTTCCGGCCACTTTGCCGCTACCCGGGCGGAACTGTTCGGACGCTCCATCCCGGTGACCGGCTGCGCCGGCGACCAGCAGGCGGCGCTGTTCGGCCATGCCTGTTTCAAACCCGGCGCGGCCAAGAACACCTACGGCACCGGCTGCTTTGCCCTGATCAATACCGGCGACAAGCCCATCGCTTCCAAGAATAAGCTGCTGACCACCATCGCCTGGCGCCTGGACGGCCAGACAACCTACGCGCTGGAAGGCTCGGTCTTCATCGGCGGCGCGGTGGTGCAATGGCTGCGGGATGAGCTGGGACTGATCGCCGGCGCCGCGGAATCCGAAACCCTGGCCCGGTCGGTGCCCGACGCCGGGGGCGCCCTGATCGTGCCGGCCTTCGTCGGACTGGGGGCGCCTTACTGGGACCCGGACGTGCGGGGCACCATCGTCGGCCTTACCCGGGGCACCAACAAGGCCCAACTGGTGCGGGCGGCGCTGGAAAGCGTCGCCTACCAATCCCGGGACCTGATCGACGCGATGGAAGCCGACTACGGAGCGGTCATCCCGGAGCTGAAGGCCGACGGCGGCGCGGCGGCCAATTCCTTCCTGATGCAGTACCAGGCGGACCTGCTGGGCAAACCCGTCGTGCTGCCGGAGGTCATGGAGATTACCGCTCTGGGCGCGGCCTACCTGGCGGGCATCGCGGTGGGGTACTGGAACGGACTCAAGGATATCGAGTCCAACTGGCGCATGCGCCGCCGCTTTGAGCCGGGCTGCGACGACGCGGACCGCAAGGTCCGGATCAGCCGCTGGCGCCGGGCCGTCGCGGCGGCGCGTTCTTTCCATGATGCTTGAACATTGTGGCTTTTTACGCCTAGTCTAAGCCATGGACGCTTCCGCTGCCCTTCGTGTGTTGTTGGTTTTTTCCGATCTCACAGAAATACGCGCCGTCAAGGAAGCCCTCTCCATCGCCGAGTCGGGCATCGATACCGGCCTGGCGGGCAGCGTCGCCGAAGCGCTGGCCGCCCTGCAGGCCGCGCCCTTTGACTTTGTCGTCGCCGCGGTCGCTCTGGCGGACGGCGGCGCCGGCGACATCGCCGAAAACGCGCCGGCTTTTCCCTGCATCGCCGTCGGGACGGCGGCGGAAACCCCCTTGCTTTCCCGGGCGCTGGACGCGGGGGCGGTGGATTTTCTGTACAGCGGCGTACCCGAATGGCCGACCAAGCTGAGCGTGTACCTGCATCGCCTGCGGCGCATCCGCCGCCGGCTGGCGGTGGAGCTGAACCATTCCGCCCGTCGTTACGCGGACCTGGTGGACGCCCTGCCGGACGTGGTCTACGAGCTGGACATCGATGGCCGGTTCACCTTTGTCAATTCCGCGGTCAAGCAGCTGGGGTATAACCCGGATGAACTGATCGGCAAACATTTCAGCGCCATCCTTTTTGAAGAAGACGTTCCCCACGTCAGCCGGGACCAGGTGCTTCCCCTGTACCTCAAGAACCGGACCGGCGCCCGCAACGCGCCCAAGCTGTTCGATGAACGCCGCGGGGTAGACCGCAAGACGGAGAATCTGGAGCTGCGCATCCGGCGGCCTAGCGGCGAAGCCGCGGCCAAGGAACTGATCGCTTCGGTGATCTCCTTCGGCGAGATCGCCGCCGCCGGTGCCTACCGGGAACAAGCCGACCAGAAGGAAAAAATCTTTGTCGGCACCGTCGGCATCATCCGGGACATAACCCTCCGGCGTAAATCCGAGGATATGCTGCGCAAGATGTATCAGGCGGTGGACCAGAGTCCCGTCGCGGTGGCCATCCTGGACCGGGATCTGATCATCGAATACGTCAATCCCGCTTTTTTCAGCCGCACCAACAGCAGTCCGGATTATGCCATCGGCCGCAAGATCGGCGAATTCCTGGGCGAAAGCGACGCCATCCCCGCCTACGACGATCTGGTGGCTTCCGTCCGTTCGGGCATGGACTGGAACGGCGAGCTGCGCTGTCCCCGGAAAGACGCTGACCCCTACTGGTGTTCGGTGCTGCTGTCCGCCGTCCGGTCGCCATCGGGAGCTCTGACCCATTTTATTTGCCTGATGGAAGACATAACCCGCAAGCGGACTCTGGACGACCTGCTGCGGCAAGCCAAAGACAGCGCCGAGGACGCCAGCAACGCCAAGAGCGAATTCCTGGCCACCATGAGCCATGAATTGCGCACGCCCCTGGCGGGCATCGTTTCGCTGGCCGAGGTCCTGCTGGCGGACCGGCCGAATCCCACCCAGGAACCGCGGCTGAAAAGCATACGTGGTAACGCCCAGTCCCTGCTGTCCATCCTCAACGACCTTCTGGACCTGGCCAAGATCGAATCCCGCACCGTAACCCTGCAGCACGAAGAATTCGATCTGGCCGCCTGCATCGCGGACCTGGCGGAACCCTTCCGGTCCCTGGCGGAATCCAAGGGACTGGACTTCCATTTTGCCGTCGACGTCGGCGGCTTCCCCCGGATCAGCACCGACCAGGGTCGGTTGCGGCAGATCGTCTCCAACCTGGTTTCCAACGCCGTCAAGTTTACCGAAAAGGGCTCCGTGGACCTGAGGTTCGGCATCCGCGCCAGGGACGACATGCCGGCGCTGTTCGTGTCCGTCCGGGATACGGGCATCGGCATCGCCGCCGCGGACCAGCAGAAATTGTTCAAGCATTTCAGCCGGATCGAAGACCAGGACGCCAAGCGGCCCGGCGGCACCGGCCTCGGTTTGGCCATCGCCAAGGAGCTCGTGCTCAAGCTGGGCGGCGACCTGACGCTGGAAAGTACCCCCGGCGCGGGGAGCACCTTCTCGTTCTACATTCCCGTTACCCCCGCCGGGGAGACCCGGACCGCGGGCGAAGAAGACGCGCCGCCCCGGGCGACGCGCAAAATGAACGTGCTGGTGGCGGAAGACAATCCGGTCAACCGGGATTACCTGCGCTATTTTCTGGAAAAAGCCGGACACCGGGTAGAGCTGGCCGCCGACGGTTACGCGGTCCTGGAAGCCCTGGACCAGGGCGACTTTGACGCGGTGCTGATGGACATCCAGATGCCCGGCCTGGACGGCATCGCCGCCACGGCCAACATCCGCTCCTACACCGGGAGCGGCTTTGATCCGCGCATCCCCGTGGTCGCCCTTACGGCCTACGGAAACGAAGAGCTGGGCCCGGCCTTTGAGCGCGCCGAGTTCGACGCCCACGTATCCAAGCCGGTAAACGCCCGCAGCCTGATCGCCCTGCTGGACGAGATCGCCCGCCGGAAAGAGTACTTCGACATCCGCCGGCTCCGGCACCAGTACGCCGCGTCGGTCGACGATTTCCGGCGCCTATTGCTGATCACCGCCCAGGATCTACCCAAACGCAGCACCGCGTTCACCGCCGCCCACAAGGCCGGCGACTTCGGCCAGGCGGTGGACGCGCTGCACGGCGTGGTCAGCATCCTGTCGGCCATCGGCGCCGTGCGCGGCCAGCAGCTGATCAAGCGCTACCGCAAATCCGTGGCCGAAGCATCGGCCGAAAGGATACAGGAAACGGCGGAACAGCTGCTGCAGGAAATCGGCGGCATCAAACGCCAGGTAAAACGGACCCTCGGCGAGTTGTAGAAATCCGGTCCGGCGTAGTAGTATTCGGCCATGAAACGATTCGGTAAATCACTTGTCGGCGCTTTGATGTTGTCCCTGGCCTTGCTGCCCTTCCCCCTCGCCGCGGCGCCCCGGGACGCGGAACTCGGAGACGGCCTTTTTGCGCGGATCGCCACCAACCGCGGCGATATAACCATCCGCCTGGAGTTCGAAAAGGCGCCCCTGACGGTCTGCAACTTCGTCGCCCTGGCGGAGGGCGCCCTGGACGCCGCCGGAGGCAAGCCCTTCTACGACGGCCTCGTCTTTCACCGGGTAATCCCGGACTTCATGATCCAGGGCGGCGATCCCCTGGGCAACGGGACCGGCGGACCGGGCTACCGTTTCCCCGACGAGTTCGACGCGACGCTGAAGCACGACCGGCCGGGCATCCTTTCCATGGCCAACGCCGGCCCGGGCACCAACGGCAGCCAGTTCTTCATCACCCACAAGGCGACTCCCTGGCTGGACGGCAAGCACAGCGTCTTCGGCGGCGTGGTGGACGGTCAGGCGGTGGTGGACGCCATCCGCCAGGGCGACCAGATCAAGCAGGTCGGCATCATCCGCAACGGCAGCGGCGCCAAGAACTTCCGGGCCGACCAGGCCGCTTTCGACGCCCTGGTCCGGAGCGCCGGGTCGGCGGCGGAGCGGAAAATCAAGGAAAAACGGGCCGCCGACCTGGGTTTAATCGCCGCCAAATATCCGGGACTGGCGCGGACGGCGTCGGGAATCCAGTATCGGATTTTGAAGGAAGGAACGGGAACCAAGCCGCCGGCGGGCAAGACGGTGGCGCTCAAATACCGGGGCCTATTTCTGGACGGCAAGGTATTTGACGCTTCCGACCTGCACGGCGGCGCTTTTGAATTCCCCGTCGGCCTGGGCCAGGTCATACCGGGGTGGGAAGAAATGGTCCTGGACATGCGGCAGGGGGAAAAACGGCTGGCGGTCATTCCCCCGGAGCTGGCCTACGGCGAACAGGGCGCCGGCGGCGTGATTCCCGGGAACGCCTTCCTGATTTTTGAAATGGAACTGCTCAAGATCAAATGAAACGCCGTCGGCATCCTGTCGTCCGGCAGCCCGCCTTCCGGCAACCAGCGCCGCCGGATCCGGAAGCCTTTGTCCGCCGGGCCGCCGGCTTCCGCGCCCTGGCCGTGGACGCCTCCAGCCTGATCGTGCTGGCGGATATCGGCCTGCTGGACGCGGCGCATAGAACCTGGCGCCTACATACCGTACCCGCCGTCGCCGCGGAAGCCGGCGCGGCGTCCCGGGACGTCGCCCTGCTGCCGGCGGTAGATACGCCGGCGGGCAACGACCAAGCCTTGCTGACCGCCGCCCTGCGCGCCGGCTTGCCCCTGCTGACGGAAGATCGCCGCCTGCTGATCGCCGCGGAAGAGGCCGACCTGGACTGCTTTGACGTCCTGGTGGCGCTGGAACTGCTCTTGGCCGCGGGAACCCTGGACCCGGAGCGCCACCAGACGGCCCGCGCCGGCCTGCTGGCGCGCAACGACTACCGCCCCTACCGGCTGGTCTGGGCAGAAGCCGTCGGCTGCGCGGCGGCCAAATTTATTCGATAAACCGGTACCCGCCGTTTTCGGTGGTAAAATTTTCAGCCAGACCCCGGGTAGTTCTGATCGTAAAGTCTTCGAACACGAAGATGGCATCCACCCCGGGCGTAGCTTCTACCAAAGCGCGGCCCTGATCATACCCCAGGGCGAACGCGGTGGTGGAAAACCCGTCGGCGTCGATGGAACGGTCCGCCAAAATGGTCACGGAGCTCAAGCCGTTGGTTATCGGATACCCGTCCCTCGTGGACAGGATGTGGTGGTACCGTTTGCCCTCCTGCAGAAAGAATCGTTCGTAGATGCCCGAGGTGACCATGGTTTTATCCCGCACCTGCAGCACCCCCGTGTAGGCGCCCCGTTCCCCCGCCGGGTCCTGCACCCCAATGCGCCAGGGCTTGCCGTCGCTCCGAGCGCCCAGGGCCAGTATGTTGCCGCCCAGGTCGACGATGGCCCGGGGGATGCCCCGGGCCCTGATCAGCCGCGCCGCCTCGTCCGCGGCGTAGCCCTTGGCGATGGCGCCCAGGTCCAACCGCATGCCCGGCCGGGCCAGGAAAACCGTCCCCGCCGCCGGATCGACCCGGACATCCCGCCAGTTCACCAGCGGCAGCACGGCGGCGATTTCTTCCGCTCCGGGAATCCGCTCCGCCTCCGTCCCGATGCCCCACAGCTTGACCAGCGGCCCCACCGTCGGGTCGAAGACCCCGCCGGACAGTTCGGCAAAGTGCAAGGCCCGGGTGATCGTAAACAGCACGTCCGGGTGCACTTTGACCGGCGCGACGCCGGCGCTGCGGTTGATCGCGTCCACCTCGGTGCCGTCCTTGTTGACGCTCATCCGGTCCTCGATTTCCCGCAGTCGGGCAAAAATCTCCCGATAGGCTTCGGCGCTGCCCTTCTCAAAAAGATTGATCGTGCACAGGGTCCCCAGCACGTACTCCCTGCGCGCCGGAGGCGGTTCGGCGCAGCCGGAAAACAGGAAGAGGATGCAGAGCCAAAGAATCATCGCCCCGCCCCGGTCCATCAACTTGGCTCTCATTGCCGCAGGATACCCCGAAGACTGCCCTTTTTGCTACCGCAGAACAGACGCCATTCACCGCCGGCTCGTGACAGATTGCTCAGCTTGCATTATGCTGGAAGCATGGCCGACGGAGATCAAGCTTCCCTGTTGGGGAAAAAAGTATTCTTTCTGTATCCCCACAGCGTCATCAAAGAAGCGGTCGTGGACAAAATACTGGAACAGGAGGTGTACCTGAGCAAGGACCACAAGGCGCTCCGGAACATCCTGCCCAAATATCCCGATTCCCTGGCATTCATCAATATCGACGAAGGCATGCCCGAGCCGGAGTGGGGAAAATGGATCTGGGACATCCAGAACGATCCCGAAACCGCTCGGGTAGAAATCGGCATCCTTTCGTACAACAGCGACCAGACCCTGCAAAGAAAGTACCTGATGGATATGGGTATCCGCTGCGGTTTTATCCGGCTCAAGCTCGGCCTCGACGCCAGCACCCAGATCCTGCTGGATACGCTCCAGGCCAACGAAGCCAAAGGCCGCCGCAAATACGTCCGCGCCCAGTGCGACAACGATCCCTTGAGTTCACTCAACGTAGCCGTGCAGGATGCGCGTTTTTTTGGAACGATCGTGGATATCAGCGTGGTGGGTTTTTCCTGTGTCTTTGAAAACAATCCGACGCTGGAAAAAAACACGCTGCTGCCCAATCTGCAGCTGAAGCTGCGAGGGGTTCTGATCCGCACCGACGGCGTCGTCTTCGGCAGCCGGCCGAGCAGCGCCGGGACGGTCTACGTCATTCTGTTCAGCATGAAGAACGATCCGGAAACGCGGGTAAAAATCCGGCGTTACCTGCAAACCTCGCTGCAAGCCGTGATGGATTTAGAATTCAAGACCGCGACAAAGGAACAATGATGAACGGCTACGATCCCTTCGATTTGAGCGGCAAAGTCGCCCTGGTAACCGGTTCGCGCACCGGATTCGGCCGAGAATTCGCCGTGGCCCTGGCGGAGCGGGGCGCCCTGGTGGCCGGCGCCGCCCGGGGCGACCAGGCGGAAACCCGGCGCGCCGTGGAAGCCGCGGGGGGCACCTTCCGGGAGATCCGGGCGGATATCGCCGCCCGGGACGCCGCCGACGGGGTCATCGCCGCCGTGGTGGCCGCCTTCGGCCGCCTGGACATCCTGGTCAACAACGCGGGCACCATCGAGCGTTCCCCGGCGGTGGACACCGGCGACGACGCCTGGGAACGGGTGCTCGAGCTGGACCTTTCCGCAGTCTTCCGGATGAGCCGCAGCGCCGCCCGGCGCTTCATGGCCCAGGGCGGCGGGGGCAAGATCATCAATGTCGCCAGCGTGCTCAGCTTTCAGGGCGGCGTGCTGGTGCCCGCCTACGCCGCGGCCAAGCACGGCGTCGTCGGCCTGACCCGGGCCTTGGCCAACGAATGGGCCAAAGAAGGCATCAACGTCAACGCCATCGCCCCGGGCTACTTCGAGACCGACATGACCGCAGCGCTGCGCAAGGACCCGGTTCGGTCCCAGGCGTTATTGGCGCGGATTCCCGCGGGACGTTTCGGCAAACCCGAAGAGCTCAAGGGGGCCCTCATCTTCCTCGCCTCCGCCGCAGCGGCCTACCTGCACGGCGAAACCATCGGCGTGGACGGCGGCTGGCTGGCCCGCTGACCTCCAACGGTCAGATACCGAAAACCTTGATGCCCTCGCCGGGAAACTTCAGCTTGACTTGGGCCACTGCGGTGGCGATGGTCCGGGCCTCTCTTTCTTCGCACCATACGACCAGGGCAAAATTTTCTTCCGGCCAGATCGCGTCGCCCATCCGGGGACCGGCCTTGCCCACGCCGTGGACCAGGGGGAATTTGGTATAGTGGTTGGCCACCTTGGCCCGGGAAAACGCTTCAAACAGGTCTTCTTCCACCGAACGGTTGGCGATTATTTCTACCCGAATCATAAACCTGCCTCCCGGGCTTGTTTTTTGCTCAGTCCCGCGGCGATGCGTTCCCGCCGCCGTTCGGCGCGCCGCGTGCGTTCGTCCGAACGCCGGTTGAAGATGGCGTAGACGACGGGCATCAAAAAGAGGGTCATCAGCGTCCCGAACGAAAGTCCGCCCAGCACGGTCTTGCCGATGGGGGCCACCAGCTCCGAGCCTTCGCCGGGGAAGAAGGCCATGGGCACCAGCCCCAGGACCGTGGTCAGGGTGGTCATCAGGATGGGCCGCAGCCGGTTTCCCGCGGCCTCCACGCAGGCGTCGTGGATGGACATGCCCCGCTTGTGCAGCAGGTTGGTGTAGTCCACCAGCACGATGCCGTTGTTGACGATGACGCCCACCAGCACCAGCAGACCGACCGCGGTCAGGACGTTGAAAACCTCGCCGCTGACCCAATAGATCAGCACGATGCCCACCAGCGAGAGCGGCACGGTAAAGATGATGATGAAGGGGTCCCGGAAGGATTCGAACTGGCTGGCCATGACGCCGAACACCAGAAAAACCGCCACCAGCATGATCAAGCCGAACTTGAACATATAGTCCATCAGTTCCTGGAAGTCGCCGGAGTACTCGATGATCACCCCGTCCTCGGCGGGGATGCCGGCGGTGATCGCGGACCGGACCGTTTCTTCCACCACGTTGATCGGCGTGCCCGGCACGGTTCCGGCGGTCACGTGGATGACCCGGCTCTGGTTTTCCCGCTTGATGTCGATGGGGCCGGTGGTCTTTTCATAGCGGGCAAAGCTGGACAGGGGAATGCGCTGGCCTGCGGGATTCATCACAAAGACGTGGTCCAGGTCGGGCAGCGCGTCCCGGTCCGCTTCGGAAAGGATGACGACGATGTCGTACTCGTTGCCGCCGGCCCGATACTTGGTGGCCGTGATGCCGTCCACCGCGGCCTTGATCTCCTGCCCGACGGTGTAAATGTTGAGGCCCAGGGCGTACAGCCGCTCCCGGTCCACCTTCAGTTCGATCTGGGGCAATCCGTCTTTCAGGTCCACCGTCGGCTCCGTGGCTTCCGGCACCTGTTCCTTGATCAGGGCGGCGATCTTTTCAGCCAGGGCTTTGCCCTTCACCAGATCTTCGGTCTTGACCAAAATGTCCAGCGGGCTGCTGCCGCCCATGCGCATGCCCTGGTTGGACGCGCTGAACGAGAAGGTGACCGCCGCGAACTCATCAAAGTGGGTGCGCAGTTTGGTCTTGATTTGGTCCGACGTATCGATCCGGTCCTTGAAATCCGGCAGGGTGATCTGCAGGGTTCCCCGGTGCCCGGAGGTGGCGTTGCCGATGCCGAAGAGCGCCCGCTGGCCGACGGTGACCACGATGCGTTCGTAGCCCTGCACTTCGTTCTTGACGATGGCTTCCAGCTGGTTCAACACCGTCTCCGTCTCCTGCAGCGGGGTACCGATGGGCAGCTCGGCGGTCACGGTAACCGAATCTTCCGCCTGGGCGGGCATGAAGACGTACCCGATGACCGGGATCATCACCAGGCTGCCGATAAAGAGGCCGGCGATGACCAGGATGGTGGCCAGCTTGTGCCTGAGCACCTTGTCCACCGCCCAGCGGTAGGAATTGTCCAGGTCGATGAAGAACTTGCCGAACACCCGGTCGACGGGCACCAGAAAGCCGGTCAGCGGTTTCTGGATGCGCGTGGTCAGGGGCAGGTAGTGGCTGGAAAGAATGGGAATCAGCAGCAGCGCCACCACCAGGGAGGTGGCCAGGGAGATGACTACCGTAAAGGCCAGGCCGGAAAACAGCTCGCCGATCATGCCCAACTGTCCCTTGAACATGACCAGCGGCGCGAACACGCAGATGGTGGTCAGGGTGGAAGCGACGATGGCGTTGATCATCTCCTGTGAACCGATGACCGCCGCAGTGGTCAGCTTGGCCCCCTTCTCACGATAATGGTAGATGTTTTCCAGAATGACGATGGAGTTGTCCACCAGCATGCCGACCCCCAGCGCCAGTCCGGCCAGGGTCATGACGTTCAGGGTCAAGCCCATGAAGTACATGAGCATCAGGGTGAGCAGGAGAGATGCGGGAATACTGATGCCGATGATCAGGGTCGGCTTCAGGGAACGCAGGAACACAAAGAGGATCAGCACCGCCAGCAAGGCGCCCT
This sequence comes from Treponema denticola, assembly GCA_020719845.1. Lineage (GTDB taxonomy): Bacteria > Spirochaetota > Spirochaetia > Treponematales > Breznakiellaceae > DYPP01. Next base: position 4,991 of record DYPP01000063.1, on the reverse strand, counting down.
GCAGGGCGCTGGAGGATACCTGGTTGATGGAATTGCGGATGATGTCGGTGGTATTGAAGATTTCCGTGATCTTGACGTCCCGGGGGACCTCCCCGGCGATCCGGACCAACCGCTTGCGCAGGCTGTCGGCGGTCTGCACCGAATTCTTGCCGCTCTGCTTCTGCACCGCGATCTGCACCGCCGGCGTGCCGTTGACGTACACCAGGCTGTCCTCGTCCCGGAAGCCTTCGAACACGTCGGCCACGTCCCGCAGACGCACCGTCCGCGCCGGTTCGAGCTGGCCGTTCACCAGGCCCCCGCCCTTGTAGGCGATGACCGTGGCTTTGACTTCTTCAATGGACTGGAACTCCCCGGCGGTGGTCAGCAGGTAGGACAGGCCGTCGTCGTTGATCGAACCCGCCGACACCTGGACGTTCTGTCCGGCCAGCATGTTCTTGATCTGGGTCACCGTCAGCCCGTAGGCTTCCAGCCGGTTCTGGGGAATCTCGACCCGGATGATCTTGTCCCGGCCGCCCATCACCGAGGCCATGGCCACGCCGGGCACCTGCTCGATGCGGGGCAGAATGGTGTCTTCGGCAATCTCCCGCAATTCTTCGGGAGTGCGGTTGCCCGTGATCATCAACCCCATGATCGGGATCATGGCGGGATTGAATTTGAAAATCAGCGGCGTGTCCGCTCCCTCGGGCAGAAAGCGCTTGACCAGTTCCATGTTGTCCCGCACCGAATTGGAGGCGTCCGCCATGTCGGTGCCGTAGGTAAACTCCAGCATGGCCATGCTGGAACCCTTGGAGGAAGTGGAGGTCAGGTTTTCCAGGCTGGATACGTTGGACAGCGTCCCTTCCAGGGGCCGGGTGACCGTCCGCTCCACCTCTTCCGGACTGGCGCCGGTATACCCGGTATAGACGATCAGGATCGGCGGCTCGATCTCCGGGTATAGATCGATGGGCAGGTTCAGCCCGGCGAACAACCCCAGACCGATCAGCAGGACAAAGGCGATGAAGATGGTCGTCGGACGCCCGACGACGGTTTTGGCAATGCTCATACCGACTCCATTCAGTCCGCCGCCAGGGGCGCGACGCGGTCGACGACGTTGACCCGGGAACCTTCGTCCAGCAGAGTCTGCCCCCGGATGACGATCTCTTCGTCCGCGTCCAAACCCTGCAGTATTTCCAGCTGGTCGTCGATCAGGATGCCCGCCGTCACCTGCCGTTTCCGGGCCACCGTAAACGCCGGGTCGGCCGCATCGGTTTCGACGGAAAACACGTAGTCCTCGCCGAAGCGGCGCACCACTGCGGCGGCCGGAATTTTGACGATATCGTTCTTTTCCTTGGTGATGATCTTAACCTTGGCGAACATCCCCGCCTTGAGCCGGGATTCGGAATTGTCCACGCTGAGCCGCACTTCCATGGTCCGGGAAACCGTATCCACCACCGGGCTCAGCTCCTTGATGCGGCCCCGGAACACCAGTCCCGGGTAGGCGTCCAGCGTAATTTCCGCCCCCAGTCCCAAACGCATCTTGGAGATGAACCGTTCGGCCACGTAGGTCCGCAGCTCCAGGGCGCCGGAACCGGAAAGCCGCGCCACCGGGACCGCCTGGCTGATGGTCATGCCCAGCTGGGCGGGCAGGGCGACGATGGTCCCCGAGATGGGCGCTTTGGCGACGCCGGGCACAAAGGTCATCCCCGGCTTGGAGGGATCCACCTCGGCGATGGGATCATCCTTCTGCACCCGGGAGCCCACGGACACGTACAGCTTGGTGATTTTTCCGGCCACGTCCGAATAGGCGTCCACCGTGGAACCCGCCACGATGTCGCCGGACACGGCCAGGTAGTCCCGGATCTGGCCCCGTACCGTCCGGGTGGTGTTGACCGCGAAGACCGTCGGCCCCGTATCCGCCGGTTTCTTGCCGCCAAAGGGGCCGCTTCTTTTTTCGGGCTCCGCCGTCTTCCCGACAGCCTCCCCGGCCGCAGCGCCATCGGCGCCCTTTTCAGCCGGCTTGGGCCCGCAGGAACTCAGGGAAAAAGCCGCCAACAGCAGCGACGCCGCGCAGACGCCCATCATCGAAACTCGGTGCTTTTTCATGTCAACTCCTGGAAAGCGTCCCGTAGGGTACGCCGATGTTGTATTCCAAATCCAACAGACCGTTCATATAGTTGAATCGTTCCTTCAAGACTTCGTTGCGGGCCTTGCGCAGTTCCAGTTCCGCGTTCTGGACTTCCAGCAGATCCTTGAGACCCGCCCGGTAGGAGTCTTCGGTTAAGCCGTAGACCCGCTCGGCCAGCTCGACGTTGAGCAGCAGGGCGTCCATGCTGGTCCGGGACTTCTCCAGCTGGAGCAGGGTAGCGTAGACCTCCACCTCCGTGCCCCGCACCGCCTGGGCCAGGGAAATGTTCATCTGCGCCACGGTATCGTCCATTTCGGTCAGCGCCAGGGCTTCTTTGGTGATCGGCAGCAGGCCGTTCAGCCGGAAGGACAGCGTCGCCCGGAACATGCCCGACCGCTGGGCCCAGCCGTCTTCCATGAACAGCGAATCTTCAAAGGGATCGCCCTTGAAGGTCGGATCCGCGTTCCAGCCCAGAATCAGGGAGGGGGTGTAGGTTTGATAGAAAGTGAGCGCCCGGGTGCTCTCCATCACCTGGATGGATTGCCGCAGTTCCTGCAGGTCCGGTTTGTCCGCCGCCGCCTGGGTCAGGAATTTTTGCAGATCCAGCGCCACGTACCGGGGCGCTTCGGTGTCCTGAAGCGTCAAAGCAGCCCTCTGGGGCAGGCCCAGGATCATGGCGAAGGAAGCGTAGGCCGATTCCAGGGCGTTCCTCAAATCCGCGATGCCGGGTTTTAGGTTTTCCATGGCTACCTGGGCCTGCAGCACGGTCAACTCGGGGACCAGGCCGGCTTTGAAATTGGCGGTGGCCATGTCGGTCCGGCGCCGGGCGGCAGCCAGATTCTCTTCCATCAAAGAGATGCTCTCTTTGAGCAGCAGGATCTGATAGTAGCTTTTGCGGACGTCCCGCTCCAGCTGGGCCTGGGCTTTTGCGTAGCCGATCAGTCCGGACTCGTAGTCGAGCTTCAGGTTCCGGATACCCTCGAACAGGGCAAAGTTCAGCGTCAGGTTGGCCGACAGGGACCCCGAAAGACCCCGCTGGGGGGAAGCCGGACTGATTTCCGTTCCCATTATGCTCATTGCTTCCGGTTCAAGATTCAGACGGTTGATCGTCCCCGCCAGGTCCACGGTGGGGATGAACATGTTCAGGTAGGTGTCGACCTTGCGCTTCTTGATGGCCGTACCGATGCGGGCGGACCGTAGACCCAGGTTGTTTTCCAGGGCCAGCCCGACCGCCTCGTCGATGGACAAGCTTTGCTGCGCCCCGGCGGGCAGGGCGGACAGAGCCGCCAGGATGAACGCCATAAAAGGCCATCCCGGGGCGCCTCGCTTTACCTTTTTCATACCAAAACTCCTCTCATGACGTATATCCTTCTATACCAAGAGCGACATACTGGAAAAGTTTTTTGATCTTTTCCCCATCCGTCAGGCTGTCGGAGGGAGTCATTCTTTCGGCCATCAGCAGGTGCACCACCATGAACAAGACCCAGCGGGCTACATTGATTACCGGCAGGGCCGGCTGATCGTCCTCCCGGGACGGCTGAAAATCGAACAGGGTAAGTATCCGCTCCGGTACCAACACGCCCAGATCCAGACGCTGGATGCGGATCCAGTCCAGGGCGGTCAGGATATCCGGCCGGGAACGCAGGTAGGCCGCCACGATGGCTATGAACAGGTACAGCCGTTCCGCGGGCGGACGAGCCGGCAACCCGCGGTCGGACAACAGCTTTGCGATCTGGTCGACTTCCGTAAGCAGGAGCTGTTTGAGCATTTCCTGCTTGCTGGGAAAGTGGGCGTAGAGTCCGCTCTTGGAAAGTCCCGAATGCCTGGCTACCAGCTCCATGGACGCGTTCCAGGGACCCGCCGCGGCGACGGCGGCGGCGACGGAGCGCAGCAGCCGACCCGTTTCGTCCACCGCCGCCGGCGCGATAGCCGCTTCCCGGTCCAGATCAGCATAGGCCAGACGGTCGATTTCCGCCTGGGCGAAGCCCAGACCGCGGGAGACCAAGCGCCGCACCTCCACCACCAGGGGCGCTATTTCCGCTTGAGTCGGCGTTTCGGGACAATCGCACCGGTTGAGATGGAACAGGGCGACAAAAAAGAAGGAGGTGGCCCCCGCCAGGGCGTTGTGGGAAAAAAGTCCGGCTCCCGCGCCCAAGTCGTGGAGCTCTTCGAAAGCAACGCCGCGCTTTTCCAGCTCGGCGCTGAAATTACGGCAGGGATGCCGGTTGCCCAGCACCTGGGCAAAGGAAAAAACAAAATCGTCCTTGTGCAGGGCGTTGTATTCGACAATGCCGTCGACGATGGCGAAGAACCGCGCCGTCTTGTCCGCCAAACCATGGGATGCCCGGATGCGTTCCCGCAAATAGGTTCCGTAACGGTCAAAATAATCGGCGAACATGGCGCCCATCAACGCATCCTTGTTGGGAAAATGCCGATAGAGTGCCGGCTTGGTCACCCCCAAATCCCGGGCTATATCGCTGAGGCTGGTTTTTTTATACGCGTCCCTACCCCACACGCGGAAGGCGGACCGAAGGATATCTTCCGGTTTCATCTGTTACCGACCGGTCGTTAACATACGCATTCCATCTGTTTTGGTCAAGGGCCATGCCGATAAATTTCAGTTGGAAAGACCCTGCGAACAGCGGTCGGATAATAATTCAAATACGAAATTGATAAGTCAAATTAAAAAATACGAATGTTTTGATTTCTATACTATTGTCTGACAATAGTATTGTATCGTATTATTATTATTGTCTATGATACAAACTTGGGGAAACACAGAAACTGAAGCTGTTTGGGACGGTTTCTTCGTTAAAAAGCTACCTCATGAGATTCAAAGAATTGCCAAGAGGAAATTAGTTCATATACATGCAGCAAAAGTAATTGA
>DYPP01000062.1:13713-17298 GCA_020719845.1 Treponema denticola | reverse complement strand
CGATATTAAGGTAGCTGTCCCGTAACTCCCTGAGTTACGGGACAGCCTCAATTGGTGGATAAAAAGCCGTACCATCTATGTAGATCCTCGCCGTTACGCAAGGATACTCTGCGGCCGCAAGCGATTCAGTTTAAGGAGGATGGGTAATTCCTCAAGACGGCATATAAGAGCCGCAAGCTGAACAAGCGCTTCAACGGAGGTGATTGATATGGCAAAGACTTCTTTTCCCGGTCAGAGCGGATTCAAGTATCTGGACGAGGAGGAAAAGGCCCTGATCGAAGGAATCGAGGCCAGCGCCGATACGCTTCAGCCGCTTCCAAAAGCAGAAAAGGAAGCCTTTCTCGCACAGTTCCGAAAACCTGGATCGGTACGCAAGAACGTCACCATGCGCATGGACGAGTCCACCGTCGCAGGCCTCAAGGCCAAAGCCGAAGCCGAGGGCCTCCCTTACCAGACTCTGGCTGCGATGGTCCTCAGAAAGTACGTACAGGGTGCATTGCTGGATCGGGATGCCGTCCGGGAAGTTGTCAAGGCTATCCAGACGGCATATGTCGCCGGTACTGGTCCGGGTGACCGAATACGTCACCCCCTCCGCTTACTCTGTTCCCACGCGGTCCGGAGGGGTGAATGGAAACGGGTACAAGCGGCAACTTCATACATCTCAACTGCCATTCGGAATATTCGTTTTACCGAAGCAAAGCGCGGATTTCAGAACTGGTGCGCAATGCGGCTTCTCTTGGCATGCCGGCACTGGCTCTGACCGACATTGGAAATATGTATGGTGCCCTGGAGTTTTACCGGGCGTGCAGGCAAGCGGGCATCAAGCCGATCCTCGGGACCGAGGCGGCGTGTACCGGCACGCAATGGCCGGACCGGCTCATCCTGCTGGCCCGCGACCTGGAGGGCTATAAAAACCTGACCAGCTTGTATGACGGGACTCATCAAGTTGACCCGTGGGGCTCAACCCTGATTGATTGCAGCGCCCTGGGCGACAAAGCCCGCGGCATCATCTGCATAGTACCGTCCATCGATATCGACAAGCCGGATTATAGCCGCCATCTGACCGAGTTGTCCGGTGCGTTTGATCCGGCTTGCCTGTACCTCGGAATTACCAACGACAGCGAAGCCGATGACGCATCCCGGCTCAATAAGATCTTCGAATTCTCGCAGAAGCCCGGTCTGCCGCTTGTAGCCCTGAGTTCCGGGAGACTTGGCAACGGGTACGGTCATGATGAGACCGTGGGGATACTCGGATCGGCAGACGAGGTAGCCGCCTTGTTTTCACCGTGGCCCGAGGCAATCGCCAATACCCTGCGCATCGGGGAGATGATCGATCTGGAACTGGAACTGTCCGGCCCGCGCGCACCGGTCTGGTCCGGCCATGACGGGGACGTGGATTCGGAAGGGCATCTCAGACGGCTCGTTCTGGAGTCCGCCCGCGTGCGTTATGGAGCAGTCACCGCTGCCATTCGCGACAGAATCGAACGGGAACTGGCCATCATCCACGGCAATGCCTACGAGGACTACCTCCTGCTTGTCCTGGACCTGATCAATTATGCCAAGAATGCCGGCATTTATATCGGACCCGGCTACGGCCAGGCTCCTGCATCGATCGTCAATTACGTTCTCGGCATCACCGACGTCGACCCGCTCCGCTTCGGCCTTTATTTTGAGCGCTTTTTCAGCAGTACGGACTACAAGACCGTACGGGAATACATACGTTCTGGTTTTTCCGTCGACCCTTCCGCTACGACCAAGCGTATTGATTCTCCGCGCCTGGGCCTCCGGGTCGGACCGGAACAGCGGGAAAAGATTATACAGTACCTGAAAGACAAGTATGGCCGCACCGGCCTGGCACGGACTGCCGTTTTTGGAAGACGGCCCGTCAACCGAAGCGGCGCACGCGCAGTTCTCTACGGCACTACGTGCTCCCTCCGCAACTCATCCAGCTCCTTCGCCGTATCACCGGACAATCGGCTGGACGGGATACCTTTGACCAACTTTGCGGAACACGAACTTCCGATAACCCAATTCAATTCGTACGATGTGGCGTCCCTGGGCGTCGCCTGCATCGATATAAGTCCGGATTCCGGGCTATCGACAATCGGATACATTGCGGACACGCTTTCATCTGCCGGCTACGGCATTTCGTTCGCCGACATACCGCTGGAAGATGAACAAACCATGGAACTGTTCCGTACCGGCGATACGAAGGGAATCATCGGCTTTGGAGGCGCCTCTGTGCGGTCAAAGCTCAAGGATTTCGCTCCGACACGTTTTGAAGACCTCCTGATTCTGAATGCCATGAACCACCTGAAGCTGGATGATTTACTCTCGGCCGTCATCAGGGCAAAATCCCTGGGTGCGGGATTATCCCCCATCGGAGAAATCCTGGCAGACACGCCTTACAGCAAAGCGGGGGAGAGCATCCTTGCGGAGACGTATGGAGAACTCGTGTACCAGGAACAGTTCATGAATGTTCTGCACGCGGTGTACGGTTTCTCCTTAAGCCAGACGAATATGATACGCAGGGCTTTTGGCCGCAAATCCGTCTCGGAAATCAAAGAAATCTTCTCCGAGTTCAGCACCAGAGCCCAGAATCGCAACTTGGATCTTGACGTCAGCAGCAGCTTGCAGCTGTACCTGCTTTCCCGGTCTACATTGATCTTCAGTAAAAGCCACGCCGCCGCGTCTACAAAACTCGCCTGGATGCTCGGCTATCTCAAGGCGCATCATCCTGAAGAATTTCATCATGCTCTCTGATGTTCCATTACGATCGGCAGGCACGAGTGGTTCTTAGTTTGGTACAGGAATCAGGCATGGTCATCACCGTCGAGCCGGGCTGCTACGGCGCCGCCTTCGGCGGCGGGGCGCGCTTTGAGGACAACATACTGGTCGATACCCGGGGGGCGACCCTGCTCTCCCCCTGCTAGACCCGGAATTCGATCCGCACCGTGGTGCCGGGAGCTCCGGAAGCGCCGGAGGCGATGCGGTGGGTCGCGCCGATCTGGGTGGCCAGGGCGTTCATCAGCGTAAAACCGAGGGATTTGGAGGTCAGGGGATCTTTCTGGCCCAGACCCACCCCGGAATCGGCGATTTCCACCCAGACGGCGTGGTCCTGTTGGCCGAGCATGATGCGGACGTCCCGATTACCCGCAAAGTCCGGCGGAAAAGCGTGCTTGGCGACGTTCATCAGCGCCTCGTTGCAGAAAAGCCCCAGGGGGACGGCGGTTTCCAGCGGGACGGCCACGCTGTCCCCGGTAATCCGGACCAGGGTTTCAAGGTTGCCCGCCAGGGATTCCAGGTAGGAACGCAGGTCGATCTCGACAAAGTTGCCTTCCATGTACAGCCGTTCGTGCACCAGGGCCATGGCGTGGATCCGGGATTCCGCCAGGTCCAGGGCGCGCCGGGCTTCTTCGCTTTCCAGCTGGGCGCCTTCCAGCCGGAGCAGACTGTTCACCACCTGAAAATTGTTCTTGACCCGGTGGTGCACTTCCTTCAGCAGCATCTCTTTTTCCGCCAGGGCGGTCTTCAACACCCGTTCCGACTCTTTTTCGGCGCTGATGTCGCTGATGAAGCCGAGCA
>DYPP01000062.1:0-13613 GCA_020719845.1 Treponema denticola | reverse complement strand
TGTTTTCTCCCAGCCGCACCGAATAGACGGCGGCGGGTATGTGTTCGGTCAGCGTGCGGTAGCGTTTTTCCGTCGCCGCCAGACGCCGCCGTTCGTTGAGGATCACCAAGATGGAAAAAGCTTCCAGGGCGCTGATGCTGGACAGGGCGATGATCCAGAGCAGGGTCGGCGTATCCAGCGGCACCGGACCGCCGATCAGCACGGATTGCTTCGGCACCGCCGGCAAATGGGCGTCGAACCGCTTGAGGGCCTGCCAGTCGAACTGGAAGCGGTGGGTCTGGCGGGCGGCGGCGGCGGGGTCCAGAACCAGCTCTCCCCGCAGCGTCCGCAGTACCTGGTCGGCCACCGCCCGGCCCTGCAGGTAACCGGATACGACCCGGCCGCCGACGGCGCCCTTGATCACCATAAAATCCCAGCAGCTGAAGACCGGCCCCGGCGACGCGGCGGTGGTGATGGCCAGGCTTTCGGAGACCGAGAGGATCCGCCCCGACCGGGTCAGCAGCCAGGAGAGATACAAGACCGCCGACCGCTCGGGCAAGGAGCGTAGTTCGGCTTCCAATTCCGGAACCTCCGGCGCGATCTGGCGTCGAATAGTCACCCCTGCGGGAACCCGGGCGGCGTTTTCCTCAAAAAGCGCACGATTGAGACGCCCCGTCGTGGTATCATCCCCAAAAACCAGCAGGGTTTCAGTCCGGGGAAAGAGCTGGAAGATCAGGTCCAGCGTACCGCCCACGTCGGGGGACTCGGCCACGCCGGCAAAAGAACCGATCTGCTCGTGGGTATACAAAGCGGGAATATTGATGCCGCAAAAGGCTACCGGAACCTCGGCGAACAGGTCATGCCGGACGGCGAGCAGAAAGCGCAGGGCGTCGTCGTCCACGGTGATGATGATATCCGGCTTTTCCTGCTCGTATTTTATGGCCAGCGACGCCCGGGCGGCGGCAAAGGCCCGGGCCGGCGCGACGCGTTTGGTATCCATATAGTAGTAGTCCAGGGACAGCAGATCCCCGGTTGCGTCGAGGATGCCCCGGTTGACGTCGGTGGACCAGGAATACCCCGGGTCGTAGGAATGGATGACCAGCGCCCGGTACTCGGCGGCCCTGGCCGCCGGGATGGAAACGGCCAGCAGGAGGAAAAGGAACGCCGGAGTTGAACGGAAATTCGCCATTGGTCCTATCTTAAACTGTCCGTCGGAAAATAGCAAACAGCTTCTTTTTAACACCCTATTCACGCTAAGATCATAATTTTCTGACCGTGGCCTTCTAGCATTAATGTGTGTATAATGTTAGAATTTGGTTGCGATAATGTTAAAACAGGCGTAACCTGTAAGGGTTATACAACAGAGAAGCATTTTCAGGAGGGTCTCAATGAAACGTCTCGGCATTGCTATCGTCGGTGCCGTCATGCTGATCGGATTGGCGGCTTCGTGCGCCAAGAAAGAACCGACCAAGGTTGAATTTTGGCACGCCATGGGCGGCAAGAACGGGGAGATCACCGCCAAGGTGGTGGAAATGTTCAACCAGAGCCAGAAAGAATTCGTCATCACCCAGGTTTTCAAGGGCAGCTATCCGGATACCATGAACGCGGGCATCGCCGCCTTCCGCGCCGGCACGCCGCCGGCCATCCTGCAGGTCTACGAAGTGGGCACCGCCACCATGATGGCCGCCAAGGGCGCCATCAAGCCGGTCTACGAGCTGATGAAGGAACAGAAGGAACCCTTCGATCCCAAGGCGTACATCCCCACCATCACCGGGTACTATTCCACCTCCAAGGGCGAGATGCTGTCCATGCCCTTCAACTCTTCCACCGGCGTGTTCTACTACAACAAGGACGCCTTCCGGAAGGCCGGCCTGAATCCCGACGTGCCGCCCAAGACCTGGCCGGAATTCTTCGACGCCGCCCGCAAGCTCAAAGCCGCAGGCTACGAAGCGGGCTTTACCACCAACTGGATTTCCTGGATCCAGATCGAAAACTTCTCCGCCTGGCACAACCTGCCCATCGGCACCAAGGCCAACGGCTTCAACGGACTGGATACGGAGCTGAACTTCAACGGCCCGCTGCAGGTCAAGCATTTTGAAACCATGGCCCAGCTGTCCAAAGAAGGCGTATTCAAGTACGGCGGCCGGGAAAACAAGGCCAATTCGCTCTTTACTTCCGGCGCGGTGCCCATGCACTTTGAGTCCATCGGCGGCTACGGCGCCATGAAATCGACTTGCAAGTTCGACTTCGGCGTTACCATGCTGCCCTACTACACAGAAGCCAAGGACGCCCCCCAGAACACCATCATCGGCGGCGCCAGCCTCTGGGTCATGACCCAGAAGGACAAGAACGCCTACAAGGCGATCGCCAAGTTCTTTACCTTCCTGTCCAAGCCCGAGACCCAGGCGTTCTGGCACCAGTCAACCGGCTATCTGCCCATCACCGTCGCCGCCTACGAGCTGACCAAGAAAGAGGGTTTCTACGACAAGAACCCGGGCCCGGAAGTGGCGATCAAGCAGCTGCTCAACAAGGCGCCCACGGAAAACACCATGGGCCTGCGCTTCGGCTTCTTCCCCCAGATCCGCACCATCATGGACGAACAGTGGGAAGCCATCCTGGACGGCAAGGTAAGCGCCAAGGAAGGCCTGGACAACATGGTCAAGATGGGCAACGAGAAACTCCGGGAATTCGAACGCATCAATAAATAAACGGCGGTAGTCTTATCCCCAAGCACGCGCCGGCATCGTTGTACGATCCGGCGCGTTGCTTTTCAAATACTGGCTCCAGGATATGATCATGACGAAACAGTACGAATTCCACAGCCGCGGCCTGCCCTACCTGCTGGTGTTGCCCCAGATGGCCATCGTTTTCATCTTCTTTTTCTGGCCCGCCGCCCAGGCGGTGCTGCAATCCCTCTTCATCCAGGATGCCTTCGGACTATCCCTGATCTTTGTGGGCGCCGAAAATTACATCAAGCTGGCCAAGGATCCCCTGTACCTGCAGTCCCTGATTCTATCCTTCGAATTTTCCGCCGCCGTGGCCTTCTCTTCCATGACCATCGCCCTGTACCTGGCCGTGCAGGCCAACAAAAAAATCGCCGGCAAGACCTTCTACACTACCATGCTGGTCTGGCCCTACGCGGTGGCTACCCTGATCGCCGGCGTGTTGTGGATGTTCCTGTTCAATCCCACCGTCGGCGTCGTGTCCTGGGTGATCAAGCAATTCGGCATCGACTGGAACTTTCTGGTAAAAAGCGGACAAGCCTTCTTCCTGGTGACCCTGGCGGCTTCCTGGAAGCAGATTTCGTATAATTTCGTCTTTTTCATCGCCGGCCTGCAGAGCGTGCCCCAGTCGCTGGTGGAAGCGGCGGCCATCGACGGCGGCGGACCGTTTACCCGCTTCTGGCGGGTCGTGTTCCCCATGCTCTCGCCGACCACCTTCTACCTGCTGGTCATGAACCTGGTCTACGCTTTTTTTGAAACCTTCCCCATCATCCACCAGGTGACCTCCGGCGGCCCCAACCAGGCCACCAACATCCTGGTCTACAAGGTCTACAAGGACGGCGTCATCAACCTCGACCTCGGCACCTCGGCGGCCGAATCGGTGGTGCTGATGTTCATCGTCATCGGTCTGAGCGTCCTGCAGTTCCGCTTCCTGGAGCGGAAAGTGGAATATTAGGAGCCCGTCATGGTTGATCGATCCCTGGCCCGGCGGGCTTTTCCCCACATCGTGCTCGGCCTGTCCCTGTTCGTCATCGTATTCCCGCTGTGGATCGTCTTTGCCGGCTCGACCCAGAGTCTGTCGGACATCCTGGACGCGCCCATGTCCATCCTGCCGGGAAAGTACTTTCTGGAAAACTACGGACGCGCCTTTCTGGAAGGCGGCCGGAACCTGGGCGCCTCGGCGGCGGTCATGATCCAGAATTCCACCATCATGGCCTTGGGCATCGCCGTGGGCAAGATCGTGATTTCGTTATTGGCGGCCTTCGCCATCGTCTATTTCAACTTTGCCCTGCGGGACCTCTGCTTCTGGGCCATCTTCGTAACGCTCATGCTGCCGGTGGAAGTCCGCATCATGCCGACCTATAAGGTCATCTCCGACCTGGGCATGCTCAATTCGTACGTGGGCATGATCTTGCCCATGACCGTATCGGCCACCGCGGTGTTCCTGTTCCGGCAGTTCTTCAAGACCGTCCCCCGGGAAATCGCCGAAGCCGCGGCCATCGACGGCGCGGCGTCCATGGATTTCTTTGTCCGCATCCTGATGCCCATGAGCCGGACGCCCATCGCGGCCATGTTCGTCATCCAGTTCATCTACGGCTGGAACCAGTACCTGTGGCCGCTCCTGATCACCACCAGCGAGCGCTATTACACCTTGCTGATCGGCATCAACCGTATGCTGGCCGTAGCGGATTCCCAGGTGGAATGGCAGATCGTGCTGGCCACCACCATGCTGGCCATGCTGCCCCCGGTGCTCGTCGTGGTGGCCATGCAGAAACAGTTCGTCACCGGCATGACGGAGACGGAAAAGTAGGACCGTCGCCGGTGCGCGTCTTTATCGCCCTGGAGCTGCCCACCGCTTTCCGCCGGGATCTGGTCGCGGCCACGGCGGCGGCCCGGTGGAAGTGGCCGCAGCTCCGCTGGCTGGACGCGGAGAGCCTGCACCTTACTCTGGCTTTTCTGGGCGAACTGGACCCGAAGGGCCAACAGGCGGCTGCGGATGCCGCCGCCGCAGTCGCCGGGAGCAGCGCGCCCGTAACCGTTTCCGCGACCCGACTGATCGGCTTACCGCCGGGGCGTCCGCTTTCCGTACTGGCCGCCCGGGTCGACTCCGGCGCCGCCGAACTGGGCGCTCTGGCGCTGCGTCTGGAAGCGGCGCTGGCCAGCGCGGGCCGGGACGCGGGCTACGCCTTCCGCCCTCCTGAGCACCGTCCTTTTTTGCCCCACATCACGCTGGCCCGGAAGGGCGCGCCGGCTCCGGGTCGCAACTTCCGGGAGCTGGAATTGGCTTTTTCCGTCGGTGCGACGCTGGAGAGGATGGGAGTTTTTTCATCCGAACCCGGCAAGGGTACCCAAGTCTACACCCCCCTTTTGGTGCTTCCCCTCTTGAGTGTTACGAAGCTTGGGGAAACCTGAAAACTACGCTAGGGATACGGGTGCCGGAGCTTCGCTACTACCCTATCCGGTGTCCACCGGCACCCTTCCCCAAGCTTCGTCACACTTAAGGGCTCTTGCGGCGCGGCGGACTTTCCAGCATAATGCCTCATCCTATTCATTGCAGGAGCAACGACATGAAAAAGATACTCATCGCCTCCCTCCTCCTGGTTTCCGTCCTGGGCCTCAGCTTCGGCGCGGGCAAGAAGGACGCCTCCGGCGGAGACCAGTCCCTGGCTTCCATCAAGGAGAAGGGCAAGTTCGTGCTGGGTTTGGACGACGCCTTCCCGCCCATGGGCTTCCGGAACGACAAGAATGAAATTGTCGGCTTCGACGTCGACCTGGCCCGGGAAGTGACCAAACGGATGGGCGTGGACCTGGTGCTGCAGCCCATCGACTGGAACGCCAAGGAACAGGAACTGAATACCGGCAAGATCGACTGCATCTGGAATGGCTTCACCATCACCGAGGAACGCAAGGTGGCCATGGCCATGACCAAGCCCTACATGAAGAATGCCCAGGTGCTGGTGGTCCAGAAGGCTTCGGGCTTCAACACCCTGGCCGACCTGGCCGGCAAGAGCGTCGGCCACCAGGCGGGCTCCACCGCAGCGGATGCCATCGAGGCCAACGCGGCGTTCAAGAGCTCCCTCAAGGGCACGGTGGAATTCAAGGACAACCTGACCGCCCTGATGGATCTGGAAATCGGCGGCGTGGATGCGGTGGCCATGGACCTGATCGTAGCCAACTACAGCATCACCCAGTCGGGCAAGCCCTTCCGGGTGCTGGGCGAGTATCTGGCGCCCGAGGATTACGGCGTCGGCTTCCGCAAAGGCGACCTGGCTCTCCGGAACGAAGCGCAAAAGCACCTGGAAGCCATGGCCAAGGACGGTACGCTGGCCCGGATCAGCACCGCCTGGTTCGGCTCGGACATTTCCACCATCGGCAAGTAAGAGGAAAACGGGCATGGCGATTCTGTTCGGAACGATGCTGAAGGGTACGGTCGTATCCCTGGAAATTTTTTTCCTGACCCTTTTGTTTTCGATTCCCCTCGCCCTGCCCGTCGCCCTGGGCCGCAGGTGTAAAAACAAGCTGCTGCGGTCGCCGGTCAGCTTCTACGTGCTGGTCATGCGGGGAACCCCGCTGATTCTGCAGCTGATCTTTGTCTACTTTGCCCCCTATTATCTGTTCGGCGTCTCCTATGACCGTTTTACCGCCGTCATCGTCGCCTTCAGCGTCAACTACGCCGCCTACTTCGCCGAAATCTACCGCGGCGGCATCGACGCCATTCCGAAGGGGCAATGGGAAGCGTCCAAAGTACTGGGCTTGAACCGCGGGCAAACTTTTTTCCGCGTCATCCTGCCCCAGGTGGTGCGCCGCATTCTGCCGGCCATGTCCAACGAGGTGATCACCCTGGTCAAGGACACCGCCCTGGCGCAGACTTTGGGGGTGGCCGAACTTTTCCGGGCCGCCCAGAACGCTTCCGCCCGGCAATTTTCCACCGCGCCCATCTTCTTTGCCGGCGTATTCTACTTCGTCATGAACTGGATTCTGACCGTCGCCTTCGAGGCGGCGGAGCAAAAGCTTTCGTACTATAAAATTTGATGAATTCTCGAAAAACCACGGACTTGGACTGGCCTTAGGGCAGGTATTCGCTTTTAATGTGCCCCATGGAATGGAATAAATTGCGCTTTTCTTCTTCCCCGCCGCCGGTCAGGGCCTCCAGGCGGCGACGGTATTCCTTCCGTTCCCCCTGGTCGCCGTAGGCGCAGGGCTCCCGATCCACCAGCCAGCCTTCTTCCCGGACAAAGCCGGCGATGGCGTTTTCCGGCACCAGCGCCAACGGGCGGATGACTTCCAGAGGGTATTTTTCGTAGCGCAATCGGGGCGGCATGGTGGCGAACTCGCCTTTTTTGGTCATGTTCATCAGCAGGGTAGCCAGTATGTCGTCCCGGTGATGGCCCAGGGCCAGTTTGGTGTAGCCCTCGGACAGGGCCAGGCGGATGAGTTCGGTGCGGCGCTGGGTGGCGCACCAGTAGCAGCTCATTTTTTGGTCCGGCTTGAGCCGTTCCAGGATAGGAACTTGAATCACCCGATAGGGAATACCCCAGGCGGCGTAGAGTTCAGCCAGCCGCGCCGCCGGGGCGTCCCCCAGCCGGGCGCCGGGAAAATCGCCTTCGATGCGGACGGCTTCCAGCTGAAAAGGCGGCGCTGCCCAGCGACGCCGCCGGGCCAGCGCCCAGGCCAGGGTGGAAGAATCCTTGCCCCCCGACGCGCCCAGCAGGACCCGGTCGCCCGCGGCCAGCAGGCCGTAGTCCAGCACGGCTTTGGCGACGAGTTTTTCGATGGCCGTCAACGCCATGGCAGCTTCAGGTAGCCGCGTCGACCCGGCGACGGAGTTCGGCGATCTGGCGCCGTACCTCTTCCGGGGCGGGACCACCGGGCAGGGAACGGGCGGCGACGCCGACCGCGGGCAGCAGCGCCCGGTACAGGTCGGCGTCGAACAGTTCGGACCGGACCCGCAGGTCCGCCAGGCTGCGGTCGACGATGGAGCGCTGCCCCGCGGCGACGCAGTCCCGCACGACCAACGCGGCCACCTCGTGGGCCCGGCGGAAGGGCATCCCCTTGCGGACCAGGTATTCCGCGGCGTCGGTGGCTTCCAGAAAGCCGCCGGAACAGGCGGCGGACAGGCGCTCCGGGCGGAAGCGGGCGGTGGCCATCATGGGCCGGAACATGCGCAGGCTGGCCCGGGCGGTGTCCAGGCTGTCGAAGAGGGCTTCCTTGTCTTCCTGCAGGTCCCGGTCGTAGGAATAGGGCAGGCCCTTGACCAGCACCAGCAGGGTGGTCAGGTCGCCCACCGACCGGCCCGCCTTGCCGCGGATCAGTTCGGCAAAGTCGGGGTTTTTCTTCTGGGGCATGATGGAAGATCCCGTGCTCCACTGTTCGGCCAGGTCGATGAACCCGAATTCTTCGGTGGCCCAGATGACCACGTCCTCGCAGAAGCGGGACAGGTGGGTCATGAGGATGGCGCAGGCGGCGGCCAGCTCCAGGGCAAAGTCCCGGTCGGCCACGGAATCCATGGAATTGAGCGAGGGCCGCGCAAACCCCAGGACGGAAGCCGTCGCTTCCCGGTCCAGGGGCAAGCCCGACCCGGCCAGGGCGCCGGAGCCCAGCGGGCACTCGTCCAGCCGGGACAGGGCGTCGGAGAGGCGCCGCAGGTCCCGCTCCAGCGCGGCGGACCAGGCGGTCAGGTGGTGCGCCAGGGTTACCGGTTGGGCGCGCTGCAGGTGGGTATAGCCGGGCATGACCGTTTCCCGGTGCTCTTCAGCCCTATCCAGCAGCGTGCGGATGGTAGCCGCCAGTTCGGCCCGCAGCTCCGGCACGACGCGCTTGAGGTAGAGCCTGAGGTCCAGGGCCACCTGGTCGTTGCGGCTGCGCCCGGCGTGGACCATGCGGCCCAGATCGCCCAGGCGTTCGGTGAGCAGGCCTTCAATGAAGGAATGCACGTCCTCCGCCTCCGCCGAAACCGTCAGGGTCCCCGCAGCCAGCTCCTCGGCGATGCGTCCCAGTTCGGCGTCCAGCTGGGCCGCCGCCGCGGCGTCGATGATCCCCCGGGCGCCCAGCATGGCCGCGTGGGCCCGGCTGCCCCGGATGTCGTCCAGCACCAGTCGGCCGTCCACGGAGATGGAAGATTCAAAAGCGAAGGCTTCGGCTTCCGGCTTGGCTTCCAGCCGCCCGGACCACAGGACCTGGGCCACGCCCCTAGCCCGCCACGCCGGCGTTCTTGGCGTCCGCGCCGTCCACGTGCTGTTTATCCTCCACAAAACCCTGCTCCATCAGCGCGCGCACCAGCACCGGCAGGCCGTAAAGCCGGATGAAGCCCTTGGCGTCGGCGTGGTTGTAAAGGGTGCCGGTGGTGAAGCTGGCGATGCTGGTGTTGTAGAGCGACCAGGGCGAAGAAATCCCCGCGGAGTTGATCGAACCCTTGTAGAGCTTGAGGCGCACCAGGCCGCTCACGTTTTTCTGGGTGACGTCCACGAAGGCGCTGACCGCCTCCCGCAAAGGGGTAAACCAGAGGCCGCCGTAGACGAGCTCCGCCATTTTTTGGGCTACGCCCTGCTTGTATGAATAAGTCTGCCGGTCCAGACAGAGGTGCTCCAGCTCCTGGTGGGCGTAATAGAGGATGGCGCCGCCCGGGGTCTCGTAGACTCCCCGGCTCTTCATGCCCACCACGCGGTTCTCCACCAGGTCCACGATGCCGACGCCGTGGGCGCCGCCGATCTTGTTGAGCGCCTTGATCAGATCGATGCCGCCCATCTTCTTGCCGTTCACCGCCACCGGAATACCGCTCTTGAATTCGATTTCCAGGTACTCCGCCTTGTCCGGCGCCTTCTCCGGGGGCACGGTCATCTTGAGCATGCGTTCCAGGGAGGGCTCGTTGGCGGGATCCTCCAGCTCGAGTCCTTCGTGGGAAAGGTGCCAGAGATTGTCGTCCCGGCTGTAGGAATCGCTCTTCTTCATGGGTACCGGGATGTTGCGCTTTTCCAGGTATTCGATTTCTTCTTCCCGGCTCTGGATGTCCCAGGTCCGCCAGGGGGCGATGATCTCCAGGTCCGGCGCAAAGGCCATGATGCCCAGGTCGAAGCGGACCTGATCGTTGCCCTTGCCCGTGGCGCCGTGGGCGATGGCTTCGGCGTCTTCCTTGCGGGCGTATTCCACCAGCACCTTGGCGATCAGCGGCCGGGCGGTGCTGGTGCCCAGCAGGTACTTGTCTTCGTAGACCGCGCCGGCTTTGAGCGCCGGCCAGATGAATTCTTCCACGTATTCCTTGCGGACGTCCACCACGTGGCAGACCGAAGCGCCCGTATCCAGCGCGCGCTGCTTGATCGACGCCCAGTCCGCTTCCTGCCCCACGTCCACGCAGACCGCGATCACCTCGCAGTCGTAGTTTTCCTTGAGCCAGGGGATGATGACCGTGGTATCCAGTCCGCCCGAATAGGCCAAAACGATGCGTTTCTTCATGCTAGTCCTCCTATGCCTGCGCGGTCCCGTCCAGGACCGCCTTCAATAGCTTCAAACCTTGGTCGATTTCTTCGTCGGTGATCACGTAGGGGGGCAGCAGGCGGAGGGTTTTGGGTCCCGCCGACAACAGCACCAAGCCCGCGGCCAGCGCTTTTTCCAGAACCGGCCAGGCGTCCACGCCCAGGTCCACGCCGATCATCAGTCCCCGGCCCCGGGTCTCCAAAACCAGCGGGTGCTTCCAGGCCCGGATGGCCGCCGAAAGCCGTTCCCCCCGGCGGCGGATGTCCGCCAGAAAAACCGGATCGTCCACCACCGAAAGCACCGCGAGCCCCGCCGCCGCCGCCAGCGGATTGCCGCCGAAGGTGCTGCCGTGGTCGCCCGAGCCCAGCACGTCCATGGTTTTTTCGTTCCCCAAAACCGCGCCGATGGGCACGCCCCCGGCCAGCCCCTTGGCCAGGGTAACCACGTCGGGCCGCACGCCGTAAGCTTCGCCGGCCAAAAAGGTCCCGGTGCGGCCGACGCCGGATTGGATCTCGTCCAGCATCAGCAGCACGTCCCGTTCGGCGCAGAGGGCGGCCGCGGCCCGGACGTAATCCGGGTCCAGGGGGCGGATGCCGCTTTCGCCCTGAATGGGTTCCAGCAACAGACCGCACACCGTGCCGTCCAGCGCCTGATCCAGGGCGGCGACGTCCCCGGGGGCGATATACAGGAAGCCCTCGGTAAAGGGGCCGAAGTCCTGGTGGAAACGGTCCTGGCCGGTGGCCGCCAGGGTGGTGATGGTCCGACCGTGGAAGCTGCCCTTGAGGGTCAGGATGCGGTGCCGCCCGGGGCCGTATTTCCGCAGCGAGTATTTGCGGGCGATCTTGACCGCCCCCTCGTTGGCTTCGGCGCCGGAATTGGACAGGAAAACCTTGCGCATGCCCACCGGGGCGCAGGCCCGCACCAGCCGGTCCGCAAAGGCCAGCGCGGTATCGCTCAGAAAATAGTTGGAGGTGTGAATCAGCCGGGCCGCCTGGTCGGCGATGGCCCGGGTCAGGGCGGGATGCCCATGGCCGAGACAGTTGACCGCGATGCCGGAGCTGAAGTCCAGGTAGGACTTGCCGTCCACGTCCGTGAGCCGGGCACCCGCGCCGGACGAAAACACCACCGGCAGCCGGTGGTAGGTATTCATGAATACGTCGTTCATTCCGCTTCCTTCAAGATCTGCGTCCCGATGCCCTCGTCGGTAAAGAGTTCCAGCATCAGGGCGTGGGGCACGCGCCCGTCGATGATGTGCGCCTTGCGCACGCCGCCGTCCAGAGCCAGGCGGCAGCAATCGACTTTGGGAATCATGCCCTTGTTGACCACCTGGTCCCGGATCAGATCGTCCAGCGCCGAACGGGCCACTTCCTTGATGAGCGAATCCGGATTCCCCACATCCTGAAGGATGCCCCGGACGTCGGTCATCAGGACCAGCTTCACCGCCCGCAAGGCCGCGGCGATCCGGGCGGCGGCGGTGTCCGCGTTGACGTTGAGCGTCTTGCCCGCTTCCGCTCCGATCCCCAGGGCGATGCTGGACACCACCGGCACGTAGCCTGAATCCAGGGCGTCGGTCAGGACGGCGGTATCCACCGCGCTGATGTCGCCCACCAGCCCCAGGTCTTCGTTCCCGCCGGAAAGGCGCCGACCCCGCAGCAGACCGCCGTCCACCCCGCACAGGCCCAGCGCCTTGCCGCCGGCGTTCTGGATCAGGGCGACGATATCCTTGTTGACCTTGCCCGCCAGCACCATCTGCACGATTTCCATCGTTTCCTCGTCGGTGTAGCGCAGTCCCTGCACAAACCGGCTCTCTTTGCCCACCCGACGGAGCATGGTCTCGATTTCCGGACCGCCGCCGTGGACCAGGACGGTGCGGATGCCGACGCAGGACATGAGCACGATGTCCTGGATGACCGCGGCTTTCAACGTTTCGTTGATCATGGCGTTGCCGCCGTACTTGACCACGATGGTCTTGCCCATGTAGGTCTGAATGTACGGCAAAGCCTGCACCAGCACTTCGGCGCGCCGGGAGTTGTCGAATGGTACTTCGTTCATGCCTACTCCTCAGGACCGGTAATCCCCGTTGATGCGTACGTATTCATAGGTCAGGTCGCAGCCCCAGCAGGTAGCGCTGCCGGCGGGATCGGTTCCCTTAAGGTCGACCATGATCCCGATCTCTTCTTCGGAAAGAATTTGTTTGGCGATTTCTTCGGAGAAGGGGATGGAAGCCCCCGCCCGGCACACCGCCACGGTTCCGGCGGCGCTGCGGAAGCTGACGTCCACGGCGGCGGGGTCGAAGGCGGCCCCCGAGTACCCCATGGCGCAGAGAATGCGGCCCCAGTTGGCGTCGGCGCCGAAGCAGGCGGCTTTGACCAGGCTGGAAGATACCACGGCCTTGGCCAGGGATTCCGCAGTTTCTTCGTTCTCCGCCCCCCGCACGGTGCAGGTGACCAGGTGGCCGGCGCCCTCCCCGTCCCGGGCGATGCCCCGGGCCAATTCGGTGCAGGCTTCGGCCAAAGCGGCGGCAAAAACGTCGTAGTCCTGGCCGGAAGCGGTGATCGGCGGGTTGCCCGCCGCGCCGTTGGCCAGCAGCACCACCATGTCGTTGGTGCTGGTATCGCCGTCCACGGTGACCCGGTTGAAGGACCGGCGCACCGCAGTCCGCAGGGCGCTGTCCAAGAGCGGCGCGCTGATGGCGGCGTCGGTGGTGATGA
Source organism: Treponema denticola (assembly GCA_020719845.1). GTDB lineage: Bacteria > Spirochaetota > Spirochaetia > Treponematales > Breznakiellaceae > DYPP01. Next base: position 730 of record DYPP01000062.1, on the reverse strand, counting down.
AGGAAAGCATGGTCGCCATATTGGGATGAATCATCCCCGCGCCCTTGGCCATGGCGCCCAGGCGGACCACCGTGCCGGCTATGACGAATTCGACGGAGATTTCCTTCTTGCGGGTATCCGTGGTCATGATGGCTTCCAGCGCCGCGGCGTGTCCGGCGGCATCGGCCCGGAGCGCGGCCTTCAACTCCATCATTCCCGCCGTCACCTTTTCCACCGGCAGCGGTACCCCGATGACCCCGGTGGAACCCACCGCCACCGACCCGGCATCGACCTCCAGGGCCAAAGCCGCAGCCGAAGCCATGGCCTGGGCGGCGGCCAGCCCGTCCTGGCCGGTGCAGGCATTGGCGTTGCCCGAATTGCAGATGATCGCCCGGCACGATCCGCCGGCCAGATTTTTCCGGGTGAGCAGGACGCCGGCGGCTTGAACCTTATTGGTGGTGTACATGGCAGCGGCGACGCAATCCCGATCCGAGACGATCAGCGCCAAATCCCGTTTGTCATTTTTCTTGCGGATACCGCACCAGATGCCTCCGGCGCTGAACCCCCGGGGAGCGCAGACCCCCCCTTCGACACGCTTCATCTTCGCTCCTCCCCCGTCGGCCAAAACGACGTCGAAAGACGCGGCCGCCACTCGCCTGTCAACTTGAATTATGAGTCCGGTCTAAAAACCGATTGTTTTTATACCGGACTTAAGCAATTCCTTACAGGAATTGCGTTTTAAGCGGAACAA
>DYPP01000158.1 GCA_020719845.1 Treponema denticola | reverse complement strand
AAGATCCAAACCTGCATCATTACTCAGGTGCCGCCAGCACCGCCACAAACTGAAGGGGGAGGAATGAAAAGCGGGGGCGGGAACAGCCGCCCCCTGCCATTTTGCGGGCGTGCAATTCTGCAAAATGCTGGTCATGATCCGCATCCGTCACGCCGTAACCAGCCCGCCTCCTTGCCACCGATGACCCGCGAAAAAATCACGCTTTCCCAGCTCGAATCGTTCCTCTTCAAGTCGGCGGACATCTTGCGCGGGAAGATGGATGCCTCGGAGTTCAAGGAGTTCATCTTCGGGATGTTGTTCCTGAAGCGGCTGTCGGACGAGTTTGAGCTGAAGCGGGACGCCATCAGGAAGGAGTATGCCCACCTCCGTGATCAGCCGGAGTTGCTGGCCGAGTTGCTGGAGGACAAGACCACCTACGGGGAGACATTCTTTGTCCCGGTCCGGGCGCGGTGGCATGAGGCATGGACCGACGAGAACGGCGGCGAGGTTCCGGCGCTCAAGGATCTCAAGCACGACATCGGCAACATGCTCAACAAAGCGATTGCCGCCGTGGAGGATGAGAACGACGCCCTGGCCGGGGTGCTGAAGAACAACATCGACTTCAACGCAGTCAAAGGGAAAACCAAGATCCCGGACCAGAAGTGGAAGGACCTCCTCGACCACTTCAGCCAACCGGGCTTCGTCCTAGTGAATGACAACTTCGAGTTCCCGGACCTCCTCGGTGCCGCCTACGAATACCTGATCAAATTCTTCGCCGACAGCGCGGGCAAGAAGGGCGGCGAATTCTACACACCCGGCGAGGTCGTCCGGCTCCTCGTGCAGATCATCAAGCCCCAGGCCGGGCACGAGATTTACGATCCCACCATGGGCTCGGGCGGGTTCCTCATCCAGAGCCACCAATACGTCGAGGAGCAGGGCCAGAACCCGAACGACCTCGCGCTCTTCGGCCAGGACTCGAACGGCACAGTCTGGTCGATCTGCGTGATGAACATGATCCTCCACAACATCACCCGGTTCACCATCGAGAACGGGGACACCTTGGAGGATCCGCTCATCCTCGAGCACGGGAGCGTGCGGAAGTTCGACCGCGTCATTGCGAATCCGCCATTTTCCCAGAATTACAGCCGTGCCACGCTCAAGTTCCCGTCCCGGTTCCGCGAGTGGTGCCCGGAGACGGGGAAAAAGGCGGATCTTATGTTCGTCCAGCACATGGTCGCCAGCCTGAAGGCCGGCGGCCACCTGGCCACGATCATGCCGCACGGCGTCCTTTTCCGGGGCGGCAAGGAGAAGCTTATCCGCGAGCTGCTCATCAACGACGACGTGATCGAGGCCATTATCAGCCTGCCGCCCGGACTGTTCTACGGCACCGGCATCCCGGCCTGCGTCATCGTCATCAACAAAAACAAGCCCGACGCCCTGCGCGATCAGGTCCTCTTCATCAATGCCGACCGGGAGTTCGCCGAGGGCAAGAACCAGAACAAACTCCGGCCAGAGGACATCGAGAAGATCGACTTCGTCTTCACCCACAAGCGCGAGCTGCCGAAATACAGCCGCCTCGTCACCAAGGCCGAGATCGTCGAGAAGCACGACTCCAACCTGAATATCCGCCGCTTCGTGGACAACACGCCGGACCCGGAGCCGGAGGACGTCCAGGCCCATCTCATCGGGGGAATACCCTTCGGAGAAGTTGAAAGTGTTCAGTGTTCAGTTCTCAGGAAGAAATTCGGGATAGAGACCGCGACTCTGTTCCGTCCGGAACGTGAAGGTTATCTGGCGTTTGTGGAGGCCATTGACCGCAAAGCGGCCATCAAGCCGTTGATCGAGGGCGAGGCCTCGGTGATCCGCACGCTCACCGGCCACCGGGAGGCCCTGCAATCGTGGTGGGAGATCGCCCGGCACGACTTCGCCCAGCTCCGGGAGGGCAAGAAAATGCCGGAGGTCCGGCAGGAATTGCTCTCGACCTTGAAATCCCGCTTCATCCCGCTCGGGGTCCTGGACGAATTCCAGAGCGCCGGGGTCTTCGTGAACTGGTGGCAGCAGATCCGCTACGACCTAAAAACCATCGTGTCCACCGGTTGGCATCACACCCTCATCCCGGATTCCTACCTCATCGCCGCGTTCTTCCAGGCGGAGGCCGATGCCATCGAGGCGCTGGAGGCCGCCATCAGCGAGGCCCAGAGCCACCTGGCCGAGGCCGTGGAAGCCGGGCAGGAATTGGCCGCCTACGAACCGGAGGAGGACGAATCCGTCACCGCCGCCGTCATCAAGGATGCCCTGAAGGCCCTCATTGGCGACCTCAAGGGCAGCACCGGCGAGTCCGCTCAACAGGAATTGAAGAAATTGCAGGCCCAGGAAAAAGCGATTGCCGAACTGGAGAAGCGCATCAAGGACAGCAAGGGCGACCTCCACACCCTCACGGCTGAACTCGACCTCAAGCTCCAGCTCAAGCGGCTCGGAGCCGAGGACTTCAAGGCCGAGAGCGAACAGCTTCTCCGGCAGGTGCAGGCCCAACTCGCCACCTTGGACGCCACGGACAAGGAGCAGAAAAAACGGATCGCCGCCCTGACGAAAGATCGGGCCGCCCTCGAAGCCCGCCTCGCCAAGACCGATGCCCTTTTCGCCGCCATCGGCGGCAGGCTCACCGACGAGGAAGCCAAGACGCTCATCCTGAAAAAACTCCACGACGTGGCCACAGGCGAACTCGACCGTTACCTCAACGCCGCCAAACGCCACTTAATTCAGTCGGTCGAAAACCTCTGGGACAAATACGCCGTCTCCAGCCGGGCTCTGGAGGCCGAACGCAACGGGACCCTCGCGGCGCTGGATGGGTTTCTGAAAGGGCTGGGGTATTTGAAATGAATCCGGAAAGATCAA
>DYPP01000061.1:7894-17447 GCA_020719845.1 Treponema denticola | reverse complement strand
TTTTTTGTCAAGCTGTTTGTTAAAGATTTTTTCGACCTTTTTAACAAAACATCTTCGTTTTTTAGATCAAGACCAGCGCCGTGATCTGTCCAAGCAGCGTCGCGACGTGAATTAACATACTATACATCAAAATCTAATGTCAATAGGGATCGGGTAGAACGGCTACTTTTTCCCCGCGTTCTTGTAGGTCCGAAAATATTCCCGGAAAGATGATAAGGAAAGCACCACCGAAATCAGGAAAAAGACGATGGCGGTGGTCTTCAGAATGGTAAAATAGTCCGGATTCAAACCGAGCCGACGGCTGCTGGATGCCAACAGGGCGACCACGCCGGTAGCCATATAGGCCACGGCCTTGATCTTCCCTCCAAAACTGGCGCCCATCGCTATGCCGTGCTTCATCATCAGGGTGCGCAGGAACAAAATGCCGAACTCGCGGTAGAGGACCACCAAGAGCAGAATGGAAGGAAGAATGCCGTCCACCACAAAACAGAGAAAATAGGTGATGCGCACCAAGGTGTCCGCAAAGGGGTCGAACAGCTTGCCGAAATCGCTGACCTCGTTGCGGGACCGCGCCAGTTTGCCGTCGATCAGATCCGTAATTTCGGCGACGATAAAAAGAACCCACAGCACCGGCACCGTCCAGGAGGCGGGCATGGAGAACCAAGCGGGCCCCAAATAGACGACAAAAAAGAACGGCGCCAACACCAGACGGACGGCGGTAACTTTATCAGCGGCAGTCATGGCCCGAGTATGGGGTTTGACAGAAAACCTGTCAAGTAATAGTATCAGAGCCAAGGCGCGACGGGAGTATGTATGGCCGCAAACCAAAAGAACCCGCTCTACCGGTCTATCATCCGCACTACGGCGTCATACGGGTTGCTGGAAACGGTCGGTTTTACGGTCCTTTTTTTGGCATACCGCTTTCCGGTACGGTTTTTTGCGGGTTATTTGGCCGTGCAGATTCTTTTCCACCTGGCTATCCTCATCTTCTTGTTCAATATGATCCCTTTCTTTTATAAAAGCGCCACCGGAGAAGTCCTTTTGCGGGTAAACGCGGCCAACAAGGTTACCCTGCTGCGGATCAGCATGGTGCCCACGCTGCTGTTCCTGATGCTGGCCGGCGGCGACCATCCCGTCGGACCGGTCCTGTTTCCGGCCATGCTGCTGACCTTTCTGACCGACCTGGTGGACGGACGGATTTCCCGGGCCCGCGACGAGGTGACGTATATCGGGAAGATTCTGGATTCGGTGAGCGATTACGCCCTGCTGTCGGTCATCGCCATCGTCTATTACGTTTTCCGGCTGCTGAACGGGGCGCTTTTTTGGCTCATCATCGCCCGCTTGACCTTGCATAGCCTGGGCATGCTCACCCTGCTCATCATCCACAAGCGGATAGAACCCCGGCCGACGGTATTCGGTAAAATCACGGTCGCCTCGATCATGGTGCTTTTCCTCCTGGAACCCGCCCGGTTGACGGGGATCGCCGGCCTCAACACCCCGCTGACCTATCTGGAATACACGGCGGGGTTCATCCTCATTGTTTCCCTGCTGGACAAGCTCTGGTACTTTATCCGGAACCTGCCGTCACGGCGCTAGCCGCGGCCCCTGGTCGTCGGCGGAAATCGTCCAGCGCGGGTTTCCGGCCAGTTCCGCCGCCGAGAACTCGCCTGTCCGGTCGGCGATGTCGATTCCCAGCCGCCGCAACCCCCTCCCGGCGGGATCCGGAGCTTGTCGGCCGAACAAGGGATGGTTGGCCATCCCCGACGGCGCCAGGGCGGCGTCGCCCCGGGACAGCATGGCCACCGCGCCGCGGACCTGCCCGCCGACCAGGGGGCAGCGCCGGTCCAGGCGGACCAGGACGACCCGCACCGCCAGAGGCGCGGCGGGATCCGCCGCCGGCAGCTCCAGAAAGCGGCCTTCCTGCTCCGGCCCGGCCAGAAAGGAAAAGCGAACCCCCAGGACGCCGTCGGCGCCGACCCGCAGGGCGGCCAGGGACGCGGTACCCCCGCGGAGCTCGGGCAAGCGCAGAAAAAAATACGATCCCAGCGCGACTGCAGCCCCGGCGACGATGATCAGCGGAAAGGCCACCGCCCGGGGAAACCAGACTGAAAACATAAAGGCCGCCGCGAGGATCCCCGCCGGAAGCAACAGCTGCCGGTCCAGGAGAATCGCCGCGTCGCTGATGACCACCGCCCCCGCGGCGGCGGCGAGCGAGCCCGAAAGGAACAGCAGGGCCAGGCTCGTGCGCCGATTTTTGTGGCGGATCGACAGTTGCCGGAACAAGCTGGAAACCAGAAGGGCCAAGGCAACCCCGAGCATGGCGAAGGCCAGATACCCGAGATCCCGTCCCGGGGGCATTAAATCAGAGCGCATACAAGGCGGTGTATTTGGTTTCCAGATATTCCATGAACGCGTCGGCGTTCAGGGTTTGGCCGGTGACTTCGCGCAACAGATTTTCCGGTTCCAGCCGGGCGCCCCGGACGTGGATTTTTTGCCGCAACCAGTCCAGGATTTCTTTAAAATCTCCGCTGCGGATGCGGTCGTCCACGGCGGCTACGTCCCGGCGCAGGGCGCGCCAAAATTGCAGGCCGTACAGATTCCCCAGGGCGTAGCTGGGGAAGTACCCAAAAGCGCCCATGGACCAATGGACGTCCTGCAGCACGCCGTCGGCGTCATCGTCCGCCGCCGTGCCCAACAGGTCCATCATGCCCTGCCGCCAGGCCTCCGGCAGGTCTTCGACCGCCAGGGCGCCGGAAAACAGCTTCTTTTCCAGCTCGAAGCGCAGAATCACGTGCAGACTGTAGGTCACTTCGTCCGCGTCCACCCGGATAAGGGACGGCCGGACTTCGTTGACCGCCCGGTAAAAATCAGCCGCCGTCACCCCGGCCAGCTGGTGCGGGAAGCGCTGCGCCAATTCGGGGTACCGGCCTTCCCAGAACGGCAGGCTGCGGCCGATGACGTTTTCCCACAGCCGGGATTGGGATTCGTGGATGCCCATGGAAGCGCCGTCCGCCAGGGACGAATCCCGGATCGCCGGATCAAAGCCCATTTCATACAGGGCATGGCCGGTTTCGTGGATAATGGAAAATAAGCCGGAAAGCATGTTGTCGGGGAAATAGCGGGTCGTGATGCGCACGTCATCCGGCCCCAGACTGGTGGTGAAGGGATGGACGCTCAGATCCAGACGGCCGCGCCGGGTGTCGAACCCCAGACTGGCCATCAGAGCCCGGCCGAACGCGTCCTGTCCGGCGACGGGGAACTCGTTTTTCAGAAAGCCGGCTTCCGGCCTGGGTTGGGCGCCGATCCGCCGCACCAACAAACTCAGGCGTTCCCGCAGGGGGGTAAAGACGGCGTCGATGCCGGCGGCGCCCATGCCCGGTTCGTGCAGGTCCAACAGACCGTCGTACGGCCGCTCGGAAAAACCCCACAGCTCGGCCTTGCGCCGGGCAAAGGACACCATCGTACGCAGATGGGGGACAAAAACCGAAAAATCACCATTCTGACGGGCCCGTACCCAGGCGGCCTGGGACAGGCCTTCGGCCCGGGCGGCGTCCACGACCAGGTCGGCGGGCAGGCAGACCTCGCGGTCATACGCCCGCCGCAGAACCCGCAAAAAATCACGCTCCGTCTCCGGCAAGGCTTCGTCGCCCCGAGGCGCAGCGGCGGAAGATCCAAGGCGGCTCAGCAGACGGCCGATCTCGGGCGCGGTACCGCGCTGATGCAGTATTCCTTCGATCGCAGCCATCTGCTCCGCCCGGCCTTCCACCGCGGCGTCGGGCAGCATGGTCTCCTGATCCCACTGCAGCAAGGCTTGAACCTGGGCAATCCGCCGCCGTTCGCCGTCGATTTTATGCAGCCGTTCCAGAGCGCTCGTTTTATCCATAATTCCCCATGTACCATTGCCCGTCAGGGCATCACGCTGTATTCCTGGACCACCTGGATCTCCGACCGCACGGCGTAGGAGCCGGCGACTTCCCGGGCCGCCGCGACTGCGGCTTCCACCGTCGCTTCCGAATTGGCTACCCCGTGCAGCGCAACGCCGCCATCCTTGACGATGGCTTCCAGAAAGTGGACCGCGACTTTCTGCTCGTACAGCACGTGGTGGATCATTTTTTGCGCCAGGATCATTTCCTGCAGCATCTGCCGGCTGCGGAGATTGGCTTCTTCCGTCACCACCATTTCTTTCAGGGTCTTGATGATTTCCGCCGCCGTCGCGGGATGCAGGGAACCCATATTGAGGGTCAGGTGGTAATTGGACCCCGCCTTCCAGTCCACGTCGAAGAAATAGCGGTGGAATCCGGCCCGGTCGTGATCGCTCTGCTCGATGATCTGCCGGGCGCGCTTGTCGTCGCAGCGGAAGTAGCTTTTTACCCGTTCCAGGCGAATTTCCATCGGCGCCACCAGGTTTACGGACACCACCGCGGGCAAGTCTTTGAAGACGATGCCCGAACCCCGGCCCACGACGACGCAGTCCCCGATTTCCGCTTCCGCGAAGAGGGCCGTCTTGAGAAAATGCAGATAGTCGTCCCGGTCCTGGGAAAGGGAAGCCCAGAACGACGGCTTGCGCTCGTCGTACTTCTCCAACTTTTTGACCGCAAAGCCATAGGATGTGATCCGCTGTTCGAGAACCGGTTTGTCGACGAAGCGGTAATCAAGAAGTTTAGCCAGTTCATGCGCCGTTTCGTCGCCCAGGGCGGCGAGTTCACGAGAGATCGTCATGATCGCCATAATCAGCTCCTTGAGTACGGATTGGTCGCACTTACGGCTGACAGCCATACACGACCTACCTCAAGCATAGGCCCGGCCGATACGGTTGTCAAAAAAGTTCGATCTCGCCGGGGAGCTCATAGGGAAAGACCAGACAAAAACGCGTGCCCGCTTCGGACGACCAGGAAAACTTGCCGCCCAGCTGTTCGCCCAGGGCTTTGACCAGCTGCAAGCCCAGACTGTTGAGCACGTCGATCTGCAGCGTCTTGGGCAATCCGGTGCCCGAATCCTGTACTTCCAGGCGGAGATGGTCGCTGTCTTCCCGGAACAGACGGATGTCGATGCTTCCGCCCTTCGCGTCGACCCCGTATTTGACCGCGTTGGAGACCAGTTCGTTGATGATCAAGGCGAGGGGGATGGATTGGTCCATGTTCAGTTTGAGATCCGTACAGGTAAACCCGATTTTTATCAATGAAGTATCGATATCGTAGGCCCGCACCAGGTGGTCGATCAGATCGGCGATAAAGCCGCGGGTATCGATGGATTTCAGATCTTCGCTCTGGTACATCTTTTCGTGCACCATGGCGATGGACTGGATCTGGTTTTGCGAATCCATGAATACCGCTTTGGCCACCGGGTCCTCCAGCACGCCGCCCTGCAGATTGAGCAGGCTGGAGACGATCTGCAGGTTGTTCTTGATGCGATGGTGGATCTCTTTGAGCAGAGTTTCCTTCAGGCGAAGATTCTCCTTCAACCGCGATTCTTCCCTTACGTGCAGGGTGATATCCCTGATGATGCCCACCGTACCCAGCGGTTTGGCTTCGTATTCCGGCAGAGCCATGCCGACGCTGGAGATTTCGCCGAAGGAATTGACCGTGGCGGTGGACACCAGCTTGAGCTCGGCGTGCTTTACTTTGAGGCGGACCACCAAATTTTTAGTCATCCGGCTGCCGGTCCGGCGTTCGTCGAACAGTTTGGGCGATCCCTCCGGCCCGGTCGCCCGGCCGTTCAGCTGGGGCAGGACCAGTTCCCGGCTGACCAGGGGAATATCCTCTTCTTCCAAAATGGTGGAGAAATGCGCGCCGATCAGTTCGGAGGCGTCGTAGCCCAGGCGGGAGATCGCGTCGTTGACGTAGAGGAAGTTGCCGTTGTTGTCCAGAAAGTAGACGATATCCGGGATCGCGTTCACCAATTCCATGTAGCGGCGTTCGCTGATCCGCAGCCGGGCGTTCTTTTGCTTGAGGCTATCCTTGGTGTGCAGCACCTTGCGGATAAAAAACGGCAAAACCGATAGGTGCCTAAAATCCGCGTCCCGCATCATGAAGGAGCTGACTTCGTTGAGCAGGATGCGGTCAAGGCGCTTTTCCTGGCCGTACCAGGCCATGACGATGCAGGGCCGGGACCAGAGCATCAGCCAATCCGCGAAAACCCCGTCCGCAAAATCGGTATCCGTGATGATCACGTCGATGGCATTATTGGAAATCATCGTATCCGCTTCCTGCAAAGTCTCCGGAAGGAACAGGGTGCATTCCAGTTTTACCGCATCAATGAGTTCCAGAAATCTGGTTTTTTCTTCCGCTACGGAAGTCGCAAAGACTATCGTTATACCCATCGCGGTAAAAGTATATACGAGGTCTTCATTAAAAGCTATCGTAGGGCATGAGCCAACAACATCTGACCTGGACCGCTCTGGAACGGCGCCCCGCCTATACCTGCCGGGTTTTTTCCGTTCGGGATACCATAAGCCGCGCCCCCGACGGTTCGGTGGGGACTTTTTCGGTCATCGACGCGGCGGACTGGGCCATCGTCGTTCCGGTAGTGCGCAGCGCGGCGGGAGACGCCTTTTTGATGGTGCGCCAGTGGCGCCACGGCTCGGAAGAACTCAGCCTGGAGTTCCCCGGGGGCGTCGTGGAAGCCGGCGAAGCCGCGCCGGCGGCGGCGCTGCGGGAGCTGGAAGAAGAAACCGGCTGGACCGCCGCCGGCCTGCGGGAACTGGGCGTATTCAGCCCCAACCCGGCGATCATGTCCAACCGGGTGCACATTTTTCTGGCTGCGGAAATAAAAAAAATGGGGCACCAGAACCTGGACGCCGACGAATACCTCGACGTCGAGACGGTTCCGGTGCCCGAAGCGATTGCCGGCATGGGGCGCCCACCCTACGTGCACGCCCTCATGGCTTCAGCCCTGGCGCTCTATTTGCGCTTGGGCAAGGGCGCGTAGGCCCGGCCGGATACCCACGAGCCGTCCCGGACTTCATTCCGGATGCTGGGAATATTCAGCACGATGCCCACGTGCAGCAGGTCCGGGTTTTCCGGCCGCCGCAGCCTGGTTTTATTGGCCTCGTACAGCAACTTCCACTTGGTGGGGTCGCCGTACACGAAGGGGTAGCCTGCGATGTTCCAGAAGCAGTCCCGGGCGGTAGCCCAGGGGCGCACGGTGTAGCGCGCGGGCAGCGGCGCCAGTTCGGTCAGTTCCGCCAGCAGGTCCAGCACGCGCCGGGCCGCGGCCAGGGCGTCGTCCCAGGCTTCGGCGTCCCGGGCCCCCAACGCGGCGTCGTAGGCGCCCTTTCCGGCGCCGTACTGGTCGGGATAGGTCTTGTCCGCGCCGATCGAGGCAGCCCAGTCCAGCTTGTCCCCCGCCGCGGCGATGGCGTCGTCGACGGCCTTCTTTTTCAACATCAGGGCGATGTAGTCGTCGGACAACTGGGCGTTCCGCGTCGCCTCGGCGGCATAGTTGGCGGAAGCGTCGTAATCGCCGTATTCAAAGGCCTCCTGGGCCAGGTTCTTGAAGCGCAGGCTTTCCCGGTAGTACTCATTGTCCAGCAAACCCGTCGGCACCTCGGTCGCCGCGGCCGAAGCCGCGTCGCTGGCGGCGGCCTGCACCAGGCTGGCGATGGGCGTAAAGTCCAGGATGAGCGCCGGCGCGCCGGGATCCAGGTCCCACAGGTAGGAAGCATCCGCCGGAGCCTCGGCAAAGGCGGCGGCCAGCTCGGCCGACGGAGCCGGATGCAGCAGGACGTCGGCAACCGGTTCCGGCAATTCCAGCTGGGCGAACAGATTCGGAGCCGCCAGCAAAAGCACGACGCTTAAAAGTAAGACGATGGAGCGTTTCATCGCGTGCCTCCTTGCAGGACCGCATCGGCTTCTTTGGCGGTATTTTCGCTTTCCGACATCTTCCGCTGCGCCTTCAGCAGGGCTTCTTCCGCCCGTTGCCGTTTTTCCGCCGCCGTAGCCCGCACGATGGAGAAGAGGCTTTCCGCTTCCGCGTACAGTTCGGCGGATTCATCGAAGCGTTCGGCCTTGAAAGCCGCGTCCGCCTCGGCAAAGACCGCCGCGGCATCCTCGAACCCCGCCTTGACGGCGACGTTCGCCTTCAGATCCTGCGCGGCCTGCCGCTCTTCGGCGGCGTTCTCGCCGCGGCCGGAAGCGTTCAACTCGCGGCCCTTGCCCAACGCCAGGTTGTAGCGGAGCAGCGACTCTTCGGAAGCGTCGGCGGAGGCGTCGATGTCGCCGGCATCGTACCCAACCAGGGCCTTGTCCAGCTTTTCGCCGGCCAGGGTGTAGTTGCCCGGATCGTAGCGGGCAAAATCCCGCCGGTCTATTTCCGACTTGACGGCGTAGGAATCCGACCCCGTCTTGAGCACCAGATAGCGGGCGCGGGCTTCGGAAGCCGATTCGGCGGCGCCGTAATAATCGCCCGCATCGTACTTGCCCTGGGCGTCGGCGGCCACCTGATCAGCTGCGGCCAGACGTTCGGGACTCAGATCCTGCACGCCCGCGCCGAGGGCGGCGCTTCTGGCTTTTCCGATCTCATCCCGCCGGTCCGCCGCGTACTCGGGCAGGCTCTTCTGCGCGGCCGCGTCATACGCCGCCACCGCCTGATCGTACCATTTGGCCGCTTCCGCGTAGGCGGCCATGTTTTTTTGCGCCGCCGCGTCCCGGGCCTGCAGGAACAGGGCTTCCGCCGCTTTCCACTCCGCCGGAGCGTAGCTGGGGGCCTGGATGTCGAAAGCCTGCTTGCGGGATTTTTCCGCCCGGGCCTGGGCGGCGTTCAAGGCGTCCGTCGCCGCTTGATCCGGCGGCGTCTTGGACGGATCCGTCGTTTCAACCGGCTTCGTTTCAACCGGAGGTGGCGTTTCTACGGGAGCCTGCGCGGTCGGTTCAACCGGCGCGGGCTCGACGGGCTTCGGACTTCCCGCGCAGGACGCCGCAAAAAGGAGTATGAACGCGCCCCATGCGAGGTTCATCACGATCTTTCGTTTCATAGGCAGCTCCTGAAAACATTCATTACAGTTACCGGCGCTCCGGTACCGCTATGCTACCAGTGTACTTCCCTTTCTTGCCGGGGACAAGTAAGACCCGATAATTTTCCTTACGTCGCGGCCAGGGAGGAAATCGCTTCCTGGGTCATCCGGTCGCAGCGTTCATTGTATTCATGCCCCGCGTGCCCTTTGACCCAACGCCATTCCATGGTCAGCCGGGAAGCAAGTTCGTCCAGCGCCTGCCACAGATCCTGGTTCTTGACCGGTTCCTTGGCGCTGGTCCGCCAACCGTTGCGCTTCCAGCCGTGGATCCAGGTGCTGATGCCCTTCTGGACGTACTGCGAGTCCGTGTACAGGGTCACCCGCTTGCCCCGCAGGGCCGGATCCGCCAGCACCGCCCGCAGGGCGGCGACCGCGGCGGAAAGCTCCATGCGGTTGTTGGTGGTCGCCGCTTCGGCGCCCCATTTTTCCGCCACGTCCCGGCCGGAGGCATCCACGATCACGTACGCCCAGCCGCCGGGACCAGGATTGCCCGAACAGCCGCCGTCGGTAAAAACCAGCACTCCGCCTGAATTCATTTCAGCT
>DYPP01000061.1:1735-7794 GCA_020719845.1 Treponema denticola | reverse complement strand
CATTTCAGCTCCCGCCTTTGCGGCCCGCAGACGCGCCCGCTCCTGGGCTTGCATTCGTCCGTTCGTAGGCTTCCCGCAGCAGATCCGCCGTCTCCGCCCAGCCCAGGCAGGCGTCGGTCACGGAAACCCCGTACTGCAGCCCCTTTCCGCCGGGACTGGGATTCTGGCAGCCCGTTTCCAGGTTGCTTTCCATCATAAAGCCCACCACCGGCGAATCCGCTTCCTGCCGCTGGGCCAGAATATCCCGCAGCGCCAGCGCCTGGCGCTCCGGCTTTTTTTCCGAATTGCCGTGGCTGCAATCGATGACGACCGCCGGGTTGAGCTTTGATTCGGCCATGCGCCGGGCGGCTTCGCGGACGTGCAAGTCGTCAAAATTGGGGCCCGACTTGCCGCCCCGCAGGATCAGATGGCAGTCCGGATTTCCCGTGGTGCGCATCACGATGGTGTTGCCCTGCCGGTCGATGCCCACGAAGGAATGGGGACTGGCGGCGGAGACGATGGCGTTGAGGGCGATCTGCACGTCCCCGTCGGTGGCGTTCTTGAAGCCGATGGGCATGGAAAGGCCGGAAGCCATTTCCCGGTGGGTCTGGGATTCGCTGGTGCGCGCGCCGATGGACGCCCAGCTGATCAGTTCGGCGATGTACCCGGGAATGATGGGGTCCAGCATTTCGCTGCCCGCGGGCAGGCCCAGGTCGTTGATCGCCACCAGGATGCGCCGGGCGGTGCGCAAACCGCCGGCGATATCGTAGCTGCCGTCCATTCCCGGGTCGGTGATCAGGCCCCGCCACCCCAGCGTGGTCCGGGGTTTTTCAAAGTAGACCCGCATGACGATCAGCAGGCGGTCGGCCAGCTTTTTGGACAGCGCCGCCAGTCGCCGGGCATAGTCCAGGGCGGCTTCGGGATCATGGATCGAACAGGGGCCGACCACCGCCAGCAGCCGCCGGTCCCGGCGGGCGACGATCTCGGTGATCTGATGCCGTCCGGCGGCGACAGTCGTGGCCGCTTCGTCGGTCATGGGAATTTCCCGGGCCAATTCCGCCGGCGACACCAGGGGCAATTCTGCGGCGATGCGCAGGTTGTTGGTCTTAAGCATGGTGCGTTGCTTCCACGATTCTCGTTACCCTTTGCCGCCTGAAGCGGCGCAGTCTACCAGCGGCGGACGTTTTCCCATTTGCCCGACGCGGCGGACGCGGACAGGGCGTCCAGCACCGCCATATTGGCGATGGCGTCGGAAACCGGCGTGGGTACGGCGGTTCTTTCGATCAGCGAGCGGGCAAAAGCGTCGAACTGCAGCAGGTACTGATCCACCACTTCGGTTTCCACCAGCCGCCGGCCCACATCGTTGGCCACCGGCACCCGGCCGGGGACGTCGCCGTACATATTGAAGGGAACCTCCACCGACAGGGAACCGCCGGTTCCGTAGGCGTCCACCCGCTGCATGGAGTAGAGCTGGGTGCCCACGGTAAAGGTGGAACGCCGCCCGGCGCCGAAGTCGAGGATGCCCGAAACCAGCACGTCGGTCTGGAATTCCTCGTCCCGGAGCAGGGCAGCCACGACGCGCTCCGGCTCGGCTTCCATCAGCAGGCGGGCGGTGCTGACGGCGTAGCAGCCGATATCCAGCACCGCGCCGCCGCCGTAGCCGGCGATATTGCGGATATTCTTGGGATCCCGGTTGTTGTACGAGAACATGCAGTGGGTGCTCATGACCCGGCCGATTTCACCCGCCTTGACCAGATCCGCCGCCCGCCGCCACTGGGGGTGAAAGCGGTACATGAAGGCTTCCATCAGCGGCACGTCCCGGGCGGCGCAATAATCCGCCGCCTGCTTGGCTTCGGCGGCGTTGAGGCCCAGGGGTTTTTCGCACAGGATCGGCTTGCCCGCGTCGGCGGCCTTCTTGATCCATTCCAGATGCAGATGGTTGGGCAGGGGATTGTAGACAAAATCCACCGCCGGATCCGCCAAAAGAGCTTCGTAGGACCCGTAGGAAGTGGAAAAATCCCATTCCGCCGCGGCGGCTTTGGCTTTGGCCGCGTCCCGGGAGGCGATGCCGTAGGGTTCCACCAAAAGGGATTCCCGCAAAGGAACGGCGATCCGCTTGAAGTAGTGGGTTGAACACCCGAGTACACCCATACGCAGTTTTTCCATATTAACCCTCCTGCAACACCGCATAATCACGTCAATTCGATCAAGTCCGGTCAGTATAGCGTTTTTTTTTGTTGCCGCGCTAGGGCAACATTTAGTATTTTAAGCATGAGCCTTCACTTTACAGGGGAAGGCATAACACCCATACCATACTACGCCGGAGCCGTTTCAGCGTACGGAACCCCTTGGGGGGATACTGACGCGTCGGGCAGGCACGGCAAGTGAAAGAGGAGAAAGAGAACCATGGCGAAACAGTTGATGTTCAATGAAGAGGCCCGCCGCAAGTTGCTGTCCGGGGTAGAGCAGATTTCCCAAGCGGTCAAGGTGACCCTTGGTCCCAAAGGCCGCAACGTGCTGCTGGACAAGAAGTTCGGCGCGCCGACGGTGACCAAGGACGGCGTTTCGGTGGCTAAAGAAGTCGAACTGTCCGATCCCTACGAAAACATGGGTGCCCAACTGCTCAAGGAAGTAGCCACCAAGACCAACGACGTGGCCGGCGACGGCACCACCACGGCTACCGTGCTGGCTTATTCCCTGGTCAAGGAAGGGCTCAAGTCGGTGGCCGCCGGCATGACCCCCATCGAGCTCAAGCGGGGCATCGACAAGGCCGTCGAGATCGCCGTGGACGAGATCAAGAAGAATTCCAAGGAAATCAAGGACAAGGAAGAAATTTCCCACGTCGCTTCCGTTTCGGCCAACAACGACGCCGAAATCGGCAACACCATCGCCGACGCCATGGAAAAAGTGGGCAAGGACGGCGTCATCACCGTCGAAGAGTCCAAGACCATGGAAACCAGCATCGAGTTCGTCGAAGGCATGCAGTTCGACCGGGGCTACATTTCCGCCTACTTCGTCACCGACCGGGATACGATGACCAGCGTCTACGACGACGCCTACATCCTGATCCACGACAAGAAAATTTCTTCCATGAAAGACATGCTGCCCCTGCTGGAAAAAGTGGCCCAGAGCGGCAAGCCGCTGATGATCATCGCCGAGGACGTGGACGGCGAAGCCCTTTCCACCCTGGTGGTCAACAGCCTGCGGGGCACGCTCAAGACCTGCGCCGTCAAGGCTCCGGGCTTCGGCGACCGCCGCAAGGCCATGCTGGAAGATATCGCCGTCCTGACCGGCGGCGAGGTGATCTCCGAAGAACTGGGCCTCAAGCTGGAGAACACGGACATTTCCCAGCTGGGCAAGGCCAAGACGATCAAGATCGACAAGGACAACAGCACCATCATCAACGGCGCCGGCAAGGCCAAGGACATCCAGGACCGGATCGCCCAGATCAAGGCCCAGATCGAGGAGACCACCAGCGACTACGACCGGGAAAAACTGCAGGAACGCCTGGCCAAGCTGGCCGGCGGCGTGGCGGTCATCAACGTCGGCGCGGCCACCGAAGTCGAGCTGAAAGAGAAGAAGCACCGGGTCGAGGACGCCCTGTCCGCCACCCGCGCCGCCATCGAAGAAGGCATCGTCCCCGGCGGCGGGCTGGCGCTGATCCAGGCCGCGGCTTCCCTGGAAAAGGCCGACATGACCAAGCTCAGCGACGACGAAAAAGTGGGCTTCAAGATCGTCAAGCGCGCCCTGGAAGAACCGATCCGCCAGATCGCCGAGAACGCCGGCGTGGACGGCGCGGTCATCGCCGACCGGGCCAAATCGGAAAAGAAGGGCATCGGCTTTGATGCCGCCAAGATGGAGTGGGTGGACATGGTGAAGGCCGGGATCATCGACCCCGCCAAGGTTACCCGTTCCGCCCTGCAGAACGCGGCTTCCATCGCCAGCCTGTTGCTGACCACCGAGTGCGCCATCACCGACATTCCCGAACCCAAATCAGCCCCGCCCATGGGCGGCGGTGGCATGGGCGGCATGGGCGGCATGGACTACTAAAAAGAAGCTGGAACCGATCGGCGTTGCGCCCGGTTCCGGAGGATCCGCCCTTCCGGTGAAAGGCGGATTTTGCTTCGTGTTTTTCGATAGAAAGGACCACCCGCGGGTGGTCCTTTCTTTTTGTCTACGCCGCTGCAGCCCGCAGGAACGGGGCTCCGGCCCCGGCGGGCTACAAGCCGGTATTGATCAAAACCTTTTTGGTGGACATCATGTACTTCATGACGTTTTTGGAACCCGTATAGACGCGTACGTAGACGGTCCGGTTTTGGGTAATCATCTCCCGTATCGAAGATAGCGGAATCCGGGCTTCCAGATTATTTGCCCCCTTGAAATAATTAATAGTCTGTCCCCGGTCAACCACCCCATTTTGATGGAGCTGGTAGTAGGAGTCCGCCGTTCCGTCTTTGCTGATCTGGATGCGCAGGTCCAGGTTGTACCAGGGAGTTCCCTTGTAGTTGGCATCCGTGAAGGTCAGATCGCAATACATGGACTGATCATCGATCAAGCCGGCTTGCCACTGGGGCTTGCCGTCGGCAAAATCGATGCGCCAGTACAGGTATTTGTCGTCCCGGGCCATGTACAGGGCCACCACGTCCGTGCCCGGCTGCCTGGGCATCAGATCGTTGCCCGAGGGATCCACCAGGATGGTTTCCAAGCCCGCCCAGTCGTCGGTCCTGTCGTCCACCTTGATCGTCCGGAGGGGCACCTCCCGGCGCAGGGACTTGAGCAGGAGGGGGAAAACCCCGGAGTCGCCTTCCCAGCGGATCTTGCGGACCAACGTTTCATACCCGGCCTTGGAAAGCTCCAGGTCATAGTCGCCGTAATCCAGACCGTATTCAAAGGGCACCCGGCCCAGTTCCTGGCCGTTGAGCTTGACCACCGTATCCGCGGGCAGGGCCGGCGTGGCCGGAATGCGGGCGGTGGCGTTTTTCCGGGGCAGGGCAAAGACCAGGGAAACCTCGGCCCCCGGGGCAGGACGCACCAGCTGGGTTTCCGCCGCCGCGTAGCGCCAGTCCGCGGTGACGACCCGCACCTCGGTTTCGCCGAAGTCCGCCGTTTCCCGGCGCAGGGGCGTCAGGCCCGCTTCGGCGCCGCCGATCAGGACCCGGCCGCCCGGGGGCACGCTGTTGACGGTCAAAGCCGCAGGCAGGGGTCCAGCCGGTAGACCACCTCCCGGGGGACCGCGGACACCGGGACCGACAAGGCGCTGTTCAGGGTTTTATAGCCCGCAAGACGCGCTTCCACGGGATACGTCCCGGGGCGCAGCGCGCCGCGCCAGGTTCCGCCGACCGCTTCGCCGCCGTTGACGGCGACCAGCGCGGCCTCAGGCTCGACGCGTACCGTGTACGCCACCGGCGCGGCGTTCAACGTGATCTGGGCCTTCAGCGACGCCCCGGCGGCACCGCTGATTTCAACCGCCCCGTCATCGTAACCCGCCAGCAGGGCTGTTACCCGGTGCGTCCCCGGCCGGACGCCCTCCAGGCGCAGGGGCGTTACGCCGGCAACCAGGCCGTCCACCTGAATGACCGCGCCGGGCGGATCGCTTTCCATCAGCAGGGTGCAGGGTTCCAGCGCGTTGCCCAGCAGAGCCTTGCGGCCGTAGATCACCGCCAGGTTGAAGACGACCCCCGGCGCGGTGGCGTCCCGCTCCGCGGCTTCCACCGTCGCGTAGGCTTTTTCCGCCAGGCCTTTGCGGCCGTAGCACGCCGCCAGGGCCAAACGCAGGCCCGGCGCCGGCCGGGCGGCTTTTTCCGCCGCGGCTACCGCCTGCTCCAGTGCCGCGATCGCCCGGTTCAGGTTCTGGTCATCCAGGGCGGCTACCTCGGTATCCAGCGCCGCCCAGCCGGCCTCATCCCGCAGCTCCGCAGCCTGCCTGATCAGGTCGAACAAAACCCGCGGCTCAGCCGGTTTGGACGGGGGCACCGCCGGTTCCGTCTGCGGCGCGGCCTGCTCCGGTATGGTAGCATCTGACCGCAGTCCCGTCGGCTGCGCAACCGGCCCAGCCGCCGGAACAGTCTGCTCCGGCGCAG
>DYPP01000061.1:0-1635 GCA_020719845.1 Treponema denticola | reverse complement strand
CGCAGGCGCCGATCAGGATCAGGGTCAAAGCGCCTGCCAGGCCGATGGTGAGCGCCAAGGACCGACCTTTTTCCAACATACTCCACCTCGTCACCGTTTTGTTCAGTATTCACGACGAATGGTCATGTACCTGGGGACAGCCGTCACCCGGCAAAAATCCTCAGTCCGACCCGTTTTTAGCGGGACTCGACGGACCGCAGGTATTGTTCGTGTTCGGCGATGGAAGCCCGGATCAACTCCAGGTTGGCGCTGATCTCCGGCGCCTGGGGATCATCCCCGGCCAGGGCCAGCCAGGCGGCAAACGCCGCAGCGGATTCTTTGAGGCAGCCCAGACGCCGCTCCGGCTCGGCTGCCGCCTGCGCCCGGGAAGCGTGGATGATGCCCAGGGCCAGGCGGCTTTCGCGGTGCAGCGGGTCCAGCGCCGCCGCTTGGGCGTAGCAGGCGGCGGCGGCGTCCAGATCGGCCCCCGGCGTGTAGCGGCGGCCGTCCCGGCCGTATTCCCGGCAGAGGCCCAGGTGGTAGAAGACGTCCCCATCCCCGGGTTTCAGTTCCGCCGCCAGGGACAGCTGGTCCAGGGCTTCCGCCGGGCGCTCCTGATCCAGGTAAATCAAACCCAGGTTGTAGGCCGCCCGGAAATCCTGAGCGTCGGCTTCCAGAATCCCCCGGTAGGCAGCGATCGCCTCGGCGTAGTCCTCGGCTTCCACGTACAGGTCCGCCAGCAGGTGCCGCGCCGCGGTAAAAGCGGCGTCCCGGCGGATGGCGTCCCGCAGCAGGGCGATGCGTTCGGTCCGGCCCGTCCCGGACAGCGCCCGATTGTACAGGGAAAAGGCGTTTTCATCCTTGGTGGGTACCCGGGTTATGCGCTTCAGGTCCAGTTCGTTCAGCTGCAGGGACAGCGCCTGGGCTACGGCCAGAGAAAGGCGGTCCTGCAGGTCAAAAAGATCCCGCGGATAGGTGCCGCGGAATTCTTTGGCCAGCTGCACCTTGCCCGTGTTGACGTGCACCAGCCGGGCGGAGCAGACAAAATTGTTCGCCGCCAGGGTAACCGAACCGAGCAGGGCGTAGTCGATGGAAACCACCGCGCCCATCCGGGACAGGCTGTCCGGGTCGAAGAAGCCGGACTGATCCTTTTCCAGCCGCAATTCCCCCGCCAGCCGGTCGAACTGGCTGCGTTCGTACACCTTTACCTGCCGCAAGCCGACCAGCTTGGTGGTTACGGCCTCGGAAAAGGAATCGCCCAGAAAGGAATACTCCGCGGCGGCCAGGGTCCGGAAGGGCAATACGGTCACCACTACCGCCCGTTCCAGCTTCTGGGCGGGCAAAAGCGCCGCCGGCCCGGCCACTACCAGGCCGCACAGCAACCCGATCAGCACCGGAGACTTGAACCGGCTCATTCCGCCAGCTCTTCCTCGGCCAGATCGGCCAATTCCGCTTCGATGTCGAAAATTTCATCCACGTAGCCCGTCGCGCTGCCCGCCCAGTGGATTTCAGCGCTCTCCACGTCCACCAGGCGGCCGGACAGGCGCGCCTGGTCGCCGATGATGGTCACGCTGCCCAGCAGCACGTACTGGGCTCCCGCCAGCCGACCGATCTGGGCGGCGGCGCCGGGGTCGACGGCGCCGGAAAGGGACAATT
>DYPP01000002.1:90909-119967 GCA_020719845.1 Treponema denticola | reverse complement strand
ATCCATAGCGGGGATGGTAGCCTACCGCCGGGAAACGCGCAAGCGTGTTTGCGCGGCGGCGGACCTGTGGTATAGTAAAACGATGAAGTCAGCCGGGTTCGCCTTTCTGCACGCCCCCCGGTCGGAAGCGAGCCGGCGCAAGGAATCCCGGGCGGCCATCATTCTCTTGGGACTGATCTCCCTCCTGGCGCTGGGGGGCATCTTGCTGTTTGCCCTGCAGGAACGGGGCCGGCTGCGCGTCGTCGCCGAATATCGCGCCTTCCAGGTAGCGTCGGAGCTGCTGCAGGCCTACGACCGGGGCAACCCGGATCTGATCGCCCAGGTGGCGGGGCTGGTTTCTTTCGGCGTGTATACGCCCCAGGGCGACCCGCTGTATCGCTACGGTCCGGCGCCCGGTAGGGTGGCCGAAGCGGATGCCCGTCTGCCGGCGCAACTGCGGGGCGATACCATCCGGCTGCTGCGTCCCCTCGGCGGGTTCGCCATGATGCGGGGCCGCGGGCGGACCGGCTGGAACGAGGGGCCCCCGCAGCCGCCGCCGTCCGGAACCGGCCGGCTGGTCTACGTGGAATATGACATCAACGCCCTGCGGGGGAATGAACGGGGGCTGTACGTCGGATCCCTGCTGGTGGCCGTGGCCTTGATCCTGGCCTTTTTTACGCTCATGTCCCTGGCCCGCAACCTGGACGCCTACCGGGCCCAGGAGGCGCGCACCAGAGAGCTGGTCGCCCTGGGCGAAGTCGCCCGGACCCTGTCCCACGAGATCAAGAATCCCCTGGGGGTGCTCAAGATCCAGGTGGCCCTGCTGCGCAAGCGGGGAGATGCGGATATCGCCCAGAGCGTCGAGGTCATCGACGAAGAAGTCAGCCGCATCAGCAATCTGACCGACCGGGTCCGGCAGTACCTTTCAACCAAGGCCGGCAACCCGGAAACGTTCTACATCGACGACTACCTGCGTTCCTTTGCCCGGCGCTACGGCGGTCGTCTGGTGCTGGACGAGTCAGCCTTGCCCCGCCTTGCCGTCCGCCAGGACCGGGGACGGCTGGACCAAATCATGGACAATCTGATCGCCAACGCGTTGGAGAGCATGGATTCCACGCCGGACCGGACCGTTGAAGTTTCGGCGCAGCCGGTCCGCAACGGCGGCGTGGAGCTGCGGGTGGCGGACCGGGGCAAGGGCATTCCCGCGGCCGACGCCGAACGGGTGTACGATTTATTCTTCACGACCAAGACCACGGGTTCCGGGTTGGGGCTGGCGCTGGCCCGGCGCTACGCCGAACTTTCCGGAGCTACCCTGGGCCACGAAGCCCGGGACGGCGGCGGGACGGTCTTCTTGCTGGGGTTGCCGGTTATTACGGGGAGAAAAGAAGCATGAGCGTTGATGGACAAGCCAACGGCCTGCGGGTGCTGATTACCGACGACGAACGAAATTTGCGGGAATCCCTGGCGGCCTACCTGAGCACCGAGGGCATCAATACGGTGCTCGCCGCTACGGGGGAAGAAGCCCGGGAAACATTGGAACGGGAACGCGTGGACGCGGTGGTGGTGGACTTGAAGATGCCCGGCATGTCGGGCCTGGAGTTCCTGACCTGGTTGAAGGAAGGCGGACCCGCCTTGCCCACCCTGATGATCAGCGCCCACGGCGACATCGCCGACGCGGTGGAAGCGATGAAGCGGGGCGCCGCGGACTACCTGGTAAAACCCTTTGATCCGGAAGAATTGATCCTGCGCCTCCGCAAGGCGGTGGCCGACGCCCGGCTGGCGGCGGTGGCCAGGGTGGCGGAAACGGCGGTCAAAACGTCGGTGCCCCGGATCGCCCTGGAAAGCGCCGAAGGCTGGATCGGTTCCGGCGCGGCCATGAAGGAACTGCGGCACCTGATCG
Source organism: Treponema denticola (assembly GCA_020719845.1). Taxonomy (GTDB): domain Bacteria; phylum Spirochaetota; class Spirochaetia; order Treponematales; family Breznakiellaceae; genus DYPP01. Next base: position 118,088 of record DYPP01000002.1, on the reverse strand, counting down.
ACCGGGTGGCGCCGACCAACTCCACCGTGCTCGTCACCGGCGAAAGCGGTACGGGCAAAGAGGTGGTGGCCCGTCTCATCCACCGGTTGAGCCGCCGGGCGGAAGGCCCCTTCGTGCCCATCAACCTGGGAGGCATTCCGGAGAATCTGCTGGAAAGCGAACTTTTCGGCTACGAGAAGGGCGCCTTTACCGGCGCGGAGGCGCGCAAAAGCGGTCTTTTTGAATTGGCCGGCGGCGGTACGCTATTTCTGGACGAAACCGGGGACATGCCTTTGCAGCTGCAGGTCAAACTGCTGCGGGTACTGCAGGAAAAGCGCATCATGCGCCTGGGGGGCACCCGGCAGATTCCCATCGACGTGCGCATCATCGCCGCCACCAACAAGGACCTGGAAGCTTCGGTGCGTTCCGGCGCTTTTCGGGAAGACCTTTTTTACCGGTTGGCGGTGATCCGCCTGCAAATCCCGCCCTTGCGGGAACGCACGGAAGACATTCCTCCCCTGGCTAAAACCTTCGTGGCCCGGTTTGCCGCCGAGATGGGCAAAGCCGGGCTCGGGCTTTCCGCGTCGGCGCTGGATCTTTTATCCCGGTACCCGTTTCCCGGCAACGTGCGGGAGCTGGAGAACGCGGTGGAACGGGCGGTCATTCTGGGCGACGGCGCGGAGCTGGACCCCCGGGATTTTTCCTTCGCCGGGGCCAACATGAATCCGCCTCCGGCGCTACCGCCCAGCGTCGCTGCGGCGCCCGACGTGGGCGTCCTGTCGCTGCGGGAGCTGGAACAGCGGGCGATCGAGGCGGCGCTGCTCCGGAATGGGGGGCATCGGGAACAGAGCGCCCAGGACCTGGGCATCACCCGCCGCACGCTGCTCAACAAGATGAAGGAATTCGGCCTGCAGTAGCGCCGTTCTAGTCTTCTTCCCGTCGGTCGATGGCGGTAATCCGCCAGCGGTCTTTTTGCCGTCCGAGCAGCACCGTGTCCACGCGGCGATCCGAGGCCGGAGCGGCCGGCGGTGTCGCCTCGTTATCCGCCCCGGCGTCCACGGACGCGGGATACCAGAAGGTGTAGCGGGACTGATAGGTGACTGCGCCGTCCGACGGGTCGGTTTCCAGCCCGCGGATGTCCAGGCCGCTGACGCCGAAGACGTTGGCTTCCACCCGGGGCGCACCGTCCGCCAGCCATTGTGCGGCGGAAAGTACGCTGCTTTTTCGTTCGTAGGCTTCCCTGACCCGGGAAATCACGAAGAGATTGATCACCGCTTCGATGTCCTGGGCGCCGGTCCGACCGGCGACGCAGGCGTCCATGAACGCATGGTCAAGCGTGTTGAAGGAAAGGTAGTAGGCTTCGGTCACTTCCCGGGGCGACAGGCCCCGGGTGGTCGGCCGCTGGGCCCGGGCCTGGATCAGGTTGAAGCCGAACAAGCCCACAATCAGGATCGCTGCCGCGCCGATGGCCAACACCGTTTTGTTCCGGCGGAAAAAACGCCGTCTTCCCAGCCGGGCAACGCGATTTTTTTCGTAGCGGATCCGCTCGGTCCGCACTTTTTCCCGAACCGCCGGCGCGACGGGGCGCACCAAACGGCGGATGCCGCCGGCTTCGGTCAAATTCAGAGCCGCGGTCAGTTCAGCCAGGGAAGGAACCGCCCGGTCGACGGAAGCGGCGGTGCCCAGGCTGCGGTCCAGCAGGTCAGCTAATGCCGGATCCAGGCCGGGCGCGGCCAGCCGGGCAGGCAGAAAAAAGCCGTCCCTAATATCCCGTCGCAGCAAATCGCCTGCCGCCGGTTCCGGCAGGTCGGGAACCGCGAAGGGCGCGACGCCGCAGAGCAGGCGATAGGCCAGGGCGGCGCAGGTAAAGGCTTCCGCCTCCGCTCCCCGTCGTTCCGGGTGTAGCCAGCGATCTAGTCCGTGTAGACGGACATGGCCGCCCTCGGCATCCAGGATGCGGACCATCAAGCGGTAGGGGGGAAAAAAAACGGTCCCGGCGTCGTCCAGCCAGACGCCGGCGGGGAAAAAAGGACCCCCGTCCAGGCCGGAGCGGTCCAGCAGAGCCCTGGCTTCCAGCGCACGCCGCAGGGCATTCAGACCCTGATCCGGATCAGCCTCGACCAGCTGGTCCAGACGGATTCCGGAAAAAGCCGGCCCCCAGACGACCATGCGGCCGTCGATCTCCCGTACGCCCTGGGGCTGCCAGGAAGCCGCCCGGCCCTCCGGATACACCAGGGCGCCGGGTTCGGTCAGCAGCTGGGCCAGCCGGGCTTGGGCAAAGGCCGCAGGACTGAGGGCGGTATCAAAACCGAGGACCCGGGATCCCCCGATTTCGATGGTGCTGATCCGGGCGCTCATGAAGGCTCATCGTCCCGTCGGCGAATAAAGATACTTGAAATAGTCCATATCCGTGGAAAGGGTTTTGCTGAATTTCGGCATCGTCGATCGGTAGGATTCCACGCTGCGCCAGAAATCGAAGAACGCCGCGTCCCGGCCGTAGGATTGGGCGTAGATGCCCGTGGCTTCCGCGTCGGCCTGGCCCTTGATGCGCTCGGCTTTTTCGTAGGAAGCGGACAGCAGGGAACGGCGCTCGTTTTCCGTCTTGCCCAGCCATTCCGCTTTTTTGCCTTCCCCGAAGGACCGGAAAGCCTGGGCGATCTGGTTGCGCTCCTTGATCATCCGATTGTAGACGCTCTCGGTCAGTTCGTCGGAATATTTGATCTGCCGGGGCACTACGTCGATCAGCTCGATGCCGTACTCGGGCACCAGCTTGCGGGCCAGGGTCAGCATTTCGTCCGCCAGTTGGCTCCGGCCCTTCTGCACCACTTCATAGGTAGCGTCGGTCTTCATGAAGGCCGACAGCTGGTTGGCGTCGGCGTCGGTGCCGATTTCAAAGCTTTCCGTGCCGCTGACCTGTTCGCGGATGATGTTCGAGTTGCGCACGGTCTCGCGCAGGTAGTTGTCGGCGATGACGGTGCGCACCGCCGAGTCGATCACGTCGTCCAGGCGGGCGTAGGCCGCTTCCATGAAGGTGATGGATTCGTAGAATTTCTTGGGATCCGAAATGCGCCAGCGCGCGGTGGTGTCCACCCAGATGAACTGGTTTTCTTTGGTGGGGATCCGCTGCCGCTCGCCGTCCCAGGCCATGATGCGCGCCGGGAAGGCGATGATTTCATCCAGAAAAGGGGTCTTCAAGTACAGCCCGGCTTCTTCCTTCTGGTCCACGATCTGGCCGAGGCGTACGACGACCACTTGTTCGCCTTCGTTGACCACGTAGAAGGGTCCGGCGACCAGGATGCCGACGATGACGACGGCGATGACGATCAACAGGGTCAGGACGCGTTTCATCAGCGGCCTCCTTGGGCATCAAGGTTCTTCATGGGCAAGAAATTGTCGAACTGCCGGTCGATGAGCGTCGTTCCGGTTTCATCCTGGAAGACCGCCTCGATCATTTCGTAGTACAGGCGCCGCCGGGTAACGTCCGGGGCCTTGCGGTATTCTTCATAGACCGAATTGAAGCGCGCCACGTCGCCCTTGGCCTTGTTGACCCGTTCCGCCGCGTAGCCCTGGGCTACCTGGACCTGCTGGTCCGCCTGGCCCTGGGCCTTGGGAATTTCAGCGTTGTAGGCTTCCTTGCCTTCGTTGATCAGGCGGTTCATGTCCTGGATGGCCTTGTTCACGTCCTCAAAGGCTTCCTGCACGCCTTGGGGGGGCACGATGTTCTGCAGCTTGACCGCAATCACGTCGATGCCCAGTTTGTATTCCTGGAAGGTCGCGTTCATCAATTTGATGGCTTCGATTTCAATAGCCGTCCGCTCCGGTCCGATGACGGCCAGGATGGCCCGGTCGCCCACCAGCATGTTGATCACCGAACGGGAGACGTCGCGGATGGTGGCGGTGCGTTCCTGGACGTTGAACAGCCAGGCCCGGGGATCCACGATCCGGTACTGGATGATCCATTCCACGTCCACGATGTTGAGGTCCCCGGTCAGGATGGTGGATTCATCCGGAAAGGTCTCGTCCGAATAGACCGTGTTGACCCCGCTGCTCAGCGTGCGGAAGCCGAACTGCTCGGTCTGCACCACCCGGGTCTTTACCGGATAGTGCCGGTCCACGCCGAAGGGCAGCTTGTAGTGCATTCCCGGACCGGCGGTCGTCAGGTAGCGGCCGAACCTGGTCACCACCGCTTCTTCCGTCTGATCGACGATGTAGAAGCTGGTTCCCAGAAAGACGAGCACGGCAAGGACGGCGACGGCGATGACGATGGTCGCGGGACCAAGCCATTGGCCCACTCGCGGAGGAGTAGCGTTGCGCATGGGAAACCTCCTGAAAAACAGCACCGTGCCCGCGGGCGGGTTGAGCGGCATCTGCTAGGATAAAGGTATCGCTCCCGGGGGGCTTAGTCAAGGAAAGCGGCTTCTTTACATAGCGGCGTGTTTTTGCTATACTTGAGTCCGGTCTAAAAACCGGTTGTTTTTAGACCGGACTTAAGCAATTCCTTGGAGGAATTGCGTTTTAAGCGGAACAAGTCTAAAAACTGATGTTTTTAGATTTGACTCATATTTTCTTTCTCGAACAGGCTTTGACCGGATCAAGGAGAAGTGCCGATGATATTTCCGCTGGAACAATTGATCGAATACGATGACAATATGTACGAAATCACCTGCGCCGCTTCCCGCCGTTCCTACCAGCTCTCCATGATGCGGGACGCCGAAATCGAAGAGAACGACGGCAAGGTCGTTTCCCTGTCGGCCCGCCAGATTTTTACCAAAGCCATCGAATTCCGCCTGGACGAATAAGCGCGCCATGCCGTACGCTCAGGCGGTGCCGGTCCTGCTGCTGTTCGGGCCGACGGCGTCGGGCAAGACAGACCTGCTGGAACGGCTGTTCGCGGGGCCGCGCGCCGTTTTTCCGGCGGAAATAGTCTCCGCCGACTCCATGCAGGTCTACCGGGGCATGGACATCGGCACCGCCAAGCCTACCCGGGAACTCCGGGCCCGCATTCCCCACCATCTGATCGATATCCGCGATCCCGACGAGCAGTTCAACGCCGGGGATTTTGTGCGCCTGGCGGATAGCGCCTGCGCGGCAATAGCCGCCCGGGGCAAGCTGCCGGTAGTTTCCGGCGGCACGGGGTTTTACCTCAAGAACTTTGTGCAGGGCTTGCCGGCGGTGCCCCCGTCGGACCCGGTGCTGCGCGCGGCCCTGCAGTCCGAACTGGCCTCCCGGGGCGCCGGGGCGCTGGCGGCGGAACTGGCCGCCTGCGATCCGGAGAGCGCGGCCAAGATCCACCTCAACGATACCTACCGCCTGCTGCGGGCTCTGGAAGTCTTCCGGCTGACCGGCCGGCCGCGGGGTTCTTTTTCTGCCGCCGAGACCGCGCCGGCCGGCAGCCGCGGGGAATACCGCTTCTTGCTGATCGGCCTGGACCGCCGGCGCGCTGACCTGTACCGGCGCATTGACCGGCGCTGCGCCGAAATGTTCGCCGTCGGCCTTCCCGGCGAGGTCGCCGCCCTGGCGGCGGCGGGCTACGGCCCCGGCGACCCGGGGCTGCGGGCCATCGGCTATCAGGAATTCTTTATTGAGGAAGAAGGCGTCCCCGGGATCGCGGCGGACCTGGCGGCGGTCCAGCGTCTGGTGGCCCGGAACAGCCGCCGCTACGCCAAACGGCAGATCACCTTTTTTGCTTCCCTGCCCGACGTCCACTGGATCGACGCCTCCGACGGCGCCGCCGCTGCGGACCAGCTGAAAAGCCTGCTGGCCGACTTCCCGGCGTCCCTCCCCAAGGCGACTACTTGACCTTTTGACGGTTCAGGTTCATACTATTCAAAGGTTTCCTGCCTACCAGGCTACGAGTTACCACCTGTTCGGTTCGACGGGATTCATCTTACTGCAAAGGAGACTCCGAAGTGCCCTGCGGAAGAAAGCGCAAGCTCAGAAAGATCGCGACGCATAAGCGGAAGAAGAAGCTCAGAAAGAATCGGCATAAAACCAAGCGATAAGCTCCTTCTGTAGCCGCGGAGACTTGGTTCTACCGCGGCTTTTTTTATCCCCGCCGGAAACAGCCAGGAGCCTGTCAGATTGGTGGATTTTGGCAACCCAAGGGGCCTCCTTGGGTTGCCAAAATGCCGATAAATCAGGCTCCTTTGGGAGTTTGCAAGGTAAAAATTGCGGCGAGCCGCAATTTTTTGATTGAAGCGGACAAGTCCGACAAACTCCTGGGCCATGACGAAAACCGCCTTTTAGAGTATAATCATGCCCATCATGCGTATCCCTCAAGCCCTTGCCTTACCCAGCGGAGCTCTGCTCGACCTGCGCGGCGTGCCCCAGGTCATGGCGGTGGTCAACTGCACCGATGATTCTTTTTACGCCCCGAGCCGGGCGCAAGCCGAAGCCGCGGTGGAACGGGCCTTGCAAGCGGTGGCGGACGGCGCGTCCCTGGTGGATTTCGGGGGCGAATCCAGCCGTCCCGGCGCGGCGTACGTGGACGCGGCGGAAGAAATCAAACGCATCGTGCCGGTGGTCGCCGCTTTCCGCCGGCGCAGTGCCGCGGCGATCTCGGTGGATACCCGCAAAGCTGCGGTGGCCCGGGCCGCGTTGGATTCGGGGGCGGACATCATCAACGATATTTCCGCCCTCGGCGACGACCCGGACCTGGCGTCCCTCTGCGCCGAACGCGGCGCGCCGGTGGTGCTGATGCACAAAAAGGGCGTTCCGGCGACGATGCAGGCCGCCCCGGGCTACGGGGACGTTTTGGCCGAGGTCGCTTCTTTTTTGACCGCCGCCGCCGATAATGCGGTCAGGGCGGGAATCCCGGCGGAGCGGATCATCCTGGATCCGGGTATCGGTTTCGGCAAACGCCTGGAAGACAACCTGGACTTGATCGCCCGGCTTGAGGAAATAGTCGCCCTGGGCTATCCTGTGCTGGTCGGGCTTTCGCGTAAATCGTTCATCGGCATGGTCACCGGACGCGATGCCGGGGAGCGGTTGCCGGGTACGCTGGCGGCCAACGCCGCGGCGATCCTGGGGGGGGCAAAAATTATCCGGGTCCATGATGTCCGGCCCAACGTCGATGCCGTCAAGGTGCTGTACGCGTTGGAACAACGGCGAGGAAGGTAGCGCGTCGGTGGAATGGTTTCAGAGACTGTCGGCCCTCTATGACCAGGTTCGTCCGGTTGTAGACATTTCCATTCTCGCTTTTCTGCTCTACAAGGGCTACGATCTGCTGGTCAAAACCCAGGCCGTGCAGCTGATCAAGGGCGCCGGATTTCTGGCCCTGGTGTACGGGCTGGCTTTCTTCTTTGAACTGAATACGCTGCAATGGATCCTCAATTTACTGGCGCCGGGCTTGTTCATCGCCATCGCCATCGTCTTTCAGCCGGAACTGCGCAAAATCATCATGCGCCTGGGCCAGGGCGAATGGTTCCGCCTGGATTCCAAACCCCGGCTAGGCCAGCTGGACGCGGTGGTGACCGCGGCGGAAATCCTGGCGGAACAGAAACGGGGCGCCCTGCTGGTGTTTCCCCGGCGCATCAACATCAAAAACATCATCGATTCGGGCACCCGGCTCAACGCGGAATTATCTTCCAGCCTGATCATCACCGTGTTCGCCTTCGATGGGCCCCTGCACGACGGCGCGCTGGTCATCCAGAGCGGGCGCATCGCCGCGGCGGGCTGCTTCTTGCCCCTGTCCGAACAGCAGGATATCCGCAAGAGCTTCGGCACCAGGCACCGGGCGGCCTTGGGCATGTCGGAAGAATCCGACGCGGTGGTGCTGATCGTCTCCGAAGAAACCGGGGCTATTTCCCTGGCCTACGATTCCAAGCTCTATTACGATTTGTCTCCGATCAAGGTGCAGCGCACGCTGCGGGAGCTGCTGGACCGGGAAGATCGGGACCAGACGGGCCACGGGGAGCCCGAAAAGGAAGACTTTGTTGAGCGGTAGGAAGTTTCTGGAAAAAGTGACCGCCAATTGGCCGGCCAAGGTGCTCTCCATCGGGGTGGCCATCGTCCTGTTCATGTTCCACCGCATGAGCGCCCTGGAGGAACGTTTTTTTTCCGTGCCCCTCCGGGTGGAGACGAACGGCCAGATGGTGCCGGCCAGCGCCTACCCGCGGATGGTGCGGGTAACCCTGCGCGGCGAGGCCAACAGCGTTTTTCCCATTTTGGAGGAAGACATCGAGGCGTATCTGGACCTGGGCCGCTACCGGAGCGAGGGTGTTTTCAAGGCGCCGGTGCAGATCCGGAAAAAGGGAACCGCCCTGGCCGTGGACCCGCTGGAAGTCCACGTCGAGCCCCTGGAAATCGCCATGGCGGTGGAACCGAAATTGGCGCGCACCATTCCGGTGACCCCCAGTTTTCGCGGCTATCTGGAGCCGGGCTACGAAATGGGCGCGTATGCCCTTAATCCGGCGCAGGTGGAAGTGTCCGGTCCGGCCGGCCTGGTTCAGAAAATGACCGACCTGACCACGGACTTCATCGAATTGTCCGGCAGAAAGGAAGACTTCTCCGCCACCGTCAAAATCATCAACCGGGAAACCCTGGTGGGCGTCCGGGGCAGCGGGACCGTCGACTTCAGCGCCACCATTCAACAGTCCATCATGCTGAAAACCTATGAACGCCTGCCCATCGTCATCTCAGGGCTCCGGGACGGATTCATCGCCCGGCCGCAGGTCAATTTCGGCAGCGTCCGCCTGCAGGGAAGCCAGAACGAGCTGGAAACCTTCGTGCCCGAAGCCTTCATGCTGTCCCTGGACTGTTCCGACATCCGGGACGACGGTATGTACATGCTGCCCCTGGTCGTTTCGGCGCCGCTCAACGTGGCGGTCATCCGCTACGATCCGCTGGAAGTCCCGGTGGAGATCATCGTCGGCTCTTCCACCGGCGGCGCGCCATGATCATCGGCATCGGCGTGGACGTGGTGCACGTGCATCGGCTGGAGCACTGGATCACCATTCCCGGTTTGTTGGCCCGCTTTTTTCATCCCCGGGAACTGGCTACCGCCTTGTCCCGGGGTTCGGGCACCGCCCTGTCCCTGGCGGCGCGGTTTGCCGCCAAAGAGGCGCTGGGCAAGGCGCTGGGCACCGGACTGGCGGGCATCGTGCTCAAGGATATCCTGGTGGTCAACCGGCACAACGGCCGGCCGGAAATGCAGCTCTTCGGCACCGCCCGGGAGGCGTTGCGCCGTGCCGGGGGGGAACGCATCCACCTTTCGCTCACCCATGAACACGACAGCGCCATCGCGATGATCGTATTGGAGGCGCAGACCCATGAAGCAGATCGATGAACGCGAACTGAAGTTGACCTTTCAGTCCAAGGAAAAGGTGCAATGCCCGATTTGTGAAACCAGCTTCAACACCGAAGAGCTGTTGTCCGGCGGCGGCCGGCTGATCGCCGGCCCGTTGACGGACGAATTGCATCGCCAGTACGAACCCTCGGCCAAGTACGGGGACGTGCACCCCCTGGTGTACCAGGCCAGGGTCTGCCCGTCGTGCTGGTACGCCTCTACGGAAGCCGACTTCCGGGCGGTCGATGAAGAAACCCGGGCGAATATTGAGCAAGATCGGGAGCGGCGCATCGCGGACGTGCAGACGCTCTTTCCGGCGGTCGATTTTTCTACCCCCCGCGCCCTGGTGGAAGGCGCCGCGGCGGAATACCTGGTGCTGCGCTGTTATGGCTTTTTTCCCAAAGAGCATTCACCGACCATCAAGCAGGGGATCGCCGCGCTGCGCGCCGCCTGGCTCTTCGATGAGCTGCAGGCCAAATTTCCCGGCGAAAACTACGACTGGCTGGCCTTGCTGTTCAAACGCAAAGCCCGCTTTTTTTACCGGGAAGCCATCCTGCGGGAACAATCGGGCAAGGAGCCGCTTTCGGGCATCAAGAATTTCGGCCCCGATACGGACAAGAATTATGCCTACGAAGGCGCCCTGTACCTGACGGCCCTGCTGGAATTGAAGTATGGCCCCCGGGAAGATCCGGAAAAACGGGTCCTGGCCCTGGGGGAAGCAAAGCGGACGATAGCCAAGATTTTCGGCCTGGGTCGATCTTCCAAGGCCAAACCGGGCCCCTTGCTGGAAAAAGCCCGCAACCTCTACGACAGCATCAATCAGGAATTGCACGAGACCGATGACTGAACGGAATATCCGCCTGCTGGTCGCTTATGATGGTACGGATTTTTCCGGTTGGCAACGGCAGGAAAAAGATCGTTCCGTACAGGGAGACATCGAGAAGGCCCTGCAGAAACTGCATAAGCAACCGGTCCGGTTGACCGGCTCGGGGCGTACCGACGCCGGGGTGCACGCCGTGGGGCAGGTGGCGAATTTTCAGAGTACCATCGCCGGGATGCAGGCGTCCCGCTTTGTGCCGGCCCTGAACGTCTTGCTCAAACGGGACGTTCGCATCCTGCAGGCCGAGGAAGCTTCCCCGGATTTTCACGCCCGCTTCGACGCCAAGGCGCGGATGTACCGCTACCGTCTGGTCTGCGGACGCCCCGCGTTCCCCCAGGAGCTGCGCTACGCCCACCAGCTGTGGCGCCGACCGGACATCGGCCTGCTCAACCGGTACGCCCGGACCCTGCGGGGGGAAATCGACTGTTCCACCTTCGCCACGCCCCGGGACCCCAGCGAATCCCGGTCCCGACACATCTCGCTGGCCCGTTTTATGACCGAGGGGGATACCCTGGTCTTTGAGATCGCGGCCAACGCTTTTCTGTGGAAGATGGTGCGCTCCGTCCTGGGCACGCTGCTGCACTGCGAGGCGCAGCGGCTGCCCGTCGAAGCCTTTGCCGACATCGTAACCTCCGGCGATCGGTCCCGGGCGGGGCCGACCATGCCTCCCCAGGGGTTGGTGCTCTGGAAGATCGATTACTACCGGCTGTAGGCGCGGGGTCAGCGGCCCAGGGGACGCCGGCGCCCGGACTCGACGTATTGACGCCCGCAGCTCTGCGGGTATATCTTCATCCCGACGGCGGCGCTCGTACGCTGTTCCCGGAAATTGAGTACGGGGACAAGGGAAGCCGGAGGAAAAACCGGCGCGCCCCCAGGCACTGTAGGGGATGAGGAAGATACAGGGTCCGGAAACGTTTTCCGGACCGTCACCACGGGAAGGCCGTTCCCGGAAGGGTGTATCCGACGTTCGCAGTCCCGAGCCAGGAAACCTGCCCCGTCCCGGCGCCGTACGGCGCCGCGATCTCTTGGGTCCTCTGGGTGCAGGACGGCGGATGAGCCATGTTCAATAAATTCCTTTTTATCGCTGTTGCGGTCCTGGTCTTGTCCGGGAACGGGGGAGCGCGGGCGGAAGCGTCTTCCGCCGTCGAAGCCCGGGACGTCCTGGGACGGACCCTGCGTCTGGCCAGACCGGCGGAACGCATCGTCAGCCTGAATCCGGCGGCTACGGAAATCCTGTTCGCCGTCGGGGCGGGATCCCGGGTCCTGGGGGTCACGGAATTCTGCGATTACCCGCCGGAAGCCGCTTCCCGGACCATCGTCGGCGGTTTTTCCGGCGCCACGGTCAGCGTGGAGCAGATCGTCGCCCTGAAGCCGGATCTGGTGCTGGTATCCGCAGAAATGCACGTCCGCATCATTCCCCTGCTGGATGCGCTGGGCATTCCGCTGTTTGCCGTCGATCCGCATTCTTTTCAGCAGGTATACGAAACCATCGACCACCTCGGCCGCCTTACAGCGTGTCCGGCGGGAGCCCGGAACGTGATTCAGGATATGCGTTCCCGCATCGCCGCGCTGGGTGCGCCGGAAAAAGAGCCCGTCGCCGTCTTTTGGGAAATCTGGGACGACCCGCTGATGACCATCGGCGGCACGACCTTCATCAGCGAGGCGATCGAACTGGCGGGCGGACGGAACGTGTTCGCCGACCTCCGGGAGCAATGGCCCGGAGTCAACCTGGAACAAGTGCTGCTGCGGAAACCGGATTGGATCCTGTCCGGGGATGACCACGGCGACCGTCTGACCCCGGAGGCGCTGGGCAGGCGCGCCGGTTGGGCGACGGTTCCCGCAGTCCGTGCAGGGCGCATCGCCGTCATCGAGGCGGACATCATCTACCGGAGCGGGCCGCGCTTGGCGGAAGCCGTGGAAGCCTTGTCCCGCCTGCTGCGCTAAACCGGAATGTTGCCCCGACGTTCCTATTTTGTGCTGCCGACCCTCGGCCTGCTGCTGGTGGTCGGCGCGGTGTTCGCCCTGGCGCTGGGCACCGTGCCCCTGGGCTTGCGCGGTTTCCTGAGCGGCATCCAGGCCCTCCGGGGCAAGGGCGGCGACGAGACGGTGGCCGTCATCCTGTTCCAGATCCGGTTGCCGCGGCTTTTGATCGCCCTGGCGGTCGGCGCTTCCCTGGCGGTCGCGGGCACCGGCTTTCAGGGCTTTTTCCGCAATTCCCTGGCCGACCCCTACGTCATCGGCGCCTCTTCCGGCGCGGCGCTGGGCGCGGCCATCGCCCTCGTCGCCGGCGCCGACCGTATTGGCCCCCTGTCGGCGGTAGCCTTGGCCGCGTTTGTGGGCGCTTTGGGCGCGACCTTCCTGGCCTTCCTGATTTCCCGTTCCGTGGGCGATCCGCCGCCGGCGGCGGCGCTGCTTTTGGCGGGCACCGCCCTGAGCTCCCTGTTTTCGGCCCTGCTTTCCCTCATTTTGGTGCTGAAGGACCGGGATATGCACCGGGTATACTATTGGCTGCTCGGCGGTCTGGGCGGAAGCACCTGGTCCGAGCTGCTTTCCGCCGGACCGGTCATGGCGCTGGGGTGCCTGTTGGTGTTCATCGCTTCCCGGCCGCTGGATCTTCTGCTCCAGGGGGACGAAGCCGCGACCAGTCTGGGGCTGGACGTCCGCAAAGCCCGCATCCTGGTGGCTACCGGCGCTTCCCTGGCGGCGGCGGCGGCGGTTTCCGCCGCGGGCATCATCGGCTTTGTAGGCCTGGTCGCGCCCCACGCGGTGCGCCTGCTGACCGGTCCCTCCCACCGCCGGCTGCTGCCCGCCGCGGCTTTGGCCGGCGCGCTGCTGGTCCTGGCGGCGGATCTGCTGGCCCGCACCGTCGCCGCGCCCCTGGAGCTGCCCATCGGCATCGTTACCGCCGGCGTGGGCGCCCCCTTCTTCCTGTACCTGCTGGCCAAACGGGGGCGGGGACTGGGCGGCCACTAGCATGCGCAATCGACTGGAAATCGAGGGACTGGCGGTGGGCTATCACGGGACGGTCGTTTTGGGGAACCTGCGTTTTTCCGCAGCGCCGGGTGAACTGATCGCCCTGATGGGCGCGAACGGCTGCGGAAAATCGACGCTGCTCAAAACCCTGGCCGCCCTCTTGCCGCCCCTATTCGGGAATATGCGGCTGAATGGCCAGGAACTGCGGAGCGTCAAGCCCGCGGACCGGGCGCGGCGGTTGGCCTTTCAGTCCCAGAATTCCGCCGCCGCCTGGCCGTTCACGGTGCGGGAACTGGTGGAACAAGGCCGCTTTCCCCACCGCGGCTGGTTCGGCGCGGAGGGAAAAAAGGACCGGGAAGCGGTAGATGCGGCCATCGAGACGACGGATTTGGGGGCCTTCGAAAGCCGGCTGGTGACCGAACTGTCCGGGGGCGAGCTGCAGCGGGTCCACATCGCCCGGGCCATCGCCCAGGAGCCGGAAATCTACCTGCTGGACGAACCCGTATCCCAGCTGGACGCCAAATATGAAATCGAGGCTATGACGCTGATCAAAAAACTGACCCGCGCCGGAGCCACGGCCTTGGTAAGCCTGCATGATCTCAATCTGGCGGCCATGTACGCCGACCGCATCGCCCTGTTCGCCGGCGGAGCCTTGGTCGCCCTGGGCCCACCCCGGGAGGTGCTGCGGGAAGAGCTTCTGTACCGGACCTTCGGTTCCACGATGGTCGTCGGCACGCACCCCGGTCGGGAAGGGCTACCCGCTATTTTCCATCCTCTTCCGGCGGCGGGATTTTCCTGAACCGGGCTACGTACATCGGCCCCAGCCCCCCATCCCGGTCCGGCAGGATGATCCGGCCGTAGTCCGTGGCTTCGCCTTCGGTGAATTCCGGAACGTCCACGACCAGCCGACGGCCGTATTTGGCGATCAGCCGGGCGCTGATGCCGTCGTTTTCGCCGGGATTGACCGCGCAGGTGGCGTACACCAGGGAGCCTCCGGTCTTGAGCAGCAAAAACGCCGCCGAAAGGAGCGCCCACTGCCGGGTGGCCAGCGACCGGGGCCGGGCGGGCGTCCACTCGGCCAGCGCTTTGCCGCTGGCCAGCACGTGGCGTTCGCTGGAGCAGGGCGCGTCCACCAGAATGGCGTCAAAACGTTCCCGTTCGCCGGCGCGGCCCGCGGCGGCGGCGGCGTCGAAACCGGAAACCGTCAGCCGGGACCGCGTTTCCGGGTCCAGGTGGTCTTTGAGCACGTCCGAGAGGCGGCGCCGCCGCTCGTTGGAAAGTTCGTTGGCCAGGAGCCGCGCTGCGCCGTCCATGCGCGAGGCGATGACCAGGCTCTTGCCCCCCGGGGCGGCGCAGGCGTCCAGGATCAGTCCCCCCGGAGGCAGGCGCAGCGTCCGGGCGGCCAGCACCGAGGCCCGGTCCAGCGCGTAGGCCTGGGTCAGTCCGTCCGCGAAGGCGATGGAACGGGATGGTTCCAGAAGCGCCGGCCGCAACGTTGTCCAGCGCGGGCCATACAGTTCGGTGTAGAAGCGTTCAAAATCATCCCGGGCCACGCGGCTTTTCCCTCCGTCGGATCAGCCCTGAATCCATTGCAGGATCAGGTAGACCAGCGCCAGGTGCGCTAATTCGCCCCCTTCCACCGCCGTCCCCAACGCGTCCCCGGTATAGCCGCCAAGCCCCTGGCGGTAGATCCTGCTGACCAGCAGGGCAGGCAAGGCGGCGCTGATCAGGACGATTCCCGCTGAAAAGCCGGCTTCGACGGCGCGGTTCCGGACGGGGTCCGGTACGGGCAGGGCGGCGGATCCGAAGATGCGCAGCAGGGGCTCCAGGATATACAGGATGAACGAGATCAGAGCCAACCCCGTCACGGCGCCCAGCAGGGTACGGACAGCGGATCCCGAGCGCAGCAGCGCGCCCAGTCCGTCATCCCGGGCGGGGGGTGCGAGGCGTGGAACCAGGGCGGCGGCCACCCGCCCGGACAGGGGATAGCCGAGCACCAACGGCGCGCAGCAGCCCAGGTAGGGCAGCAGCCGGAATATGAAGGCCAATTTGAGAACCAGATAGAAAATACCGGTAAAAACCGCGTAGACCCCCAGATGCGGATCCTTGAGGATGGCCGCTCGCCGGTCCGGGTCGCCGGGACCCAGGAAAGCGTCGGCGCTGTCCAGGAGGCCGTCAAAATGGAACAGGTTGAAGGCGAAGTACTGGATGCCCAGGCCCAGGATGGCGGCGGGAAGAGGATCCCGGAAAAGCAAGCTTCCGCCGAAAAAACCGAGCAGGGCGGCCAGAGCAGCGGGTACGCCCAGGATGGGCAACCAGAAGTCCAGACCGCCGGGATCAAAGCGGAAATGGCCAGGGATGGGAATGCGGCCGGCCAGGCTTAAAGCCGAAAGCGCGCGGTCCAGGGGGCCGGTGCGCCGGTCAGTAGTCTTTTTCTTCATGCGCGCTCTCCGCGACGCCGGCCTGGACAAAGGACGCCATTTCCCGGGCCGCCCGTACCGCCGATTCGACGATAAAGCCCCCCAGCACCGCTCCGGTGCCTTCGCCCAGGCGCATCTCCAGGTCCAGGATGGGGTCCAGGCCGAGAGCTTTCAGCAGCGGTCCGTGTCCGGAAACCCGGGATCGGTGCCCGGCAAAAAGATAATCCCCGACCCGGGGATTGATGCGGTAGGCCATGAACGCCGCGGCTCCGACGGGAAATCCGTCCAAAACGCAGCCGATCCCCGTGCCTTCCAGGGCCAGGATAAAGCCGGTCATCATCGCCAGATCAAACCCGCCCAGGGCGGCCAGGATATCCCGCGGGGATCCATAGGGTCCCCGGTCGCGGACCGCCGTCTCGATGACCCGCCGTTTTTTGGCCAGGGCGGCGTCGTCGATCCCCGTACCCCGGTCCACCATCCGATCCAGCGGCAAACCCGCGGCCACCAGGAGCGCCGCAGCGCTGCTGGTGTTGCCGATGCCCATATCGCCGATGGCCACCAGGTCGTAGCCCTGTTTTTGGGCGTCTCCGGCCAGGTCCGCACCGGCGGCCAGGGCCCGATCCAGCTCATCGGCGCCCATGGCGTTTTCATGGTGGAAATTGCGCGTCCCCCGGCCCACTTTGCGGCGCAGGAAGCGGGCTTGCCGGGGCAGTTGTTCCTCCGGCGGAAAATCCGCCGCTACTCCCGCGTCGACAGCCACGAGTTCCCAGCCGGAAGCGCCGGCCAGGGCGTTGATGGCGGCGCCGCCGGCCAGAAAATTCAGCACCATCTGGTAGGTTACTTCCTGGGGGTAGAGGGAAACACCCTCGGCCGTGATGCCGTGGTCGCCCGCCAGGACGTACACCGCCTTTTTGTCGATTTTAGGCGGCACCCGGCGCTGTATCAGCGCCATTTTGACGGCGTAGTCTTCCAGTTTTCCCAGGCTGCCCCGGGGTTTGGTCAAACCGTCCAGGTGGGCGGTCATCTGTTCGGCTATCGGTCTTTCCATGATGAACTTCAACTCCTTGGGCGAATCAGACCCCACTGCCGCAGGGTCATCAAGGTGGTTTCCGCTTCGGCCCAGGAAAACACCTCGATGTTCAGAATGCCGGAAAAATGCTTCAGGCAGGGCGCCAGTTCGGCAAACCAGGTTGCGTCAGGTCGGACGGGTCGATGGTCCGCCAGGCGACCATCCCGCAGGGCCGCCGCCGGGTCGATGCCGTGCAGGTGGATCTCGGCGATGCGGTCGGCGTGGGCTTTGTAAAAGGCGGCCGGCGATAAACCAGCCAAGAGCAGGTGTCCTGTATCCAGACAGAGGGCGGCGTCCCCCCGCTGGGCCAGGGCGGCCTCGTGCCGGCCGCTCCGGGTATTCTCGATCAGGAAACGCGCCGGCGACGTTTCCGTACCCCAACGGCGCTCCCAGGATTCAAGCAGCTCCGCCTGCGCGCTTGACTCCCGGGGCTCCGTCGGATGCACGACAAAATGGGTCGCCAGCGGAGCGACCCGCTCGACGAGCGTCTCATGGGCGGGCAGGAGCGGGTCCGGCAGGTGGGCGCTGAAGGCGAACCGGTTGCCGTAACCTTGGATCTGGTCGAATTCAGCGTTCAGCAGGGCTTCGACTTCCGGGTCGTACAGGAAAAAGAGCAGTTCCACGCCGTCGATATCCGGTTTGTCTTCCAAAAACCGCAGATTGTCGACGTAGGTTCCGGGAATGACCCAGGAGGGAACGGCAATGCGCATGGCGCTATTTTACCCGTACCGGGATGCCCGAGACCATCAGATCTACCCGGTCCACCGCCGCCGCCAAGCGCCGGTTGGCCTCGGCCAAGAGCAGATTGTAGCGGCGGGTGAGCTCGTCGAAGGGAATGTTGCCCAGGGCGGTTTCGTTGGTGACGATGACGCATTCTTCGGGGAGGGTAGCGATGAAGGCGTCCAGGATGAAGGAGAAATCGCTTTCCCGCCGATAGTGGACCAGGTTGTTGACCCAGAGGGTAACGCAGTCCAGGATCGCGGACTGGCCGGGATACCGGACGGCTATCCGGTGAATCTCCAGGGGTTCCTCGACGGTCAGAAACTCGGGACTGCCGTCACTCAGGAGCCGCTCGCCGCGGTGCGCGGCGACGCGGGCGCGCATTTCATCATCCAGGACTTCCGCAGTGGCGATGAAAATTCCCGGCCGGGTAAACTCCAGCCGCGCCAGCTGTAGGGCCCGGCTGCTTTTGCCCGATTTGACGCCCCCGGTCACCAAATAACGCATGGTCAGTTCGACGTCCGCGGCTCGGCCTGCGAGCAGGATATCAGGGTGCGCATTCGGTCCAGCGTTTCTTCGGACAGGATGTGTTCCATGCGGCAGGCGTCCTTTTCGGCGATATCCCCGGGCACTCCCACGACGTCCCGCAGGAAGACGGTGAGGAAGACGTGCCGCTCCCGGATCTGCGCCGCCCGGCGGCCGCCTTCGGCGGTCAGGCTGACCCCACGGTAGCGCTCGTGCTCCAGCAGGCCCTTTTCCACCAAAGCCTTGAGCGCCGAAAGGACCGAAGGTTTGCTGACCCCCATCCGGGCGGCGATATCGGTAACCCGGACTTCGCCGTCGTCGGCCAAAAAACTCACCGTTTCAAGGTAGTCTTCCAAGGATTGCGTCATATCCGGCCATTATAGTAGGTTCACCGGGTCCACGTCTATTTCCAGGTAGGTATTGGGTTCCTTTTTCTGTTCGTACGCCGCCAGGGCCCGCCGGGCGGCGGCGTGCAGGCCGCCCATGGACGGGCCGCGGAGAATCAGGTGCCGGCGATGCTTGCCGGCGATCATGCCGATCGGGCATTCTGCGGGGCCCAGCATATCCGCGCCGGCGGGGAGACGCGGCCGCAGGAGGCCGGCGATGCTGCCCAGCGCGGCGTCCGCCTGGACGGGGTTGTTGGAGCGGACGGTCAGGCGGATCAGGCGGGCGTAGGGTGGAAAGGCCAGCGCCCGGCGCTGGGACAATTCAGCCTGATAGAAGCCCTCCACGTCCAGGGCGCAGGCCCGGGTGATGGCCGGATCCTGGGGACGCAGGGTCTGGACGATGACCCGGCCGTCGGGAAAGTAGCGCCCCGCCCGGCCGGCTACCTGCACGATGAGCGAAAAGGTGCGCTCCGCAGCGCGGAAATCCGGCAGGTGCAGGCCCGTGTCGGCCAGCACGATGCCCACCAGGCGGACCCCCGGAAAATTGAGCCCCTTGGCGACCATCTGGGTGCCCAGCAGGATATCGATGGCTCCGGCGCGGAAGACGTCCAGGGTTTCCTTGAGGCTGCCTTTTTTGCCCACCGCGTCGGCGTCCGCCCGGCGCACCCGCAGTTCCGGAAAAGTCCGGCGGACTTCTTCCTCGATCATTTCCGTCCCGAAGCCGGCAAAACCCGCTTCCAGGGACCCGCACTGGGGGCAAGCCCGGGGCACGGGCGCGGAATAGCCGCAGTAGTGGCAGATTGCCCGATTCCGGCTTTTGTGGTAGGTCAGGGACACGGAACAGTGCTTGCAGCTCAGTTCGTAGCCGCAGGCCTTGCAGTGGTAGAAATAGGCAAAGCCCCGGCGGTTCAGGAACAGGATGGTCTGGCGGCCCAGCCGCGCGGTTTCGCGGATTTCTTCTTTCAGTTCCTGGGTAAGGGTTCCCTCGGTGTTTTCCAGACTGACGATGCGGATGTCCGGCGGGGCGCCGCCGGAAAGCCGTCTGGTCAGGTTCAGGCGGTGGATGGTGCCGTCGGCCATCAGCTTCCAGGATTCCGCCGAGGGTGTGGCGGAGCCCATCAACAGCCGGGCGCCCGCGGCGGCGCAGCGCCGGAAGGCTACCTGCCGCGCGTGGTAGCGCGGCGTGTTGCCCGATTTGTAGGAACCGTCATGTTCTTCGTCGATGATGATCAGCCCCAGGTTGCGCAGCGGCGCAAAGACGGCGCTGCGCGGGCCCACGACGATGCGCACTTCCCCCCGGCGCATGCGGCCCCATTCGGCCAGGCGGGCGCCGGCGCTCATGCCCGAATGCACCGTGGCGGCGGTCCGGCCGAACCGGCGGCTGATGGCTTCCTGCACCTGGTGGGTGAGGGAAATTTCCGGGACCAGGTAGATGACCGAACCGCCTGCGGCCAGGGTCTGTTCGGCGGCCCGCAGGAATACTTCCGTCTTGCCCGACCCGGTGATGCCGTACAGGTAGTACATGTCCGGTTTGGGGCCCGGATCGACCGCCATGACGCGCTGGAGGGCCGCTTCCTGTTCAGGGGAAAGGTCCAGGGCGGCTTCGGCGATGGACTCGTCTTCCAGCAGCGACGGCGCGGCGCTTTCCCGGCGGCCCGAGGGAATCATCGACGCCAGCGCCTCCCCGGCGGCGCAGAGGTAGTAGGAGGC
Source organism: Treponema denticola (assembly GCA_020719845.1). Lineage (GTDB taxonomy): Bacteria > Spirochaetota > Spirochaetia > Treponematales > Breznakiellaceae > DYPP01. The sequence goes on along the minus strand of DYPP01000002.1, from coordinate 98,140 downwards.
CATCCAGCGGGCCAGGGCCACGTCCTCGGCGTCGAAGATCGCTTCGCCGTCCACCACCCGCCGGATAGCCTTGACTGATGCTGCCGGAACCCCCTCGGGTAGGCGGGAGCGTTCGCCGACGACGTAGCCCAGCAGTTCCCGGCGGCCGAAGGGCGCCATGACCCGCTTGCCCAGGGCGGCGGTTCCCTTTTCGTCTCCCCGGTAAGAAAAAGTCCGGTCCAGGGGCACGTCGAAAACCACGTCGAAGTAGGGTGTGGCCGGAACCTGGGCTTCCGGGTCGCTCAATCCCGGGGCTCCGCGGCCAATTCGGTCAACTTGGCCCGGAGCAGCTTCAGGTCTTCCCAGGCCGGACGCTTCAAGGTTTCATCCCGGAGCAGGGCGCTGGGATGGTAGGTCGGCAGCAGGGGAACACCTTGGTAGTCGAAAAAACGGCCCCGCAGTTTGCCGATCCCTTCGGCGGTGCCGAGCAGGTTCTGGGTAGGCACGCGTCCCACGCTCAGGATGACCCGGGGCCGGAGCAGGGCGATCTGCCGGGCCAGGAAGGGAGCGCAGGCGGCGCTTTCGTCCGGAGTCGGGTCCCGGTTGTCCGGGGGTCGGCACTTGACCACGTTGCCGATAAAGCAATTGCTTTCCCTGAAAAGATCTACGGCAGCCAGCATCTTGTCCAGCAACTGTCCTGACTTACCGACAAAGGGCCTCCCGGTTCGGTCTTCATCCGCGCCGGGGCCCTCGCCGATGACCAGCACCAGGGGCTGTTCCGCGCCTTCTCCGGGCACGGCTCTGTTCCTTCCCGCGGCCAGCGGGCAGGCGGTGCAGGAAGCTACTTCTTGCGCGATGGCCGCCAGACTGTCGGCGGGGCGGGAAGGGGCGGGGACGAATTCCTGCCGTTCGGAACGGTAGCCGTCCCGGAGTACATCTTGAATGGTATCCAGAAAGTGGGCGATGCGCGCTGGTTCTTCGGCGTTCATGGATCGATTGAACCCCAAGACGGCCCGGAATTCAAGGGGGCCGGGCCCAGGCGGATGCTGCCGGCGGCGGCGAGGCGGTCCGCCAGAACCGCCAGAGCGCCCCGGGGACGAAATTCGGCAGGGTAGGCGTCTTCCGCGGACAGCACGGACCGCACCGCCCCTTCCAGGTCCGCCGCGCGGTGGACGCGGTTGCCCAGCGCAGTAGCCCAGGCGTCGGCCGCCGCCGCGTCGGCGGCCAGGACCACCGCCGCGTCGGCTTTGCCGAAGCTGAGCGAAGGTCCGACGGTACCGGAGGAGCAAGCCAGGCCGCAGGGGCACTGGGCAGGATCGATGAGGACGGAAAACCCGCCGGAAAGGGAGGATAGGCCGGCGTAGACCGCCAGGGCCAGCGGTTCGGCCACGGAGACCCAGAGGTCGCCGCCGTTTTCGACCACCGCTTCCCGCAGGCCGAAACGCTGCACCAGGTCCCGGCCCACCGCTTCGGCGATGGCTCCGGCCACCGCCGCCATGGGGCCGACGCCCGCAGCCTGACCGGCCCGGAGCAGGGCGGCGACCACCGGGGGCGCCGCCGGATCAAGGGGCAGGGGTTCCAGGGCGGGATAAAAATGCGGTCGGCTGCGGGCGTAGCCCTGTACGTCGTCCCGGAGCCGGGACAACTGGATTAGCGCCGCCGCTTCGACCTCAGCCTGGAGCGGGAGGTCCGGCTCGGGGCCGTCGCTCCGGTAGCCGATCCACAGGTCCGATTCGCCTGCGCGGATGGTAACGGAACTAAAGCGACCCGTCCCCATGGCTTCGCGGTAAAAACGGCGCTGGTACAGGGGCTACTCTCCGAAGTCCAGCACAAAACAGCCGAAGGGGCAGGCTTTGACGCAGTTGCCGCAGGCTACGCACTTGTCCCGGTCGACGACGAGCTTCCAGTCCGTGCGGTCCATGGTCAGGGCTCCGGAGGGGCAGACCCCGGAACAGCCGCCGCAATCGATGCAGGCGTCCTCGTTCCAGGAAAGCCGTTTGGCCACGCTGACGCAGCTGACGCCGATGGATTCGAGCCAGGCCAGAGCCTGGGCCAGTTTTGCGTCCGCATCGGTGGACATTTCCACCAGCAGGTTGCCCTCTTGCCCCGGGGATATGGTGGCCCGGATGATGTTGACCCGGATGTCGAAGTCCTTGACCAGCTTCCAGAGGATGGGCTCGGATACGGTATTTGAAGAATAGCCCAGGACGAATTTCCCGTTCATGCTAGTTCCTCCGGTCCCGGGTGACGGCCAAGCCCTGTACCGTGGAATGCTCCGGCAGGGGCCGGGTCGGCGCCGCCAGCGGAAAGGCGCCCGCCAGGACGCGTTCCTTGAGCGTTTCGGCCAGCAGCCGGGCGCCGCGCAGACTGGAAAGCGGCGCGGTGCGGACTTTTTTCCCCGCCAGCTCGATGCTGCCGGACATCAGCTCGGCGTAGGTGGCGGTCCGGAGGGCGGGATGGCCGGGCAGGCTGTAGTCGCAGACCGTGGTCTCGATGTCCTCGTTGCGGACCATTACCCGGTAAGCCATATCTTCGTCCAGCACCGGCAGGGCAAAGCCGACGCCGACGTACAGGGTGACACCGTACTTTTCGTAGTACGCCGCCCGGATCCAGCGCCGGGACATCTCCTTGGCGTTGCCCATCAGCATCAGGGTCGCCGCGTTGGACAGGGGGATCCCCCGCTCGTTGCGGGGCTTTTCGGTGTTGAACTGGGTGCCGTTCCAGGCTACGGTTCCGACGGCGCCGCCCAGGAAGACCGGCGAACCGATGCCGATGGTCCGCAGATAGGGATCGTTGATCAGCGGCGAGAGGGCGCCGGAGGTGGAATAGTTGACGTTCAGGTGGTTGGGCAGCAGGGTTCCCATGTAGGTGAACAGCGTACGGTGGCCGGAATTGGTGGCCGCCGGGTAATTCTGGTAGGCGTTGCGGGGATTGGTCAGGATCATTTCGTTCACCCGGTCCTTGCTGATCAACGTTTCGATTTCCTTGCGGGGATAGCAGTCGGTGCCCTTGGCGCCGGCCCGGAGCAGGACTTCTTCGCCGGCGATCAACTTTTCGATGATGTGGGCGCCGCCGAAGGTGCCGTCCTCGGGATGCGTTTCCGTCGCGCCGATGTAGGCGTCCACCGCGGCGACGCCGCCGAAGACGGGCACGCCGTCCAGGGTCAGGCGCTCCATGCGGATCGGGGGCTCGGGGTGGCCGAAGTTGATGAACATGCCCGAGGAACACATGGCGCCGAAGGTGCCCGTGGTGACCACGTCCACTTTTTTGACCAGTTCCGCAGGCGTCGTGTCGGCCGACAGGGCAGCGGCTTCTTCGGCGGTGATCACCACGGCGTTGCCGGCGGCGATGCGGGCGTTGATCTCTTCCCAGCTTTTCTTCCGTTCAGGCATTGGTTCCTCCCAGGGTGCCGTGGATGGCCCGCACCGCGGCTTCCCGGTCGCGGCGGCGCACCAGCACGTAGATGGCCACCGGGCTGGCGCCGGCCTGGGCGAGCACGACGTTGATCCCCGCCTTGGCCAAAGCTCCCAGCACGTCGGCGGCGACGCCGATGCGGTCCCGGATGCCGCTGCCCACCGCGGCGACGATGGCCACGTCCTCGATGCCTTCCACCGCCAGCACGCCGCCCACCGACTCGGCCTTGAGCACCGCCAGCGCCGGCTGCAGATCCCGCCGCCGGAAGAGCAGGTTGATGCAGGTCTGGGCGGTGATGACGCTGGAAATGTTCAGCCCCGCCGCTTCCAGCCGTCCCGTCGCCCGGGCCAGGATGCCCGGCCGGCTGCCCACGCCGGGGCCTTCCAGCCGGACGATGGCGGCGTCCTCGGTGGATGCCACGCTTTTGACGACCGAGCTCGACGGATCGGCGGCGCCGATCCGTTCCGGACCGACCAGGGAAAAGGGTGCGATGGGACCGGAGAATTTTTCCACGTTCATGACCCGGATGGGGATGCCGTCGTCTTCCAGGGGCTCCACCGTCCGGGGGTGCAGCACCTTGGCGCCGAAATAGGAAAGCTCCGCGGCTTCGGCGTAGGTCAGGTAGGGGATGGTGCGCGAATCCTCGGCCAGCCGGGGATCGCCGGACAGGAAGCCGTCCACGTCCTTCCACAGGTCCAGGCTTTCCGCGCCGATGGCCCGGGCGATGACGGCGGCGGTGTAATCCGAACCGCCCCGGCCGAAGACGGCGATCTTGCCGTCCGCCGTCGTGCCGTAGAAGCCGGGCACGACGAAGGTGCGATCCGCCGCCAGGGCGGCGGCGATGGCCGGGGTACTGGCCGGCAGGTCCGCTCCGGCGTTGCCGAACACCCCGTCGGTGCGCAGGCCGATGTCTTCCGGCGCGGCTTCCACCGCGTCGATGCCCGCATTCCTGAGCACCGCCAGAACCACGGGGGCCGAGAGCCGTTCCCCGGAGGCCAAAGCCTGGTCGCGGGTAAAATCCGGCACCCCGCCGATGTAGTGGATGCCCACCAAGAGGCGCCGCAGTTCGTCCAGGCGCCGACGCACCAGGGCGCCGGCCTCATCCCGGATGGTTCCCGGCGGCAGGTGGGCGTCCAGCGCCGAAAGGTGCAGGTCCGCCAGGCGCAAAACGAGTTCCTCCACCGCGTCCAGGGAAAGCAAAACCCGGTCCAGGGCTTGCAGGATGGCGTCGGTGACCCCGGAAAAGGCGGAAACCACCACTACCAGCGGGCGGCCGTAGGCGGCGGCCACCGCCGCGGACCGGCGGACGTCCGCGGCGGATTTCAGGTTGGATCCGCCGAATTTTACCACTATCTTGGCCATGGCCCCATGGTATACCCCGGGAGCCGGGTCTTGTGCAATCAGACGAACAGGTTCACGTTGGATTCGGAAGCCGCTTCCATGTACGTGGCCACGCCGCCGATCTCCACGCCGCTGATCAGCTCTTCCTTGCTGACGCCCATGATGTCCATGGACATCTGGCAGGCGACCAGGCGGACCCCTGCGGACAGGGCGGCGTTGATCATGATCTCCAGCTGGTCCACGTTCTTGGACTTCATCCGGGCTTTCATCATCGCCGAACCCATACCGCCGAAGTTCATCCGCGATAGGGGCAGGTCCGAAGAATTCCTGGGCAGCATCAAGCCGAACATCCGTCCCATGAAGTCTTTGGAAACCGAGGGTTTTTCTTTCTTCATGATCACCGACAGCCCCCAGAAGGTGAAGAACATGGTGACCTTCTTGCCCACCGCGGCGGCGCCGTTGGCCAGCACGAAGGAGGCCAGCGCCTTGTCGAACTCGTTGGAGAAGACGATCAGCGAAGCGCTGCCCGGGCCTTGCCGGGACTGGGTCGGACTCGAGCCGGCAGCGGCCAGGAACTGGGCTTGTCCGGAGGTCTTTTCCAGGACCGCCTCCACCTTGGCGCCCGAGTGTTCCAGGCTCACCAGCAGATTGCGGGTCAGCTTGGCCCAGGACTGCACGTCCCGGGCAAATCCCGGATCCGTGGCGCTGACCAGGATGCGGGTGCCCTCTTCCGCGTGGTCCATTTCGCTTTTCAGCCGCATGATCGGACCCGGGCACTGCAGGCCGCAGGCGTCGATGTGGATGGTCTTGCCGGCGCCGGTCTTGATCAGGCCCTTGGGGTTGCCCGTGCTTTCGTCGTACATGGTGGGCATGTCCGACGCGGTCCGGGACCCGGCGTTCTCCGCCGGCGGCAGCGGGGCGGCCGGCGCCGGGCCGCCCGCGGTCCGGCCCAGGTGGGCGCCGGGGTTGTCCTGTTTTTCCACCGCCGTCTGCCAGGTCTTGTAGCCCCCGGTCAGGTTGTGCACGTCGGTCCAGCCGTTCTGCCGGAGGATGCGTTCCGCCAGATAGCCCCGCAGGCCGACGCCGCAGTACACGATGACCGTCTTGTCCTTGGGCACCTCCGCCAGACGGCGGCGCAGTTCCGTGTTGGGGATGCAGACCGCGCCGGGGATGGCGCCCAGGGCGAACTCTTCGGCGGTGCGGACGTCCACGATGAAGGCGCCCTTGCCGCGCTGTTCCTCGAATTGCTTATAGTTCAGCACCGAACTGCGCCCGGCCATGACGTTCTCGGCGACAAAGGCGGCCATGTTCACCGGGTCCTTGGCGGAAGAGAAGGGCGGCGCGTAGACCTGCTCAAAGGCGGTCAGGTCGGCGATGGTCGCCCCCATCCCGATCATCGCGGCGACCACGTCGACGCGCTTGTCCACGCCCTCGTAGCCTACCGCCTGGGCGCCGAAAATCTTGCCCGTGGTCGCGTCGTAGACCAGCTTGAGCGCCATGGGAAAGGCGTTCGGATAGTAGCCGGAGTGGCTGTTGGGGTGGACGATCACCGCCGCGTGGGGGGTGCCCGCCCGGTCCAGGGCTTTTTCGCTGATGCCCGTGGCGGCCACCACCAGGTCGAAAACCTTGGCCGCCGCGGTGCCGATGGCGCCTTTCCAGGCGGGAACTTTTTCCTCCCCGAAGACCAGGGCGTCCGCCAGCAGGCGGCCCTGCTTGTTGGCCGGTCCCGCCAGCGGGGTGACGCCCAGCAGGCCGGTGAAGGGGTTGCGGTAGGCGATGGCGTCGCCCAGGGCGCGGATGTGGGGGTCGTTGGTCTTGAAATGGCCGTCCACCAGGATGGCGCCGGCGCCGCCCTGACCCGGCGGGATCGTATCCAGACCCGCGTCCCGGGCCAGTTTGCTGTCCGGGCGCACGCCGACGGAGAAGATGACGATGTCCGTGGGCACTTCATCCCCTGAGGCCAGCTTGACGAAGATCCGGCTGCCCCGTTTTTCAAAAGCCCGCACGCCGTCCTTCAGACGGAGCTCCACGTCCTTGTCCCGCAGGTGGCGGTGCACGATGGCGGCCATTTCAAAGTCCAGGGGCGCCATCACCTGGTCCAGGGCTTCGACCAGCGTGACCGCCGCACCCTTGTGGGCCAGGTTTTCGGCCATTTCCAGGCCGATGAAACCGCCGCCGACCACCACCGCCCGCTCCGGCCGCTTGACGTCCACCCATTCCTTGATCCGGTCCGCGTCCGGCACGGAGCGCAGGGTAAAAATGCCTTCCAGATCCAGGCCCGGAATCGGCGGCCGGACCGGTTCCGCGCCGGGGGACAGGATCAGGTCGTCGTAGGATTCGGTATAGACGCGGCCGGTCTTCTTTTCCGTCAGGGTGACGGTCCTGGCTGCCCGGTCGATGCTGAGGGCTTCGGTTTCGACCCGGACGTCCACGTTGAGGGACGCCCTGAAGCTTTCCGGGGTCATCACCAGCAGCTTGGAACGGTCGGTGATCACGC
>DYPP01000002.1:87234-90809 GCA_020719845.1 Treponema denticola | reverse complement strand
GCCCTGAAGCTTTCCGGGGTCATCACCAGCAGCTTGGAACGGTCGGTGATCACGCCGCCGGTATAGTAGGGCAAGCCGCAGTTGGCGTAGGAAATATAGGCGCCCCGTTCGACCATGATGATCGTCGCCTGTTCGTCGTTGCGCCGCAGCCGGGCCGCGGTGGTGGCGCCCCCGGCGACGCCGCCGATGATGAGATATGTAGCCATGTCCGTACTCCTTGATCCGAAATCCTGATCTATCGTGGGTGGTTGCAGCGACAGCGTTGAATTAAATAATACTATTTTTTTATCGATATGTCAAGGACGATTGATCGATCCGGACCGTCTCCGGCGGCGTACCCTGAGGCACGACTATTGAAGTGCCGCCGCGGGCGTGATAGGATGCGGCCATATCATGAAAAAGTTGCGCGGTATGACGTTCATTTTTGTTCTTGTATTCCTTTCAGGCGTCGCCTTCGCGGCGCCGTTCTTCATGATTTCGCCGGGGGATCCGGTTCTGGATCAACTGCGCTACGTCGCCCGGGAATCGGGACGCAGCCTGCTGTCTTTTACCCCGCCCCTTTCCCGGGACGAAGCGCTGCAGATCCTGGAAGGAATCGATCCGGAAGGTCTCTCCGCCGCCGGGCGCCGCGCCTATGAAGAAATAATGGTCACCCTGTCTCCGGAACCGCGGTTGCGGGACGGTCTGTTCGGGTTCTCCTGGGGCACGCAAACCGCGCTGGAAGGACGATTCCGGACCGATCCCGACCTGGCCTGGACCCGGCGGGAGGCGGCGGCTCCGTCTTTCATTTCCCTGCCCCTGGAATTCTTTTTCGGCGAAAATATGTATGCCGCCGGGGCTCTGGTGCTGCGGACGGATCCGACTTTCTACGACGATCGAGGCAGCCCGTGGGGTACCAACGTCCCCTACGAGACCCGGCTGCTGGACCTGAACATGCCCCTGCGGGCCTTCGTTTCTTCCGGCGGGCCCTGGTGGAGCTTCCAGCTGGGTCGGGACAAGGCGTCCTTCGGCACCGGGGTAACCGGGAACCTGGCCTTGTCGGATACGCCGGACTACTACGATTTTGCCCGGCTGTCCCTGTTTTCCCCCAACTTCAAGTATTCCCTCTTCGTGGCCCAGATGCCTCTGGCTACCGCCGACCTGTTCGCCGACGCTGCCGCCGAATCGGACGACGCCCTGGGTTCTACGGTCCAGCGCTATTTTTACCTGCACCGCTTCGACCTCCGCTTCTGGCGCCGCCTCTCCGTCGGCATCGGCGAGGGCGTGATGGTCGGTAATTCTCCCCCGGAACTGCGCTTCCTCAATCCCCTGACCATGTACCATTCCTATTTTGCCTGGCGGGATTATCCTTCCTGGGGGGACGGCGGCGACATGGTGGGATCCCTCTTTGCGCTGGACCTGGAGTGGGCGATTGTTCCGTCCCTGGCGTTCTACGGGCAATTCTCGCTCAACGAATACGCCACGCCCTACGAACTGGAAAACTGGCCCGACGCCGCCAGCCCCAACGGCCTGGGATATCTGGGCGGTCTGGAGTACGTACGGAGCCTGGGCGGCTGGCGCTCCCGCTTCAACCTGGAAGCGGTCTACACCGACCCCTACGCCTACCAGCTTTCCAGCCCCTTCGCCAGTTTCATCTGGATGCGCCGGCTGTCGGAACTGGATTCCAAGGCGCTGCGCTACGCCTGGATCGGCCACCCGGAAGGCCGGGATACGGCCCTGCTGTACCTGGGGGCCGACTTTTCCCGGGAGCCGCTGGCGTTATCCTGCGGCTTGACGCTGGCCGCCAAGGGTGAACACGCCGTTATTCTGTGGGACTGGACCGAAGGAGGGGAAAGCTCATCCTTGAGCACCCCCAGCGGGACCGCGGAAACCCGGATCATCGCCAGTACGGGAGCCGGTTGGCGACCGATGCTGGGCCTGACCCTGGGAACGTACGTGGCGGGTATTTTGATCTGGAACGCGGAACACGATCCGGGAGCCACCGCCGCCGGGGCGGAGGTGGGATTTTCCGTCCAATACGCATTTTAAGGGGAATATATGAAACGAGGGTTTGCGACGGCGCTGCTGCTGGTGGTCTCCCTGGGACTGTTCGCCCAGGTCATCCACGATCCCAACGATCCGATCTATACCGACCTGGACCGCTGGGCGGTGCGGGGGTACATCGCCTCGCTGCCGCCGATCCGGCCCTATCCGGCCCAGTTGCTGGATGAATTGCTGACCCGGGTAACCGACTCAGGCGATGCTTCCGCCCGGGCCAAGGCGCAGGCCTACCGCGCCGCCCTGGCTCCCGAAGCCCGGTCCGCGCACGTGGGCGTCACCGGAACCCTGCTCGGTGAAGGCAGCGACGCTTCCGCCTACGGCGCGCCGACGGTGGACGGCACCCTCCGCTTCGAGCCGCTGGCCAGCGCTTCCTATTCCCTGGCCATCTACGGCACGCTCCGGGAGCCGGGGGAAGAGAAACAGATTCCCGGAGCCTATTCGCCGTATCCGGACTTTGTAGCGGATTGGGCGGGGGTGGGCCCGATCAGCGTGCTGCAGGACTGGACTTCTGCCCTGGCGGTGGGTACGGCGGACCTGTACTTCCAGGCCGGGCTGAACCGGACTTCCTTTGGCCCCTTCTTCGACAACGGCATCGTGGTCGGCGCCCAGGCCGGGCGGGCGGGGCATTTCAGCCTCAACTACCGCCGGGACACCTGGTCCATCGGGGTGCTGCTGCTGGAAATCGCCGCCACCGACGACTACGGCGACGGCCAGTACCCGGACAAGCACCTGATCCTGCATAGCTTCGATTTTCGGCCCCGGAAGAACCTGGAATTGGGCTTTTTTGAATCCGTGGTCTGGGGGGGGCGTTGGGAAATGCTCTACATGGCGCCCTTCAACCAGTACTTCGCCGCCCAGTCCATGGCGGGCTTTGAGGACAATTCCCTGTTCGGCCTGCACGGGCGGTGGACCGCGGCGCCGGCCCTGCAGCTGCTGGGTCAGGTCTACGTGGATGATCTCAACTTCAACGACGTCGTTGCGTTCAAGCTGGACACCAAGTACAAACTGGCCGGGGAACTCGGGCTGCGCTGCGCGCCGGAAAAAAGTCCGCTGGTCGACCTGGCCGCGGACTACACCGCCGTCATGCCCTATATGTACACCCACATCACCGGCGAACGCGAAGATGACCGGTACGTGGCAGAAAAGCCCAATTATTACAACTACACCCACCGGGGCGCGGGCCTGGGCACGGACCTCCAACCCAACTCGGACCGGTTTTCGGTGCGCAGCTCCTGGCGAATGCCCGCGGGGCTGGAGCTTTCCCTTTCCGGCTACCTGACCCGGCACGGCAATGCCTCGGCGGATGAGGATGCTGGTACCTTGGTCGACGATCCCAACGATGGATCGATTTTGGACGACGGCTACGATGATGATACCAAAGCCACCTTCCACTATGAAACCCGCTTCCTGACCCAGGACGTGATCGATACCCGGCTGGCCGCCGGGGCGGGCCTGAACTGGACCCTGCCGATTCCTTTTGGATTCCTGACCGCTTCCGCCGACTACGTCTTCGAATACGGCTGGAACCGGGACCT